>CBFIGH010000001.1:0-1660 GCA_965662115.1 Cyanobium sp.
CTTGACCAGGCTCCTATCAGGTCACCACGGGCCTGCTGATGGAACCCACCGCCAACAGCCGACAGATCAGAAGAAAGGCACGGGGCCGGTACAAAAGCGGGTCAGACCGCTGGCGGGGGTGACCCAGATACTCGCAGTACAGCCCGTACAGAACCCTGCCAAATGGGGCCGGTGCTTCCCCCTGGGCCGTCAGGTTGCCCAGCCCGAACAAACTCCTGGGCCGCCGCCGCCATGCGAGCGCCCGCCACCTGCCGCCCCCGGGGGCAGGGAGGCAACCAACCGCTCCCACTGGTACAACAGGCCGTTGGCCTGGCTTCCCCCTGGGCCCCCGCACCACCTCCACCCACCAACCCTTCACCTCCCCACCCCTTCAGATTCGCCTCTACACCCCCGAAAGCCCCCTGGCCCATTCCGCCAAGCTCTGGCGCGAGATGCGGCAAGACCTCTGGGCCGGCCGCGAACTGGCCTGGCGGCTGGCGGTGCGCGACATCAGCGCCCAATACCGCCAGAGCGCCCTGGGAGTGGTGAAGGGGCGCTGCTAGCCAAGATCAACTTCCCGCGGGAGGCGCTGATCCTCACGGGCATCTACCAAACTCTGTTCAACGCAGCGATCATGATCGGCATCCTGCTGCTGGTGCTGCCGTTTCTCGGAGTGCATGCCGGCTGGGGCGCCCTGCTGATTCCGGTGGGGCTCTTGAGCTTGGTGCTGAAGGGAACACCAGCCGGCGATGCCAATCCTGATCGAACGGATGAGTGCCTGAGACATCCGCTCAACGCAAAATGGTCGTACGGTGGACGTACCGCTGGAGTGTTGAGCAGCCTTCACGGGTCTGATCCCCTTACTGCCATTGGAGTTTGAGTGGGATGACAACAAAAGCCAACGAACCCTCCAAGATCGAGGTTTTGACTTCGGGTTCGCGTCGCAGGCCTTCTCCGACCCCGAGGCCTTCAGAGAACCCGATACCCGGCTTGGGTACGGCGAAGATCGGGTTCGTCTCTACGGGCAGATCAAGAAAAAGCTCTTTGTTGTCGTCTATACCGAACGGCAAGGGCGCCTCAGGATCATCTCGGCGCGGAGAGCCAACTCTCGCGAGATACAGGCACACAGACAACGGCGCACTGATGCGTCTGATGCCTGACGGTAGCTGGGAATCCATTACGCCCCAGGTGAACTGGGATCGAATCAATCACACCACCGATGTCGAGATTGAGCGACAAGAGATCGCCGATCTGGTGGAGGATGCACTGGAGCTGGAAGCTGGAAGCTTCAAGGCTTTGGCTGCTCGCCTGCAGGTGAGTCCCTCCTCTGTTAGACGCTGGCGGCGGGGGCGCGTGATGCCCTCGATCGCTCATCAACAGCGCTTGAAGGGCTTGTTTGCGGCCCAGTGAGCTCTGGTCTGGCTGCATCTCTTTACAGCCTCCGCCAGATTTTCGCCTCGACAACCTCCAGGGCCCGGCCGACCTGGCCGCCTGGCTGGCCGCCCACTCCTGAAAGCAGTGTCCGAACTTCTGATGCTCCTATGCATGTCAACAGGCCTGCGCCTGGACATTGAGTGGCACCAGCAGCCTGTAGACCTGCCGGGCGACGAACCGTTTGAGACAACGGATGATCTCCAGCTTGCTTTTGCCCTCAGCGGTTCGGCGTTCTGCGTAGTTGCGG
>CBFIGH010000002.1:0-4064 GCA_965662115.1 Cyanobium sp.
ACCTCTACAGCTCGGTCGGCATGCTGGATGGCAAGCCCTACGCCGAAGCCGGCCGTGAGGTGTACGACGGCAAAGGTGGCGTTGAGCTCACCTACCGCGGGACCGGTGGTGCCACCGGCACGATGCGCACGACCTACAGCGTGAGCCCCGACTGCATCGGGAGGGCTGTCTATCCCTACGGTCAGACCCTGGTGAGCTTCATCAGCCCCGATGGCAGCCGCTTTGCTTACACGATCACCCGTGGCCCTGGAGATCGGCCCACCGTGCTCTCAGGCTGGGAGATCCGCGTCGATCCCTAAGCTTTAGTTCTTTCGCCCACTCCAATCAGTCGAGCGGCTCAGCCGGAAACGCGGGCGCAGGGCTCGGGCGATGAACACAGCGAACTGTCACTCCTTGGCTGCCATTTAGGCGGCCTCAACTAAGGGTAGCGCCAGGGCCAGTTCGTGCTCTTCTGGTGGCTTGTTGATCCACACTTCTTTGGCTTGATCCCAGCAGCGGGTGCTTCGGCTCCATCGCGTTGGATTTGCCTGGCGGGCCTTTTCGTGGACATCTGCCCGCTGCTTGCAGATTGCAGTGGCGGCACCACTGTGGCGCTGATGGGGCGTCACAAATTTGATGCCGCTGTGGCGGTGCCGGTGGTTGTACCAGTCCACAAACGCAGCCACCCACTCGCACGCCTCGTCTTTGCTGGCAAACGGCCGGCTGGGGTAGTCGGGCCGGTATTTGACTGTCCGGAACAGGGATTCCGAGTAGGGATTGTCATTGAAAACCCGTGGCCTGGAGAAAGTTCTCAGCACGCCCATCTCCTCCAGCCGGGATTCCAGCCTGGCTGCTCTCAACTCTGCGAGAAGCCTGCGGCTAGGCACTGCCGTTGTCGGTGTGGAGGATCAGCGGCGGCTGTTGGCACTGTCGGCTGCCAAAGCCCCTGGGGCGGTGGTAGCGCTCCTTGAGACAGGCCCGCTGCACCAGATCCGCCGCGATCTGGGCCGATTCCACCTCGGCCACATCCCAGGCCACCACTTTGCGGCTTCAGACGTCGACCACCAAATAGAGGTAGAGCCACACCCCCCGCACCGTGGTCGGCAGATAGGTGATGTCCCAGCTCCAAACCTGGTTTGCTCCATCTGCCTTGAGGCGCGGCACCGAGCGCGGTTCCTGCGGCAGCCGGGCCCACCCGCGGCGGTGGCACTGCCCTGCTTGGTGCAACACCCGATAGAAGCTGCTCTCGGAGCCAATCAACAGCTTCTGATCCGCCAGCGCTGGCACGATCTGCCCCGGCGGCAGCGAGGCGTACTGCGGCTGGTTGCAGGTGAGCAGGATCCGCTGGCGTTCCTCTTCGCTCAGGCGGTGACCCACCAGGCGAGAACTGCCTTTACGGCGATCATTGCCGTCTCCATCACCACCAAAAGCCTTCCGCCAGCGTTTGAGGGTGCGCAGGCAAATGCCGATCACAGACCCCCTGCATGGGTGCACCAAGGCATTAAAAAACCCAGGCTGGGCCTGGGTTCTCTTGATGGAGCCAAGCGGACTCGAACCGCTGACCCCCTGCATGCCATGCAGGTGCTCTACCAGCTGAGCTATGGCCCCGATCAGGCGCTTGGGCGGCGGAGCACTGGTTGCTTCACCTTGGCCCGCAGGCCTTGCTTTGCGCTAGCTCAGCTTACAACGCCAATTGCTCACACCTGACGCCAGACGGCTACCAGCTTGCCTTGCACGCTGACCTGCTCAGCTGGAAGCACGATCGGTTCGTAGGCAGGGTTGGCCGCTTCGAGGGTGACCGTGGCGCCGCTGCGGTGGAAGTGCTTGAGGGTGGTGCCGCTGCCCGGCACCATGGCGCTCACGATGGTGCCGGCCTTGAGGCGACTGGGGTCGCTGACGGGTTCGAGCAGCACCACGTCGCCATCGGCAATGTGGGCGTCCACCATCGAGTCACCGTTCACGGTGAGGGCAAACAGGCCGCGGGTGTCGAGCACCGGGGTCAGGTCGAGGCGCTCCTGCACGTCGTCAAAGGTTTCGACCAAGCCGCCGGCGGCGACCGCACCCAGAACTGGGATGCCGCTGGCCATGCCACCGAGGAGTTGGAGCGTGCGGGCCTGGCCCTCCTGCCAGGTGATCCAGCCCTTGAGCTGGAGATGGCGCAGGCGGCTCTGGATCGGGGCGGGGGAGCGCAGGCCCATGGCCTCCATCATCTGGCGGATCGAGGGACTGTGGCGGTTGGCGCCGATGTAGGTGGCCAGCCAGTCGTAGAGCTCCTGTTGGGCTGAGGTGAGCTCTTGCTGGGCGCTGTTGGAGGCATGGTGGGCAGGCCTGGGCACGGGAGACGCGTCGCTAATACAGATGTACCGCATCGCGCCCCTTTTGTCCAGCTCCTGGCCGATCAGGGTGGGGGAGCAATCAGAGGCGGTGGAGTCGGCAGGGGCAATTGGGGCGCCGTGGTGGCCCCGCCAAGCAGGCCCTCCAGGGCTGAGATGCGCTCAGCGGCGGGCTCCTGACCGAGGGCCCAGAGGCTCTCCAGGTAGAAAAAGGCTACCCCCAGGCCCTGGGCTCGGTTGGCCTCCAGCTTCTGGCGGATCAGCTCCATCGAGACCGGGCGGTTGCGTTGGCCGCTCATCACTGCGATGGCCACCGGTATGCGTTGCTGGGCCTCTCGCACTTCGGGTTTGCCCAGCTGGGGTCGGTAGCTCTCCAGATCGGGCCGGTAGATCTGGATCAGTAGTTCATCGGCAATGCCCTGCTGGACCCAGCTCCGCCAATCCTGCAACTGCAGTTTGTAGGCGAAGTCGTAGTAGTTGGGGGAGATCGAGATGATCGCTCCGGGTCTGGCCTGCCGCACGGCTTGGGCCAGTTGCCCCATGAAGGCCGTCATGCGATCGGCGCGCCATTTCACCCAGGCTGGGTCCTCCGCATTCGCGGGTGGTTCCCGCCCCGTGTCCTTGCGGTAGAGCCCCACCGTGAAGGGGTCGTAGCCGAACTCCCGCGGCAGGCTCATGTGGTCGTCAAATTGAATGCCCTCAGCGCCGTACTGGTTCACCACTTCCAGCACCAGCTCGCTGATCAGTTGCTGGACTTCCGGCCGGAAAGGGTTGAGCCAGGCAACCTCCCCCGCGGCGCTGATCGAGGTGTAGCTGCCATCGCGTTTCTGGGTGAGCCAGCTGCGATGCCGCCGGGCCAGCTCCGAATCCGGTGGAGCCATGAAGCCGAATTCAAACCAGGGCAGCACCGCCAGGCCGCGGCTGCGGCCGGCGGCGATCAGCTCGCCGATCACGTCCTGTCCCTGCAGGCCCCGGTAGGTGAAACCCTGAAACTGGCGGCCTTCGCTCACCTGGCTGGGGTAATAGGCCATGCCGCCGTTCCACACCACCGCGTAGAGCCGGTTGAACCCCAGATCGGCCAGTTGGTTCACCGTGGCCTGCATGCGGGTGCGATCCCGCAGAACCGGCATGTCGTTGGCCGTGAGCCAGACGCCCCGCAGCTCGAGGGGTTGGGGATTGGCCGGCTGGGCGCCCACCTGTTGGGGCCACTGCAGCGCTGCCGCCAGCAGCAGGGGCAACAGTTTGGCTAGGCCCAGGGGCATCATCGGCGCTTCAGATTCCGCCTAGCAGCGCCGCCAGCAGGGCCTGCTGGGCGTGCAGGCGGTTTTCAGCCTGGTCGAAGATGCGGCTGCTGGGCCCCTCGATGGCACCGGCGCTGATTTCCAGGCCCCGGTAGGCCGGCAGGCAGTGCAGCACGATCGCCCGGGGATCCGCCTCGGCAACGAGCTCCTCGTTCAGGCACCAGCCTGTAAAGGCGCGCTCACGCTCGGCCTTTTCCTCCTCCTGGCCCATCGAGGCCCACACATCGGTGTAGAGGGCATGGGCACCCCGCACGGCCGCCACCGGCTCGTGCAACACCGCCACGCTGCCGCCGTGGGCCGCCGCCAAAGCACGGGACTGCTCCAGCACCGCCCCATCTGGCTCGAAGCCCAGCGGACACCCGATGCGCACATGCACCCCCAGCAAGGCACCACACAGCATCAGCGAATGGGCCACGTTGTTGCCATCGCCCACATAGGCGAGGGTGAGTCC
>CBFIGH010000003.1:0-21718 GCA_965662115.1 Cyanobium sp.
AGGGCCCCGTTCCGCCCGTGACTGCCGTGGTGGGATCGAGCCGCTCGGCCAGGGCGGCCACCGGCACCATCACCACCAGGGCCACGCTGCAGATCAGCCACTGCTGGGGCTCCAGGGGGGCGGTGGCGAAAAAGCGGTTCATCCAGCCCAGCTGGCTGAAGCCCAGTTGCAACAGCACGGCAACGGTGATGCCGCCCAGCAGCACAGGCGTTTGCCGCCAGTGGCGCCAGCCCAGTTTGCTGGCCTGGCTGATGCTGATCAGGTAGGCGATCTGGGCCAGCACCAGGGCCTGGATCGCCATGGTGCGGGCGAGGGCGAGGCTGGTGTCATGGGAGCGGGCCCAGAGAAACACCCCAAAAATGAAGCACCAGTAGAAGATCGACATCAGCAGCACCTTGCGCACCAGTCCGCCGCTCAGCAGGGGCTGGGCCGGTGGGCGGGGCGGTTGCTGCATCAGCCCCGGGGGCCTGGGCTCGAAGGCCAGCGGGATCGACAGGGTCAACGAGCAGACCATGTTCAGCCACAACACCTGCAGCGCCGTCACCGGCAGCTCCAGGCCCAGCACGGCCCCCAGCAGGATCGTCATCGAGGCGCCGCCGTTGACCGGCAGCACGAAGGCCAGGGCCTTGCGCAGGTTGAGGTAGACAACCCGGCCTTCCTCCACGGCGGCTTCGATCGTGGCGAAGTTGTCGTCGGTGAGCAGCATGTCTGCCGCTTCGCGGGCCACCTCCGTGCCCCCTTGGCCCATGGCGATGCCGATGTCGGCCTGTTTCAGGGCGGGTGCGTCGTTGACGCCATCGCCGGTCATGGCCACCACGGCCCCATCGGCCTGGAGGGCCCGCACCAGGGCCAGCTTCTGGGCTGGCGCCACCCGGGCGAAGACGTCGTTGCGGCGCACGCAATCGACCAGGTCAGCCGGGTCGAGCCGGGCCAGGCCTTTGGCATCGATCGCCTCCACAGGGCCCCCCTGGCCGAGGCCCAGCTGCTGGGCAATCGAGCGGGCGGTTTCGAGGTGGTCTCCCGTGATCATCTTCACGGTGATTCCCGCCGCCTGACAGGCAGCCACCGCCCGGATGGCCTCAGGCCGGGGGGGGTCGAGCATGCCCTGCAGGCCGAGAAAATCGAGCCCGCGCTCGATCTGGCTGGGCTGCAGCTGGCTGGGCCCCCCATTGGCCGTGCCGATGGCGAAGGCCAGCACCCGCTGGCCCCGGCCGGCCATGGCTGCCACCGCGGCGTTGATGCGGCCGGTGTCCAGGGGTTCGGGTTGGCCAGCAGGGTCCAGCTGGCCGCTGCAGCGGGCCAGGACCACTTCCACCGAGCCCTTGATCAGGATGCGGTCGCTGCCATGCAGGGTGGCCATGTATTGCTGTTCCGACGCAAACGGAATCGCATCGCGGCGCGGGTGGCGCTCCAGGGCCTGTTGCCGGTCCAGTCCCGCCGTTTGGGCGGCCTGGAGCAGGGCGGTTTCGGTGGGATCCCCCACCAGCCCTTCCAGCTGACTGGGCCGGGCGTCATTGCAGAGCAGGCCCGCCAGCAGGGTTTCGCTCAGGGCCACATTGCCAGGCGGCATCGCCTCGATGGGCACCAGGGCGCCGCCGGCGTAGATCTCCTGCACCGTCATCCGGTTCTGGGTGAGCGTGCCGGTTTTGTCGGAGCAGATCACCGTGGTGCTGCCCAGGGCTTCCACCGCCGGCAGCTTGCGGATGATCGCGTTGCGGCGGGCCATCCGGTTGACGCCGATCGCCAGGGTGATCGTCACGATCGCCGGCAGTTCCTCCGGAATGGCCCCCACCGCCAGGGCCACCGCGCCATCAAACATCTCGGCCCCGCCCCGGCCGCGCAGCAGCCCCACCAGGAAGGTGATGCCAGCCAGCACCAGCACCAGCTGCAGCAAGGTGTGGCTGAAGCGGCGGAACTTGCGGGTGAGGGGGGTGCTCAAGCTCACCTGCTGCTGCAGGGAGCTGGAGATCTGGCCCACTTCGGTGGCGCTGCCGGTGGCCACCACCAGGCCCAGGCCCTGGCCGCTGGTCACAAAGCTACCGGCGTAGGCCATGCCAATCCGCTCGGCCAGGGGGGTATCCGCCGCCACCGCCGCGGTGCCCTTAGCCGCTGGCAGGGATTCGCCGGTGAGGCTCGATTCATCCACCTGCAGGTTGCGGGCCTGGACCAGGCGCAGATCGGCCGGCACCTTGTTGCCCGCCTCCAGCCGCACCAGGTCGCCGGGCACCAGCTGCTCCGAGGCGAGGCGTTGGCGCCGTCCCTGGCGGATCACCTCCACTTCGGTGCGCACGGCTCGGGCCAGGGCGGCGATCGCCGTTTCAGCCCGGCTTTCCTGCACATACCCGATCACGGCATTGATCAGGGTCACACTCCAGATCACCAGTGCTTCGCTGGCTTCATCGAGCAGCAGCTTGATGCCGCCCACCGCCAGCAGCGTGTACAGCAGGGGATCGTGAAATTGGCCCAGGAACCGGCGCCAGGCCGGCGGACCCTCCCCATCGCCGAGGGCGTTCGGCCCCCACAACCGCAGGCGCTGCTCGGCCTCCTGATCGCCGAGTCCCTCGCTGGAGCTGGTGGCCAGCTCGGCAGCCAGTTCCTCTGGGCGGCGGCTGTGGACGTCTGAAGGGCGAAGGGGCACGGTGGCTCCTGGCGGGTGTCAGCTTTCCGGGAACAGCAGGTTGGCGAGCTCCTCGGCATCGACGTCGTAGACGCGGGCCAGGCTGGTTTCGATCGCGCTGGTCACCTCGCCGGGTAGAAAGCGCATCGCATTGAGGGCATCATCGGCGATTTCGTCGGTGAGCAGGGTGTCGGGGCCGCCGAGCTTCTCATCGTTGATCACCGCCATCACCCAGCTCTGATAGGCGTAGACGAGATCGCTGAACTCCAGTTCGGGATCGTTGAAGTCGAGGGCCATGGGAGGGGGCGGGCGCAGGTGGTTGCAGTCTGCCCGCGGCTGAGCAGGATGGCGGCCATGGACGCCCCCCGCCTGCAGGCCCGATTGTTTGATTTCGCCATTGGCGAACTGGTGCGGCAGCACCGGGAGAGCTTTCAGCCGCTTTGGACCACCGAGAGCTGGGCCAAGCTGATGATCTGGCTCTCGCTCAACTGCGGCTGCAGTGGCGATCGTCAGGGTCTGGAAACCTTTGCGGCGGCCCTGGGATCGGTCAGTGGCCGCATGCGCCGCCTGTTCTTCGAACGGGAACTGGACGACCTGGATCTCCAGGTGCTGGCCGATCCGGCCGAGCGGCAGGTGCTGGTGCTCCCCCTGCATCAAGGCAGCTCCCTGGAGCCCGCCCGGGTGGCCCAGGCCCTGGAGCGGTTGGAACTGCTGCCCCGGCTCGTGGCCCAGCCGAACCACTGGCAGCATCTTGACGGTGTGGTGGCCATTCCCTGGCGGCATCACGACCAGCAGACACCCTGATGCAGTTGATCGCCTCCTATCGCAACGCCGGCTTTGAGGCCCTGGCCGATGGCGTGCTGGCCTTCTATGGGCGGCGCAACGATCTGCAGCGCCCTGGAGTGGCCTTCGGGCCTGGCGGTGAGCCCGCCAAGGTGTCCACCGACATCAGCCTGGTGGCGCTCGACCGCTCCGATCCCGAAGCCTTTGCCCTAGCCGATGTGATCCTGCGGGGGGTGGGCGCCGGCCTGGAGCGCTATCTGCAGGAGCGGCCCCTGTTTCGCGCCTGCTGCCCAGACCAGCAGCTGTTTATCAATCCGATCTTCAACCTGCAGCACTACGCCCCGGGCGAGGGCTTCAAGCGCTGGCACTGCGACTGGACAATCAGCGACGAGGCCACGGAACCGGTGCACCGGGTGTTGGCCTGGATCCTGTATTGCAACACGGTGCCCGAGGCCGGCACGGAGTTCCACTGGCAGGGGCACCACGAGCAGGCTGAGCGGGGCAAGCTGTTGATTTTTCCGGCCGGGCCGTCCCACATTCACCGCGGCCGGGTGAACCCCGACCGCAGCAAAACCATCGCCACCGGCTGGATCAACGCTGGCAGCCGGGAGGGCTATCTCAGGCGGTTGGCCCAAGGGTGAGCATGGGTAGGGGTGCACAACCGCCCAGCCAGGGCTTCAGCTTTCCCAGGTTTTGGCGGCCCAGGCCAGTTCGCCGACATCCCAGCCCAGGTTATCGAAATTGCGGATCGCCAAAGCGTCATCGCTGGCGAGCAGCTTCTCGGCGAATCCCTTAACCAGCTGACCTGGTTCCAAGGACAAACCCGCCCGTGCGGCGACCTCGGCCAACCCAGCTGCCGTGGTGACGTTGCGCAGCGCGCGCTGCAACTCCTCGTCTGAGCGCACAGCTGCGAGGAAAGCGTCAATCATGGAGCTTGGTTTTCAAAGTTCAATTTTAAGCAGCTGAAACACGTTTGATTGTGTTCGGCAACACCAGCTCAGGTGAGGGTGGGCTACAAAATTGTGTATCGCGTCTATTGACATTCTTGAAAGCCTTGAAAGCCACCAGGAGGCCCGATAGCAAAGTAGTCTCGCCCCGCGCCAAGCGACTTCGCAAGATTCGCGGCGTGATGATTCAGGTCGCTATATTATGTTCAATCAAGGCCTTTGTCAGTTTAGCAGGGTTTGAGCGCATTCAGGTCAGCCAACTGTTTTCGGCGATGGTTGCTTCGACCGTTTTTTTGCTCGGCTTTTTGTTGAGTGGGGTGCTGACGGATTTTAAGGAAAGCGAGAAAATACCCGCCGAGCTGTCGACTTCGTTTACCTCCCTCGTCCTGGAGCTTCAAGCCATTCCCATTTACAACCCCGGGGCCCAGGTTGGGGCGGCGGTTGCCGCGGTGGTTGATTTGGGCCAGCACATGGTTGATTGGCTGCAGGAGAAGATCGTTCTCGATGCCTTGCTGGCCTCCTACGGCCGCACCCATGGCCAGGTTGTTGGTGCCGCTGCCCAGCTCAAGGGCGACGCTTCAACGTTGCGGGGCCGGCTGATGCAGGATCTGGTGGTGGTGCTTCAGAAGATCAATCGGGTCAAAACGATTCGCGACACCACGTTTGTGCCGCTTGTTTATTGGATGGCAGACATAGCAGCCGTGCTTCTTTTTGCTGGCTTGGTGATGGCCAAGTCTGGCAGCTTGGTTGAGTCAGTCTTTTTCCTGGCCGTTATTTCATTCATTGTGATCTTGC
Source organism: Cyanobium sp. (assembly GCA_965662115.1). Lineage (GTDB taxonomy): Bacteria > Cyanobacteriota > Cyanobacteriia > PCC-6307 > Cyanobiaceae > Cyanobium_A. The sequence goes on from CBFIGH010000003.1 coordinate 5,143, forward strand.
TGCTACGCCTGATTGACGATATCGATAATCCATTTGGAACCAACGATCCCGACTCGGCCGAGGATGTTTCGATTGAGTTACTCAGGCAAACGATTTCAAACCTGGCCGCTTCCTCGGCGCCTGCGGCCGAGCCTCCCTTTTGAGAGCATGGTGCAGCCGCCCGCTGCCCCTCGGTGACCGACGCCCTGCCCAAGACCTACGACCCGCAGGGCACCGAAGCCCGCTGGCAGCAGGCCTGGGAGAGCAGCGGCGCCTTTCACCCCGATCCCAGTGCTCCCGGGGAGCCGTTCAGCGTGGTGATTCCGCCGCCGAACGTGACCGGCAGCCTGCACATGGGCCATGCCTTCAACACGGCCCTGATTGACACGATCGTGCGCTTCCAGCGCCTGCGCGGCAAAAACGTGTTGTGCCTGCCGGGCACAGACCACGCCTCGATCGCCGTGCAGACCATCCTGGACAAGCAGCTCAAGGCCGAGGGGTTGCGCAAGGAGGACCTGGGCCGCGAGGCGTTTCTGCAGCGGGCCTGGGTCTGGAAGGCGGAAAGCGGCGGCACGATCGTGGGCCAGCTGCGCCGGCTGGGTTACTCGGTGGATTGGCAGCGGCAGCGCTTCACCCTCGATGCAGGCTGTAGCGCCGCGGTGATCGAGGCCTTCAACCGCCTGCACGAGCAGGGGCTGATCTACCGGGGTGAATACCTGGTGAACTGGTGCCCGGCTTCTGGCTCGGCGGTGAGCGATCTGGAGGTGGAGATGAAGGAGGTGGATGGCCACCTCTGGCACTTCCGCTATCCCTTGAGCGCCGGTCCGGCTGCCGACGGACGCACCCATCTGGAGGTGGCCACCACCCGCCCGGAAACCCTGCTCGGCGATACGGCCGTGGCGGTGAATCCCAAGGACCCCCGCTACGCCGATCTGGTGGGCCACAGCCTCACCCTGCCGCTGGTGGGCCGCCAGATTCCGATCGTGGCCGACGACCACGTGGATGCCGACTTCGGCACCGGCTGCGTCAAGGTGACCCCGGCCCACGACCCCAACGACTTCGCCATCGGCCAGCGCCACGACCTGCCGCTGATCACGGTGATGGCCAAGGACGGCACCATGAATCAGGCCGCCGGCCGCTTCGCCGGCCTGGATCGCTTTGAGGCCCGCCAGGCCGTGGTGGCGGCGATGGAGGCGGAAGGGTTCCTGGCGCGTGTGGAGCCCTACCGCCACAGCGTGCCGTTTTCGGATCGGGGCAAGGTGCCGGTGGAGCCCCTGCTCTCCACCCAGTGGTTCGTGCGCACCGAGCCCCTGGCCGCCCGCTGCCGTGAGGCCCTTGCCGCCGGGCCCGATCCGCGCTTCGTGCCGGAGCGCTGGGCCAAGGTGTATCGCGACTGGCTCACCGACATCCGCGATTGGTGCATCTCGCGCCAGCTGTGGTGGGGCCACCGCATCCCCGCCTGGTTTGTGGTGAGCGAAACCGGCGGCGCCATCACCGACAGCACCCCCTACGTGGTGGCCCGCCATGAGGCCGAGGCCCGCGCCAAGGCGGAAGCGCAGTTTGCCGGCGGTGTCCATGTCCATCCGGTGGTGCTGGAGCAGGATCCCGACGCCCTCGACACCTGGTTTTCCAGTGGCCTGTGGCCCTTCTCCACCCTGGGCTGGCCCGATGCGGGCGCCGCTGATCTGGAGCGCTGGTATCCCACCAGCGTGCTGGTGACGGGCTTCGACATCATCTTTTTCTGGGTGGCCCGGATGACGATGATGGCCGGCGCCTTGACGGGCCAGATGCCATTTAGAGACGTCTACATCCACGGCCTGGTGCGCGATGAACAGAACCGCAAGATGAGCAAATCGGCGGGCAACGGCATCGATCCGCTGCTGCTGATCGAGCGTTATGGCGCCGATGCCCTGCGCTTTGCCCTGGTGCGCGAGGTGGCCGGTGCGGGCCAGGACATCCGCCTCGATTACGACCGCAAGAGCGACACCTCAGGAACGGTGGAGGCTGCCCGCAATTTCGCCAACAAGCTCTGGAACGTCAGCCGCTTCGCGCTGATGAACCTGGGCGGCGACACGGCCGCCTCGCTGGGTGAGCCGGATCCAGCCTCCCTGCAGCTGGCCGACCGCTGGATCCTCTCGCGCCTGGCCCGGGTAAACCGCGACACCGCCGAGCGCTACGAGACCTTCGGCCTCGGTGAAGCGGCCAAGGGCCTCTACGAGTTCGCCTGGAACGAAGTGTGCGACTGGTATGTGGAGCTGATCAAGCGCCGCCTGCAGGATCCGGCCGATCAGCGCACGGCCCGCGCGGTGCTGGCCAAGGTGCTGAACGAGCTGCTGGTGATGCTGCATCCGCTGATGCCGCACCTGAGCGAGGAGCTCTGGCATGGGCTCAGCGGCGAGGCGGAGGGCACCTTCCTGGCCCTGCAGCGTTGGCCTTCCGTTGATGGGGCGGCCCTCAACGATGGGCTGGAGGCGAGTTTCGCCGAGCTGATCGAAGCGATCCGGGTGGTGCGCAACCTGCGGGCCGTGGCGGGCCTCAAGCCGGCCCAGCCGGCCGTGGTGCAGTTCGTCACCGGCCGCGGCGAGCTGGCGCAGCTGCTCAAGGACGCCACCGCCGACATCACTGTCCTCTGCCGCGCCGCGAGCGTGGCGGTGCTCAGCCTCGAGCAGGCTGAGGCCGCCCGCGGCCAGCGGGCGCTTGCCGGCGTTTGCGGTGAGCTGCAGGTGCTGCTGCCGATCGAGGGCTTGGTGGACCTCGACGCCCTGCGCGGCCGGCTCGAGAAAGACTTGAACAAGGCTGAAAAAGAGATCAAGGGCCTGGCCGGTCGCCTGGCCAACCCCAACTTCGCCGGTAAGGCCCCGCCGGAGGTGGTGGCCGAATGCAAGGCCAACCTGGTCGATGCCGAGGCCCAGGCGGAGCTGGCGCGAAAGCGGCTGGCGGATCTGGGCTGAGCTGGCGGGCGGTCTCGGCTCACACCGCCCAGAGCTCCGCCAGATCTCCGCGGCCTGCTGCTCCGGAAACAGCAGCCAGCCCAGCCGGGCGCCGTTGCTCGGGGGTGAGGGCCTGCCAGCGCTCCAGCTGCACACCCCCCGCGTTGGGACTGAGCACCGACCCGTCGGCAAGGCGGAAGCCGGCCGGCAATTCCGGGGCGATGATTCCGGCTAGCTCTGCCTGGAGATGGCCGGCTCCTCCCGTCTGAATGCCAAGAGCCTGGAAGCCCTCGGTGCCGCCAGGCTGGCGGACCTGCTGCTCACCCTGAGCGAGGGCGATGCGGGTGCCAAACGGCTGGCCACGATCGCCCGCTCCGGCAGCTTTCTCGACGACCACCAGCGCGACAGGCTGCTCAAGGATCTGGAACGGCAGCGCCAGGCGATCAGCGGCCCGATCGCCGAGCACGACCCCGCCCGGGCGGTGGAGCTGTTCTGGGATCTGCTCGGCCTCTACGAGGGCCTGATCGACCGTTGCGACGACAGCGACGCTGTGATCCGCGACTGTTTTCATCAGAGCAGCGCGGCCCTCGGCCAGGTGGCCCAGAAGGCGCCAGGGGATCGCAAAGCTCTGGCCGACCAGGTGTATGCCGCGATCGTGAGCAACGGCTACGGCCAGTTCCTTGGCCGGTTTTTTGTCGAAGCTGGAGGCGAGCCGGGCCCCCTAACGTCATCCCATGCAACGACCCCCCACCCCGCCGAGCCCCGAGGAGTTGGCGATCCGGTTGGATGCCGTCGATAGCCGGTTGCATCTCCTGGTGCTCAGGGTTGAGGCCCTTTGCGAGCTGTTGGAGGCCAGGGGCGCCCTGGCCCAGGCGGAGTTGGCCGCCAAGCTGCGTGAGATCGACCTGCGCGATGGCGTTGAGGATGGGCGCAACGTGGCGCCGGTGGTGCAGGTGTGCGGCAAATGCGGCCATCGCCAATTGGGCCAACAACGCTTTTGTGCCCAATGCGGCAGTGACGCGTTGCAGACGGTCTGAAACCGTCACGGCTTCAGGGGCGCCAGCGCCGGTGAACCCACCACCACTGATCCGGGTGGCGCAACACCAGGCGCTCCAGGCTGGCATTGAACAAGCGCGTGTTGAGTCGAATCTCTTCTTTTGCATTGGTTGATTCAACCAGTTGCAAGGGTTCTTCAAAACGCAAAACATGGTTGCCCTGCTCATCTCTCCAGCTTGCCGCTGGAATCACGGGCGCTCCTGATGCAATGGCAATCAGGGCCAGGCTGCGAAAGGTTCCTGTCTTGTGGCCAAAGAAGTCAACCAGAATGCTGCTCTTGCCGCCGGCGTGTTGGTCAAAGGGGAAGACAACCGCATCACCTGCTTCCAGGCTATTCATGATCGAGTTCATGGACCCTGTCTTGGCCAAACTCTTAAACCCTGACTTTTCAAATTGTTTGTTAATGAGGGCTTCAAACCAGGGCGGCTGTAGTGGCCGGCGAACAAAATAAAAGCGGCCCTTGGCTGCTGGGAAATTGGTGACTCCTGCTGCGATGGCAGTTGTGAAGTTACCAAAATGACCCGTCAGGATGATCGCTCCACGACCCTTGTCGAAGGCATGGATCATGAGGTCGGCATTTTCCACCCTTGCGCGGGCCTTCCTCTGGGGTGTGGATAGAAATTGAAACTGGATAAATTCCCAGCCGGTGCGGATGAAATGGGCGTAATGGGCCTGGGCAATTGATTTGATTTCCTTAGCGCTTAATGTTCTCCCGAAAACGCGATGAAGGTTGTCCATGACCAACGCTCGCCTGATCGGCAGCAGCCGATAGATGAGTCGACCAATCAGGGGTGCTTTGAAGTCTTTGCTTGATGTGATCGCCATGGCCATGGCATGGGTCTTCGTATGACTCAGGCTGATCGAGATCTGCTCAAAGCCATAAAGATCTAGCAGGGCATTGGCCTTGGGCGATAGTTTGATCCATGGCGCTCCGTAGCCATCATTGTCAACTGAAAAATCCGCCAGATCGATCGACCCGTGCGCCGTTTCCATGGGGAAGAGCTTGAGGCATGCCTCCTTTGCGGCAAAGCGGGCAGCAAGCCGCCCGTAGCGGTTTTTGGATGCTCCCGCATCTTTGATCTCCTGCTTGCTAAAAATCCCCTCGAGATCATCCGAGGATGAATTATCCACCAACTGCTGAACCCGTGAGATGTCGACGTGATCGACTCCGCAGCGATATCTTTTCGACATTATTCCGGCTTTTTCAAGTGCTCACCCTGATAATCAAGGCGCTGTTTTGGCCTCCGAACCCGCGCGATAAAATCAACGCCGTATCTGCAACAGGTTCAACCGGAGCCTTCGCGATCGGAAGGTCTTGCAGGCCTGGATCAATCGTGTTCAGGGTGGCGATAGCCGGCACAATCCCCCGTTGAAGTGCCGTCAGGGCAAGCACGGTGTCGATACTTCCAGCCGCCGCTAACAGGTGGCCGAATGCCCATTTAAAACAGGTGATTGGCGGGATGGTCTGCTCGAATACCCTGCGGATTGCGACGCCCTCAGAGTGGTCTGAGGATCGTGTGCCATTGCCATGGCAAACGATCATGCCGATTTGCTTGGTTGTGAGGCCTGCCTGCTCCAAAGCCAGGTCGATGGCCCTGGCGATCCCATCTCCGTCTTCTTGGACAGGCAGGAGGCCGTGGGCTTCTGATGTGCATCCCTTGCCAAGGATTTCAGCTTGGATCACCGCTGATCTGGATTCGGCTGCCTGCCGTGTTTCCAGCAGCAGGGCGGCCCCACCCTCGCCCAGGATGCATCCGGAACGGTCTGCATCGAAGGGGGTCAGCTGGGTTGTGGATAGCAGGCCAGCTTTTTGGTAGTAGAGAAGGGTTTGGGGCTCGACGGGGGCATCGTGGCCGACGGCGAGGGCACGGTCCGTATCTCCAATGCGCAGGGATTCAAAGGCCTCGATGATGGATAGGGATCCGCTGGTGCCATGGTTCGTAATGCATGCATTGGCGCCCTTGAGCTTATTTCTAATCCCAACATGGCAGACAACATTGTTAGGGAGGTTGCCCAGTAGCCACATGGGATTGACGCTATCACTCAGCCTTTCGCCAATGATTGGCAGGCTGCCGTTGGCTTCACTGATCAGGGGCAAGAAGTCATATTGCGTATCGTAGTAGCCGCCACTTGTGCCCACGTACAATCCAAATCTCTCAGCGAAGCAATCCTCGGCTGCGCTATCTAGAGACTCTCTGTATGGATTGATTTGGGATGATTGGAGCGCTTGCTCGGCGGCATAGATTCCCACCACATCCGTTTTCTTGATCAGCTTGAGCAGCTTGCGATCGTTGATCAATTCTCTGGGGCTGAATCCAACCACTCCCCCCAGGCGACAGGGCCAATCATCCGTATCCCAGCCCTTAATCTCGGCAATACCACGATGGCCTTCAAGGATCGAATCAAAGATAGCGTCAGGGTCCTTGCCCGATGCACAGATCGCACCGCGGCCAGTGATGACAACCTGCTGCTTGCTTTCCATTGCTTAGGCGGCTCCTGGCTTGCGAAGCACCAGGCAACTATTGGATCCACCAAAGCCAAGAGAGTTTGACATGGCTACGTTGACCTCCTGATCTTTTGCGGCGTCACAGATAAAGTTCAGCTCACAATCGGGATCGCGCTGGGTTAGGTTTGCGTTGATTGGAACCTTGCTGTGGTGAATTGTCAAGGCGCAAATCACGGCTTCTACAGCGCCTGCTGCTGCAATCAGATGGCCCATCGTGCTTTTCGTTGAGCTGACGCCAAGCTGCCTAATATGGCTTCCAAACACGGCATGGGCTGCAGCTGCTTCGCTGCGATCATTCATTGGTGTTGATGTGCCATGGGCATTGAGGTAATCAACTTCTTGCGGGTGGATTCCAGCTGAATGCAATGCTTGTTGCATGGCTTGAATGGGGCCATCTCCTGAGGGGTGGGAATCAGTGATGCGATAACTTGAAAGTGAGTTTCCTTCGCCAGCAAGCTCAGCATAGATTCGAGCTCCCCGTTGAACGGCCAGCTCCCATTCTTCTAAAACAAGAAAACCAGCGCCTTCTCCCAGAACAAATCCATTGCGGGTGGCATCAAAGGGCCGGCTCGCTTCTAGGGGATTGTCGTTGTCCCCAGATACGGCATTCAAAAGACAAAATCCTGCCAGGCCCAGGGGGCTAATCATCGAATCGAACCCTCCTGCCAACACGTAATCACAGTCGCCACGACGAATCAGTTTGAGGCCAGTCCCCACCGCTTGCCCGCCCGAGGCGCAGGCGGTGTGCACAGATGTTGTATAGCCTTTAATGCCATAACGTCCGGCCAGAAGAGATAGCCCCTGGGCGGATTGACTGCGGCAAAAAGCGATCGGGTCGGATGCTATCGAGCTGTTCAGCAATAGATGGGTGTCGATCTCGCCATTCGGTGCCGCTTCCCTTTGCAGCGCTTCGAGCTCTTGGAAGCCAACGCTGACCATCCCCGTGCCGACCGAGCAGCCCCAACGATGGCCACTGGCAGCGTCTGGTCGGATGCCGGAATCGCAGATCGCTTCTTCTGCTGCGGCTAGGGCGAACAGATGGGATCGGGTGGCGGCTTTGGTGATGCGTGGGTGCCCCGTGTGATCGAGGAAGCGATTGCCCTTCACCTCGGCTGCAATCCTGACCGAAAAGCCGCCGGCATCAAACAGCGTGATCGGCGCCACGCCACTACGGGCTTCCATCAGCGATTGCCAGGTTTCTGGCACGTCGTTGCCCACCGGTGTGACCAACCCGATGCCCGTAATGGCAACACGACGCGGTTGCTTTGTCATTTAGGCAACCTCCTGATGGGGTGATTCAGCCATAAGACTGAGCACCGCTGATGCCGCGAGCTTGGCTCCGACTCTGGCGCTTAATTTAACCTCCTGCGGGCTTCGATCACTGGCTAGGCCTTCTGCCAGCAGGCTCACGTCTGCGCCTGGATGGATCCAGGAGCGAACCTTGACCCTGCGCATGGCTGCAATCAATAGTTTGGGATGGTTCGTGTCGCCGGCCGTGCAATGTAGGTGACTGTTTACCATCGATGAGAGGGCATGCATCAACAGCGTTGCCGGAAAGACGGGCTTGTTCGGAAAGTGATCGTCGAAGAAGTCGGCTTGCTGGGGAACGACCAGGCTGCCCTCCAGACCTCCGGCAGGGTTCCTGCTTACCTCGACCGGCAGGATCGAGGGTGCATGGACGAGTCGGCCTTGCTTTGCCCCAGTCGACTGAAGAAGATGGAACTGTTGCTCGATGCTGCCGGGATCATCAAATTCCTCCTGCGGCAGCATGGCTCCCGAGCAATCCTTCAATTCGAGCACTAGCTGGTTGGCAACAAATGCTAGACCTGAATAGGAAACCGAATCACTATCGCAGGATTCAATGGTAGCTTGCAGGTTCAATGTTTCGCCTGGCTTAGCCTCGCGATGGTAACGGGTCTCCCCAGCCAAGGCGGCGACAGGCCTGCGGTGAAAGGCAACCTGGGACATGGCATGCCAGGCAGCCAGCTGACCGATGGCTTCGGCAACCAGGGACTGGGGAAAGCATTCGAGATGGCCCGGAATGCTGAACGTTCCCCTGATCACGCCGGTGTCTCCCCGTGACGTGATTCGGTCTACAAACGAGAAGGCGCTAAACCGATGGGCAGACATGGGCTCGAACTATTGCGCAGCACCAGCCTGCTCGCGTTGCGCTTTGATGACCAACTTGAGGAAGGTTTCAGGCGTGAACAGCCGAGGAATGTCAGCGACGTTGAGTGGAGATTTAAAGCGTTCAGCCGGCACCTCACTCAAATAGCTTTTCAATTGATCCAGCCCGGCAGGCGTGACGACGCCGTTCTGTTCAAACTCACTTTCAGAAAGGGAGCCGCGTGAATCTTCCAGGATCTTACCCCGGGGTATCTTCACCTTAAACGTTTTTTCGAGTCGAAATACAATATCCAGGAAGTCGATTGACTCCGCATCAAGATCGTCGATCAGCGATGCCGTTAGGGTGATGTCTTCTTCATCGCACCCCAAAGCCTCCGCCATGGTTTCGGCCAGCTTCGGGAAAACTGCTGCAATCTCCTCTGCAGTGAAATCGGGTTGGGTCATGGAGTTAGCTCATTTTGAAGCCGCCATCGACGTGAAGTATCTGACCAGTGACGTAATCAGATAGGCTTGAAGCAAAAAATAACACGACGTTGGCGACATCCTCCGGCTGGCCAAACCGGCCAAGAAGGATACGCGATTTTACCACGTCCCCAGCTTGGTTCCTGATCGCTTCAGTCATTTCCGTTTCAATAACTCCTGGTGCTACGCAGTTGACGAGGATGTTTCTTGGTGCTAATTCGACGGCCAAGGCCTTTGTTAGGGCATTGATGGCCCCCTTGCTGGCGGCATAATTGGTTTGGCCCCTGCCGCCTTTTTCACCAGCCACCGAGCTGATATTAATAATCTTGCCCCTGCGTTTTGAGATCATATAGGGGATGACTGGCCTCAGCACGTTAAAGACTCCCACAACATTGGTGGCCAGAACCTCCTCCACGTCCTCATTGGTCAGCAGGCCGAGAATGTTGTCCCTGATGATGCCGGCGCTGTTGACAAGGATGTCAATTTTGCCCTCCTCATCGGCTATCTCCTCGACGGCTTTTTCGCAGGCTTCAGCATCGCGAATGTCTACTTTTCTGGCTTTGACAGTCCCGCTTAAGCATGTCGCTGTTCCCAGGGTTTGGTTGGCCGCTTCCCCATTGCTGCAATAGAGGAACGTGACGTTGGCCCCTTGGCCGGCGAGCGTCAGCACGATGGATCTGCCGATCCCCCTGCTGCCGCCCGTGACGATCACCGTCTTGCCTGCCACTAGGTTTGCGTCGTCCATTCAAGGGGGATGGTGGGTTAGCGGTGTGTTGTCAGGGCTGCCATCGGCTGCGGTTAGCCCGAGATGGCGAAACCACCATCGACGATCAGGGTTTGCCCGTTGATCATCTCCGCTTCCGGAAGGCAGAGAAGATAGGCCGCATCGGCGACGTGCTCCGGCACCATGCTCTTGCCCGTTGGGTTTCGCTGGCTGAAGTTTTCCAGCAGCGTTTCGCGGTTGGGAAAGTGGGAGAGGGCGTCCGTATCGACCACGCCTGCACTGATCGTGTTGACGCGAATCCCCTGGGGGCCCAGCTCCTGGGCCAGGCTCCGGACCATGGATTCCAGCGCCGCTTTTGAGGCGCCCACAAAGGCGTAGTCCGGAATGGCCCGGCTCGCCCCCAGGCTGGACAGGGCAATGATGCGGCCCCCCTCAGGCATGAGCTTGACCGCCTCCTGGCTCAGCATCAGCAGGGCCAGGGCATTGGTTTCCATGCACCATCGCCAGTGCTTCCTGTTCATCTGCATGGCGGGCTTGAGCACCCCGCTGGCAGCGTTGCTCACCAGGATGTCGAGGCGATCAAACCTCTCCTTGAAGGATCCAAACATGTCCTTGACGCTGTCCGGATCGCCAACGCTTCCCTGGATGGCAATCGCTTCTCTGCCAAGCTCTCGAACCTGTTCGCAGAGATCGGTTGCTTCTGGGTGGCTGTTGTAGTAATTGACGGCGATATCGCAGCCGGCAGAGGCCAGTTTCAGCGCGGTTGCGCGACCAATTCCCCTTGCCCCACCGGTCACCAGAGCCACCCTGCCCGCCAGTGTCTGCCCCATGGATCGTTGGTGGTTGTTCGCCAGGCTGAGATCGTACGTCTCGGGGCGCGGCCGTCCGTCCAGCGCCAGGATGCGGCTGCTTCGCCCTGGCGCCCCCTCGATGTTGCCCCCTTCCGATTGGTGGATCGTGCCCATGCTGCCTGGGGCGATGGAGCAGTTGCGTTCCCCCGCCGGTGCCCTGGCCTTTGTGCCCCTCTATGCCCTCTGGGTGACCCTGCTCCTGCCAGGCGTGTGGGCGTCGATGCTGGCCGGAGCCCTCTATGGACCCTGGTGGGGCAGCCTGATCGTGTTTGTGGGCGCCTGCCTGGGGGCCGAGGCCGCCTTTCTGCTGGGCCGCACCTGGCTGCGGAACTGGGCCCGGCGGCGGCTGGCGGCCGTGCCGAAGTTGCAGGCGGTGGAGCAGGCCGTCAGTCGGGAGGGGCTGAAGTTGGTGTTGCTGACCCGCCTGTCGCCCGCCTTTCCCTTCTCCCTGCTGAATTTGGCCTACGGCCTCAGCGAGGTGAGCTGGCGCGACTATTCAATTGGCCTGGTCGCGATCCTGCCCGGCACGATCCTCTTTTGCGGCCTGGGGGCCCTGGCGGGCGATGTGGCCCGCTTCGGGGAGGTGCTCTCCGGCCAGGCCGATCCGGGCACCTGGACCCTGCGGATTGTGGGGCTGTTGGCCACGCTCGGTTCGGTGTGGCTGGTGGGCCGGGCGGCCCAGCGGGCGCTTCAGGGGGATGGTTCGCCGCCTTGATCTGGATGGGCCAGTCCCCAGTCCCGCAGGGCAGCGATCAGCACAAACCAGGCCAGCCGCAGCCGGGCCAGCAGGCCGGGGCGGGCGGCCAGTTCGCTGAACTTCGCCCGGCCGCATTCGGTTTTGATCCAGCGGTAGGCGCCTGGTTGCCCCTGGTTCATCGCTGCACCCGTGAGCCCATTCACGCTAAGCGGTTTTGGCTGGTTCAGGCTGGCGATGGTGGCTCCAACAGTCCCAGCAGCCCGGCCTCATCGAGCACCGCCACCCCCAGGGCCTGGGCTTTGCTGAGCTTGCTGCCGGCCTCCTCGCCGGCCACCACGTAGCTGGTCTTCTTGCTCACCGAGCCACTCACCTTGCCGCCGGCCGCTTCGATCCGGGCCTGGGCGGCACTGCGGCTGAGGGAGGGCAGGCTGCCGGTGAGCACGAAGGTCTGGCCCGTTAGGGGGCCCGCCTGGCCGTCTCCAGGACCGCCCGCCGCTGCCAGCTCCTCCGGGCCGGCTGCCAGGGAGAGGCCCAGCGTCTCGAGTTGGGCCAGCAGCAGCCGGTTGGCGGTGGTGCCAAACCATTGCTGCAGCGATTGGGCGATCTCGCCGCCAATGCCAAACACCGCGGTGATCGCCTCGGGGGCGCTCTCGGCGGCGCCAGCCAAGGCCCGGGCGCTGGGGAAGGCCCGGGCCAGGGCCTTGGCGCTCACCTCGCCGACGTGGTGGATGCCCAGGCCGTAGAGCTGGCGGTGCCAGGGCTGGGCCTTGGAGGCGGCCAGGGCGGCGACCAGGTTTTCGGCCGATTTGGCGCCCATGCGATCCAGGCTGGCCAGCAGGGCCCCATCCAGGCCGTAGAGATCGGCGATCGAGTGCACCAGGCCCCGGTCCACCAGTTGCTCGATCAGCTTGGCCCCCAGCCCATCGACATCCAGGGCCCCCTTGCTCACCCAGTGGCGCAGGGCGCCGCGCAGGATCGCCGGGCAGCTGCTGTTCACGCAGCGGGTGGCGGCCTCGCCCTCTTCGCGCACCAGCTCCGAGCCACATTCCGGGCAGATGGGGGGCAACTCCAGGGGCTGGGCGCCGGCGGGGCGCAGCTCGCTGAGCACCCGCACCACTTCGGGAATGATCTCGCCGGCCTTGCGCACCACGACCGTGTCGCCGGCGTGCAGATCGAGTTCGGCCAGGCGGTCGGCGTTGTGGAGGGTGGCCCGGCTCACCGTGGTTCCGGCCAGGGGCACCGGCTCGAACTCGGCCACGGGGGTGACCACCCCGGTGCGCCCCACCTGACAGCTCAGCCGCAGCAGCCGGCTGGGGGCCTCCTCGGCGGCGTATTTCAGGGCGATGGCCCAGCGCGGCGCCTTCTGGGTGAAGCCGGCATCCGCCTGGAGGCGCAGGTCGTTGAGCTTCACCACCACGCCGTCGGTGGCGTAGTTGAGCTCGTGGCGACGCCCATCCCAGGCGCTGAAAAAGGCCTCCACCGCCGCCAGCGAGGGCAGCAGTTCGGCGTTGGGGTTCACCTTGAAGCCGGCGCGCTGCAGCCACTGCAGGCACTCCCACTGGCTGCGCGGTCCCTGGGGCCAGCCCTCGGGCAGGTGCAGGGTGTAGGCGAAGAAATCGAGCCGCCGGGCCGCCACCACCTTGGGATCCAACTGACGCAGGGTGCCGGCACAGGCGTTGCGGGGGTTGGCGAACGGGGCCTCACCCCGGGCGGCCCGCTCCCTGTTGATCGCGGCGAAGGTGGCATCGGGGATCAGGGCTTCGCCGCGCACCTCCAGCCAGGCAGGCGGTTGCTCCAGCTGCAGGCGCAGGGGCACGCTCTGGATCGTGCGCACGTTGGCGGTGATCTCCTCGCCCCGCTCACCGTCGCCGCGGGTGGCCGCCCGCACCAGGGAGCCGTTTTCGTAGCTGAGGGCCAGGGCATTGCCATCGATTTTCAATTCCCCCACCATCGGCAGCTGGGGCAGGGGCTCACCGGGTGCGGCGTCGCGGTCGAGCACCCTGAGCAGGCGGCCATACCAGGCCTCCAGCTCCGCGGTGCTGAAGGCGTTGTCGAGGCTCAACAGCCCGATGCGGTGTTCGACGCTGACAAAGGCCTCGGCCGGTGTGCCGCCCACCCGCTGGCTGGGGCTGTCGGGGGTGATCAGGTCAGGATCGGCCGCCTCCAGGTCGAGCAGCTCGCGGTAGAGGCGGTCGTAGACCGGATCCTCCAGCTCGGGAGCATCGAGCACGTAGTAGGCGTGGGCTGCGCGGCTGAGCAGCCGCCGCAACTCCTGCGCGCGGGCCTGGTCTGAGGTCACGGCAGGGGGTTCAGGCAGCGGCCAGTTTGGTGATCCGATCGACGCGCCACTGGTCCTCCACCTTGACGAAGGTGAAATCGAGGGGCAGCTCGTCTTTGCCGTCGCTCTTGAGCTTGACGGTGAGGATCAGCTGGCCCTCATCGAGCCGGGGCCGGCCCGATTTGAGGTTGCGGTATTTGTTGAGCTGCAGGCCCGCCAGGAAGCGGATGAATTGTTGGCGGTTGACGTGGGAGCGGTAGTTCTTGGTGGTGAGCAGGTAGGCCCCATCCACCTGGCCACTGGCCACCTGGGTGAAGAACTGTTTGATCAGCGGGTTGATGCCGCGGGCGCTGAGCACCAGCCTGACGGCCGAGATGGTCCAGTAGAGGAGCAGGGCCCCGGCCCCGCCCAGCAGGAGCTTGGTGCCGATGTCACGGGTCAGACCCCAGTCCATCACGGAACAAATTGCGTTGACTGGGCCAGAGTCTGACTGACTGCCCCGCCGGCATGCCCCTTGAGCCCCTGCTGCCGCTGTTTCACCAGCTCGACCGGGAGTGGTTTGACACCAGCCTGGCGCCGGGTGGCCAGCGGCTGGTGGAGTTGCGCTGGAGCGATGGCCGCATGCGCCGCACCGCAGGCCTCTATCGGCGCGGCCGCCACGCCGATGGGCGCCCCCTCTGCGAGATCGTGCTGTCGCGGCCCCTGCTGGAGCCCCTGCCCCGGGAGGCCACGCTCAGCACCCTCTGCCACGAAATGATTCACGTCTGGGTGGACCGGGTTGTTGGAGCCCGGGAGGTGCATGGACCCCATTTTCGTGCCCGCATGGCCGCCATCAACGCGGCCCAGGACGATTTTCGGCTCAGCATTCGCCACCGCTACCCCCTGCCGGCGAGCACGGCGCCGCCCCGCTGGCTGGCCTGCTGCCCCAACTGCGGCCTGAGCGCGCCCTATCGGCGCCGGGTCAAGGGCCTGGCCTGCCGGCTCTGCTGCGAGCGGCTGCACGGCGGCCGCTGGCACGCCAGCTGCCTGTTGCGCTTTGAGCAGGCGGCCTAGGGTCGCGCCAGCACGGCACCGGCATGGGCGTTTTCCTCTGGACCCTGGAATTCGGTGGCCTCACGATTGCCTTGGTGGGTCTGGGCCGGGAGCGTTGGTTGGCCGGCCGGCGCCGTTAGGTTGGCTGGATGGCTGAGTCCTGGTCTGGGCCCCTCGAGCAGCGCTTGGATCGGCTGGTGAACACCGGCCGCCAGCTGGTCAATGGCGTCTCCGGCGGTCGGCCCGGGGCCAGGGGTGGGGAGCGCCGCCTGCGGGGCCCCAACGGCCTGGGCCGCTGGGTGGAAAACAAGCTCGATTGGATCCTGGATGAGGGCGACGAGCCCAGGGAGCCCTGGCAGGATCCCCAGCCAGCCCTCACGCGTCGCCGGCCCCTGGAGGCCATCTCCCGGCGCAGCGGCCGGCCCGATCAGGTTGCCCGCTCAGAACCGGCCCCTGGCGAGCCTGAGGCCTGGCCCGACGACGATGCCTTTGTGGTGCCCCGCTGGCAGCGCCAGGCCCCAGCTGCGGCGCAGCCAGCCCCGCCAGCGTCGGCGAGGCCAGAATCTTCCGGCCGGGCCATGCCCCGCTCCACCCGGCGCCGACCAGCCGGCTGACTAACCTGGAGGCAGTCTCAGGCCGGGTTGATGGGCAGTTTGGTCGTGGTTGGGTTTCCCAAAGCCGAGGAGGCCGAGCTGGTGCGCAGGGAGCTGGTGGACATCCAGCGGGAGCGACTGATCGCCCTCGATGATGCCGTTGTGGTGGAGCATGACTCCAGCGGCCAGGTGCACCTGCGCCAGGCCGTCAACCTGACGGCCGCCGGCGCCCTGGGGGGTGGCTTCTGGGGCACTTTGGTGGGTCTGCTGTTTCTCAATCCGTTGCTGGGCGCTGCCGTGGGCGCCGGGGTGGGGGCGGCGTCGGGCTCCCTCTCGGATGTGGGCATCAACGACGACTTCATGCGCGAGCTGGGTGAAACCCTGCCCCCGGGCACGGCGGCCCTCTGCCTGTTGGTGCGTGAGGGCACCCCGGATCGGGTGATCGAGCGGCTGCGGGCCCATGCCCCCCACGCCAAACTGCTGCGCACCAACCTCTCCCACACCGAAGAGGATCGCTTGCGGGAGTTACTGGACCAGGCCCGTCTCCAGGCCGAGGCCCTGCGGCTGGGCTGAGCTGGTTGGCCCGGGATGCGGTCTCCCACCTGAAAGCTGCAGCCCCGTTGCTGCAGCTTTCAGGTGGGAGACCGCACCAGCTCCTGGGGCAGGTCGCTGGCCATTTCTTCGGCGGAGGTGCTGATCGCGTGTCAACCCTGCACCAGAGCCACAAGCAGGTCGGCCCACTGATCGATCAGGTGATGCTCGGTCATGGGCTCTAGAACTTGTCCCAGCAGCAGAGCTGTGCCAGACGGCGCTGGGGTTGTGGGAATGGGGATGGTGCTGGTAGGTGAGGCCTCTGTGCTCCGGGTTTGGAGTTGTCGGCGTAAAAGTTGTCATTGCTAGGGCTCCCGGCGCAAGTGGCTCAATGCTGGGCAGAACTTGACCAGCGTCAATCCGTCAAGCCCCCATTGCTGCAACCCATTACCGAGTTTGCGGCCTGCTATGGCGTTCTGGTGCGGTTTGCAAAGGCAGGCCCTAGCCAGTGCTCCAGCTCCGGAGAGAACACCTCTCGGATCACGGTCAGTTCCCGCCCGCCCCGGAAGAAGCGGTAGTGGCGGCTCCAGAACGGCCCCGTCAGGCCAAAGCGCTCCTCCAACCAAGGGGCATCCACCAGGGCCAACCCATCGACCTCCCTAAACAGCTCGGCCCGGTGGCTGGTGAGGCTGCGCCAAATCGGCTGCTCCCGCTGTTGCAGATAGGCATCGGCCTTTTGTTGGTTCCACCAGCTCTCGGCCCAGGCCAGGGTTCGGCTGCCGCAGCGCAACCACACCTGGCGGCGCAGCA
>CBFIGH010000004.1:0-129158 GCA_965662115.1 Cyanobium sp.
TTGAACTGCTGTTGGCGGCCTGGCTGCCTGGCCTTGCCGCCCGCATCGCCCTGGTGCTGCTGCTTGCCCTGACGGCCCTGGCGCTGCGCCAGTTCAACCGTTGGGAGCAACTGCTGCAGCGGGGCGATGGGCATCCACCGCGCAACCGGCCGGATTAGCCCAGGCCCTGCTGCTCGAGGGGCTGGGGGTGGCCGTCGAGTTGGCGGGCCCGCTGCAGGTCAACCCGGGTGATGCGGTAGCCCAGTCGCCTGGCTGCCAGCACCAGCTCCTGCTGGGTGCGGCAGTGTTTGAGGGCCCGCTGCAGGCTGGTTTGGACCTCCGCTTGCTCGACCAGCCGCTCCAATTCGCTCCAGCTCATCGGTCCCTCCAGGCTTGTTGGCACCATGCCCAGTCGCCTGGCTGGGCACAAGCGGCGAACCGGTGGGCGGGCCAAAACTTAATCAATCAGGCCGGCCCCTGCTGGCGCAGCACCTCCCGAATGGTCGCTTCGGCCACATCGCTGTGGATCTCCACCGCGCCGATGGCATGGGGCAGCACGAAGCGGCTTTGGCCATCGCGGACTTTCTTATCCCCCTGCAGGCAGGCCAACACCGCCTCCGCAGCCAGGTCTGGCATGGTTTGGGGCAGTCCGGCAGCAGCGATCACGGCCGCCTGCCTGCGCTGGTCTGCCGCGCTCCATAGCCCCATGGCGGTGGCGATCTCGCCGGCGGCCACCATGCCGATCGCCACCGCCTCGCCATGCAGCCAGGTGCCGTAACCACTGAGGGTTTCCACCACATGGCCGAGGGTGTGGCCGTAATTGAGGATCGCCCGCAGGCCCGCCTCCCGTTCATCGGCAGCCACGACGCGGGCTTTCGCGGTGGCCGAGCGCTCCAGGATGCGCTGCAGAAGCGCCGGCCCCACCGCTGCCATCGAGCTGAGATCCCCAGCCGCCTCCAGCTCCTCGAACAAGCCAGGATCGCCGATCACGCCATATTTGATCACCTCGGCCATGCCGGCTCTGAACTCCCGTTCCGGCAAGCTGGCCAGCGTTGCTGGATCCACCAGCACCAGCCTGGGTTGGTGGAAGGCACCGATCAGGTTTTTGCCGCCGGGGTGGTTGACCCCGGTCTTGCCGCCAATCGACGCATCCACCATGGCCAACAAGGTGGTGGGCACCTGCACCACGGCGATTCCCCGCAACCAGGTGGCGGCAGCAAAACCGGCCATGTCCCCCACAACGCCGCCCCCGAGAGCCACGATCACCGAGCCGCGCTCGAGTTTGCAGGCAAAGGCGCTGTTGTGGATCAGGGCGACGCTGGCCTGATTTTTCTGGTCCTCACCGGCCTCGATCACCAGCAGCTCGGCGTCCAGGCCGGCCCCGTGCAAGCTGGTCAGCACAGAGGCGCCGTAGTGGGCATGAACCACGGGATTGGTGACCACCAACACCTTGGTGCCCGCCTTGAAGCCCCGGTTGCAAATCTGCTGGCCCAGGTCTCCCAAGGCTCCCGGGCCGATCAACACCGGATAGGGGTTGGCCGCCAGCTCAACCCTGAGCGTGCGCAGGCTGGTGAACGCCGTGGTCATCGGTGGGGCCGCATGCCGGAAGCAGCAGGCTAGGCGCCACCCCCAAAGCGGCCCAGCCATCCCATCCTGAGGACCCGGCTCGTCGATCGCCACACCATGCAAGTCAAGCCCCGTCCCAGCTGTGCCTGGCTGGTCATCGGCCTGCTCATCGCCTGGCTCGCCGTGGCCCCCTTGGGCCCACCAGCCGGCATGGCGGCCGAAACCCCCGAGGGGGCCTGGGTGACGCTCGATGGCCAGCGGGTGTTGGAGATCCGGAGTGCCGCCGGTGCGGCCACCCCTGCGGAGACAGCTGGGCGAGCTGGACGGGAACTGCGCCAATTGGCCGACGATCGCGCTGTCAATCCGGATGCGTTGGTGGTGGTGGAGGATCCGCCCTACTGGATGGTGGCCCTGCGGCAGGCCGACGGCAGCTTGACCCCCAAGCTGGGCGTCGATGGGCGTGCCGCCCGCCGTTTTGGGCTATCCCAGCAGGCCCTGGCCCTGCGCTATCGGGATCAGATCCAGTCCGCCATCCGCACCTACCGCAGCCGCCACAGCCTGGGTAATTGGTTGCGCGGCAGCGCCCTGGCTCTGCTGGTTTTGGCCATCTATCTCGGCTGGATCCGCTGGCAACGGCACCTCCATCAACAGCTGTCGCAGCGTCTGAAGCTTCAATACCCCGGGCTGCGGATTGGCGGGACCCAGCTGCTGCAACCAGCCCAGCTCAGATCGGTGCTGCTTGTCGCCCTTCTCACCCTCCACTGGGGTCTGTTGCTGCTGATCAGCTCCCTGCTGATCCCGCTTTTGCTGGGTTTCTTTCCCCCTACCCAGGTGCTAGCGGCAGGCCTACGCAGTCAGATCCTTTCTGCACTGGTGTATGGGGCCCAGGCAATCCTGGCCTTCCTGCCAGATCTGCTGACGATTGGCTTGATTTTCAGCGTCACGGTGCTGGTCTTGCGGGCGAGCAACAGCTGGTTTCTGGCCCTGGCCCGTCAGCAGCTGCGCTTGCCGGGTTTCTATCCGGAATGGGGGCGGCCAACGGGACGGATCGCGGCCCTGTTGATCTGCATGGCTGGGCTGGTGATCGCCTATCCCTACATCCCGGGGGTGAGCAGCAAGGCCTTTCAGGGGGCTGGCCTGTTTGTGGGGGTCTTGGCGGCGTTGGGATCAAGCGCTGTGGCCACCAACGTGATCAGCGGCGTGATGCTGATCTACACCCGCGGATTTCAGGAGGGCGACCGGGTGGAGATCAATGGTGTGGTGGGCGTGGTCCAGGACCGGGCCCTGCTGGTGACACGCATCTGCACGCCACGCAATGAGATCATCAGCATTCCGAATGCGGCCGTCATCAGTGCCTCGGTGGTCAACTACAGCCTCCTGGCGCGGGAGGGGGGATCGGCTGCAGCGGTGGCCACCACGATCACGATCGGCTACGACGTGCCCTGGCGACAGGTCCATGGGCTTTTGCTCGAGGCCGCTGCCTCGGTGGCGGGCATCAGCCAGACCCCGGCGCCCTATGGGTTGCAGACCGGCCTCAACGACTTTCACATCAGCTACGAACTCACCGCCAGCGTGCGCGAGGTGGAGCGCTATCGACAGACCCTTTCGGAGTTGCTCGGCGCCATCCAGGACGCGTTTGCCGGCGCCGATGTGGAAATTCTCTCGCCGGGCTACCACGCCATCCGCAATGGCAACCGCAGCACCGTGCCAGCCAGGCGGTCTGAGCCGTGAAACCCTGCCGTGACGGCTGGGTTTCACAATGGAGCGATCCGATTGGGTCCATGTCCCTCTCCCCACCCCGCACCGCCACGGCCTGGGGTTTCCTGCTGCCGGCGATCCTGCTGATCGGTCTGTCGGTGCTGATTCCCGCCGCCATGGCCCTGGTGATGAGCTTCAGCCAGGCCGGCCTGGATGTCAGCGAGCCGTTGCGCTTTGTCGGCCTGGCCAACCTACGGCGGCTCCTGGCCGACCCGATGTTCTTCCGGGTCACCGGCACCACCTTCCTCTATCTGCTGGGGGTGGTACCCCCCATTGTGGTTGGTGCCCTGGCCCTGGCGGTGTTGGTCAACCGGCAACTGCCCGGTATCCACTGGTTTCGTGGCGCCTTCTACACCCCGGTGCTGGTGTCGATTGTGGTGGCGGCGATCGCCTTTCGTTGGATTTACGCCGAGAACGGCCTGGTTAACGGCTGGCTCGGAGCCCTGCTGGGCCCAGGCTTTGAACCGATTGGTTTTCTCACCTCGCCCCTGCTGGCCCTGCCCTCGGTGATGCTGGTCACCCTCTGGAAGGGTCTCGGCTACTACATGGTGATCTTCCTGGCTGGTCTCCAGGGGATCTCCCCCGATCTCTATGAAGCGGCAGCCCTCGATGGCAGCGAGGGCCTGCGCAAGCATCTCGACATCACCCTGCCCCTGCTGCGCCCTTACGTCACCTTGGTGGCGGTGATTTCGGCCATTGCGGCCACCAAGGTGTTTGAGGAGGTCTACCTGATGACCCAGGGGGGGCCAGCCGACTCCACCCGCACCTTGGTGTATTACGTCTACGACCAGGCCTTTGCTGAGTTGGAAATCAGCTACGCCTGCACCATTGGCCTGGCCCTGTTTCTGATCGTGCTATTGCTCAGCCTGGTGCGCTACCTGTTTGCTGCTGACAAGGGTCTGACCTGACCCTTGGCCCCCTACCCTGATGGATTGGATTCAGGGGGTGATGGCTGAGCCCGTGTCAGCGCAATCAGGCTCGGCCATTGGGGTGGTTGGTGGCGGCCAGCTGGCCATGATGCTGGCGGCGGCGGCCCGCAGTCTGGAGGTGCCCATCCATATCCAAACTCCCACGGCCCAGGATCCGGCTGCATCGCAGGCCACCTCCGTGGTGTTCGCCAGCCTCGACGACATCACCGCCACCCGGGAGCTCGCCCGCCGCAGTGCGGCGATCACCTTCGAAAACGAATGGGTTGACCTGCCGGCGCTCGCCCCCCTGGGCTTTGAGGGCGTGCTCTTCCTCCCCAGCCTTGAAGCCCTTTCGCCACTGGTGTGCAAGCGGCGTCAGCGCCAGTTGCTGCAGGGGCTGGGCCTACCGACCCCCCGGTGGTGTGAACTGCCAGCAGATGGGGTGTTGCCAGGGGATTTCTCCTACCCCCTGATGGCCAAGGCCTCCAGCGGCGGATACGACGGCAAGGGAACGGTGGTGCTCGATGGGCCAGAAGCACTGGCTGCCCTGCAGGCACGGGTGGCCCCAGGCGAGTGGATCCTCGAGGAGCTGGTGCCCTTCGAGCTGGAGCTCTCCCAACTGGCCTGCCGTGACAGGGACGGCAACCTGCAGTGCTACCCCCTGGTGCAGACCCACCAACATCAACAGGTGTGTGATTGGGTGTTGGCGCCAGCCTCGGTGCCCCAAGCGGTGCAGGCCTACGCCCGCAACATCGCCGCATCCTTGATCACGGCGATCAACTACGTGGGGGTGCTCTCGATCGAGCTTTTCTATGGCCCCAGCGGTCTGCAGATCAATGAGATCGCCCCCCGCACCCACAATTCCGGCCACTTCACGATTGAGGCCTCCCAGACAAGCCAGTTCGAGCAACAGGTGCGGATTGTCAGCGGCCTGCCGATGGGTTCGGTGGCCCTGCGGGTGCCTGGAGCCCTGATGGTCAATTTGCTTGGCTTCGAACCCGCCGATCCCGACTACCGAAGCCAACGGGAGGCCCTGGCTGCCCTGCCTGATGCATTTGTGCATTGGTACGGCAAGCAGGGCGCCCATCCCGGCCGCAAGCTCGGCCATGTCACCGTGCTGTTGCATGGCTCGACCCCCGCACAACGCTCGGCCCAGGCCGAGCAGATCTTGGCTCAGGTGCGCAGCATTTGGCCATTGCCAGGGGCTTAAGATTGGCTTGGACTGCTTTGTTGGTGTCTGCCTTTTACAGTTTTCTGATCTGACTCCCTTTTCGACATGGGGGGTCTGCAGCGGAAGCAACGTAAGCCGGCCTTGTAGCCGGAAACGGCGCCCCGACCTTGACCCCCCTTCTGGTAACACCAGGTCGAACACTGGGGCAAAACGGCACGGCGGTCCATCCCCTTTCTCCAGGTCCCTCAGCGCAGCTCGATCAATTCGCTAGCGGGATAGCGAACTTTGGCTGCGGTGGCATAGCTGTCTGCCGGTGCCCGGTAGCCCGCAGCGCAAACGACGCAGCTGCGGTAAGCAGAGTCCTCCAACTGCAAAATGCGGTCGTAGGCCGCCGGATCGAACCCTTCAATGGCGCAGGTATCGACCTCCAGCAAGGCGGCGGCCGTCATGAAGGTGCCGAGGGCGATGTACACCTGATTGCTGGTCCAGCGATCAATCTGCTGGCTGCGGGGGCCGTGGATCAGATCCACGTCGATCATCCGGCGGTAGGGGGCCAGGGCCTCAACAGCCACGCCCCGGGTGCTCGCCATGGCGGCGATCAGCCGATCGGCCTGGCTTGGACCGATCTGACGTTCCGCCAGGAAGACCACCAGGTGGGATGCCTCCGTGATCTGGCTCTGGTTCCAGGATTCAGGCCGCAGCTGCTCGCGCAAGGCCCGATCGCCAATCACCAGAAACTTCCATGGCTGCAAGCCGTAGCTTGACGGGCACTGCACCAGGGCGTTCTCCAAGGCGGCCCAGGTGCTGGCATCGATGCGGCGGCTGGGATCAAACAGCTTGGTGGCATACCGCCAGGCCATGGCCCCATCGAGCTGGGCAGGAGAGATCGGCATCGTGGCGGAGGCAAGGCTTGGGGTCAGGAGCCATTCTGGTGGCCGTGCATCCATCCGCCAGATTTGGTCTGCTCCAAGCCCATGCCCTCGTTTGTTGAGGCGTTTGAGTCCCTGCTCTCCCTGGCCCCAGGACCAGTCTTTCCCAGGGCCAGGCAGTTGTACCTGCGCAAATATCCGCTCGAGGCAGCCGACACCACCCAGCGTTTCCGCACCTTCCTGTTCGCCGAGGCGATTGAGGAGCAGCAAGGGCTGGTGCGGGTGAACGCCCTGGCCTTTGCCGTGGTGCATTGGCAAGCCCCCCAGACCACCGAGGCTGACTACGCCAGCTATCTGCTGGAGCGCTGGCAGCTCCAACCCCGTCAGCTTGAACTGGATGATGCCAGCTGGTTTCGGGACGGGGGGGCCTTCGCCCGATTTCAGGCTGAGGCGGTCTACGAACGTGGCCGCTCTGGTGCCTTGCTGCTCGATGAGTCCTGATCCAGCAGGCGGTCCAGCTGTTGCTGCAGCTGGTCCCTGTCCCAGCTGGTCACCACAAAGACCTCCTGGACGCTGGTGCCCCGGCGGGCCACCAGCTTGTGCCCCCCCGAGATCGCCGTCGATACCCTGAGTCGCAGCTGGGGGCTTCGGCCCCGGACCCGGCCGATCACCGCCGGCGTCACGGTGGTGATGCCTGGACAGGTCGCCAGTTGCTGCAGCAGGGGAATCAGGCCCTCGAGGTAGGTGCTGTGGGTGATGACCACCCGACCCATCAATCCGGCTCCAGGGGCGCCAGGGTCAGGCCCTCAGCCCCCAGTTGCTGGTGGTAGAGCTCGGCTTGCTCCTGGGGCCCGCACCAGACCACCGCTGAACCTTCGCCGTCGATGCGGTGGGCCAAATCCCACGCCTGGGACGGCTGCATGGCCGGAATGAACCGCACCAGACACTCCACCACGTGCTGAAACGTGTTCACATCGTCGTCAAGCACCACCACCTTGAAATGGGGATAGGGCTGGCGCACCCGCTGCCGCTCCTGGACGGCACTGGGAGAGGAGGATCCCACCGCAGAGGGTCCCAGAGGAGAGGTTGCTACAACCAAAGCTGGAGAGGACAAGGTGGTGCCCAGCCTAGGTAAACTGGCTCTACTTCCAGCCAGCGATGCCATGTTGATCACTTTTGGATGGGCCTCATTGGCAGCCCTGTTCAGTTTTTCGATTGCCATGGTTGTTTGGGGCCGCCACGGCGACAACAGCATCAAGTTTTGAGTCTGCGTTGACCCCCAGTTGTGCCTGAGCTGCCCGTCTCCGCCTCCCAGGTGCTCTCTGCCATTGCAGTCCTGCTGCTGATTTTCGTCAGTGGCGGTGTGACCTATCTCTCCACGATCGAATGGAGGGATCGCCGGCGGCGCAAGGCCCTGGAGCGAGCCCGGCGCCCATGAACCCGGTTCTGCCCGCCGGGCTCGCTGAATGGGCTTGGCAGAGCGCTGCCGATCTGCTGGTGCCTGCCCCGCTGCACCGCCCCCCACAGCGCTCCCGTGCCCCGGTGGAGCTGGCGACCTTGGTGGACGCCGTAGCCACCAGCCATGCCCTTGGCCTTGGCCTCCAAGACCCCTGGACGCCTGCCGCCATGGCCCCCCTGGGCCTGGCCTTGCTGGAGCGGGTTCCAGGCCCTGGCGAGGACGCCGCCTTACGCAGGGCCGCCGACGCCCTGCGTGCCGGCCTGGCTGGTGAAACGGTTACCTACGTGGTCAACCGCAATCTCAACGTCTCCAACCACTGCATCAAGCACTGCGGCTTCTGCGCCTTTCGCCGCGATGCCGGAGACCCTGGCGCCTACTGGCTGAGTGAACGTGAACTGCTCAGCCGAGCTGCCGAGGCCCAGCAGCTCGGAGCCAGCGAGCTCTGCATCCAGGGTGGACTGAATCCCTCGGCCACGATCAAAGGCAGCCAATTGGCCTATGCCGAGCATTTGCTTGCGCTGCTGCAGCGCGCTGCACCGGGCATCCATTTGCATGCGTTTTCCCCCCAGGAGTTGCTGTACTTCGCCCAGCACGATGGGATCAGCCTCGATACGGTGCTCGAACGGCTGAAGGCCGCAGGATTGGCATCCGTTCCCGGCACGGCCGCCGAGGTGCTCAGCGAACCCGTGCGGCGCCTGCTGTGCCCAGAGAAGCTGACAGCTCGCGAGTGGGTGGCCGTGATGCTGCAGGTGCATCAGCACGGTCTGCCCGCCACCAGCACCTTGATGGCGGGACACGTCGAGTCGCCCGCTGATCTCGTGGCCCACCTGCTCACCCTGGTGGCCCTGCAACGTCACGCCTGGCGGCACCATCGAGCTGGGTTCAGCGAGTTTGTGCTGCTGCCCTTTGTCGGCGCCGCCGCACCGCCTGCCCTGCGGGCCCGGGTGCGCCGGGATCAACCCGACCAGGCTGCCATGCTGCGGCTCACCGCCCAGGCCAGGATCCTGCTGGGCCCCTGGTTCCGCAACCACCAACCCAGCTGGGTGAAATTGACCCTGGCTGGAGCCACCGAGGCCCTGCGCTGGGGCTGCAACGACCTGGGCGGCACCTTGATCGAAGAGCACATCACCACCATGGCGGGCGCCACGGGGGGCACCTGCCAGACGCCCGAGGCTCTGCAATGGGCTGCCCGCAGCCTGGGGCGTCCCGTCCGGCAACGCACGACGCTCTACGCAGACACCCGATGAAACGCACGGCAACGATGATCGCCTTGCTGGTGCTGGTGCCCGCCGTGGTGCTCTGGCAGTGGCCCAGGCCGCGAGCGCTCGGCCTGGCGCGGCTGCTGCCCCAAACGGCGCTGCTGCAGAGTTTTCCCGCCGCGCCCCAGCGACCCGTCCCGGCCCTCTGGCAGCAGCGGCTGGGCAGTCCCCTGGCCGAACAGCTGTGGCGCCAGCAACGTCGGATGTGGTGGCAGTTCTGGGGCCGGGATGGGGACGGTGGGGCCTACCTGGCCTTCCCCGCACCCCGTTCCCAGGCGCTGCCGCCCACTGGTCTGCGGGTGGATGATCTTTTGGTGGTAGCGCCAGATCCCCTCTCGCTACGCCTGCTCCAGGACCAGCTGAAGCTGGCCCAACGGCAACGGCGGGGCCTGGAGCAGCGCTGCCTGCAGCGACTCCAGCAGGAGCAGGCGGTTTTTTGGGCTCCCCTGGGCCTGGGCCTGATCACCGGGCCGATGGCGCCCTTGCTGCAGCGGTTCCAGGAGGGTTGCCTCAGCCTGCGGTTGGAGGGTTCGAGCCTCGCCCTGGATGGGGAAGCGAGTGCATCGAGCGGCATCCTCACCCAGGCAGATCGGCGGCCTCCCCCTCCGCCCTTGGCCCCCCTCCCCGCGGACCTTCTGCTGGAGTGGCGAGGGCCTGTCTTCGATGGCGTCCTGCAGGGCTTGCTCAGCCGGCAACTGATCCGCGAACCGTTGGCGGCGCGTTATGGAATCGGCGACGGTCAGTTGGCCCTGCTGCCCGCCACTCCCTTTGTGTTGCGGCTTCGGCCAGTTGGCAAGGGACCCTTCCAGGCCGGGCTGGAGCTGGAGCTGCAGGTGGGCTCTGACCGCAAGGCCTGGATCCGATTGCTGAGCAACCTGGTGCCGGCGATCGAATCCCAGGGGCTGGAACACGCGCCCTCCGGCTCCCAGACCCTGCCGGCTTCCATCTGGCGCCGTGAGGATGGCGTTGTGGTTGGCGGCTGGCGATGGTTGCTGCCCAGCACGGGGGCACCCAAGCTGCTGCTCTTCCTTGGACCCGCCCAGCCAGGCGGTGTCGCCAAGCAGGCTCCAGCGGCCCTCACCAGCCCGGCCCTGGCAGAGGCCATGGTATTGCGGGCCCGTCCCCAGGCGCTGGCCCAGCTGGGGCTGCTTCCCCCCGAGCTGCCGATGCCGGTGCAGCAATCGGAGCAACTCGATCTGGTGGCGTTCCAATCCGCCAGGGGAGGCCGACCGCTGGCCTCGCCGCTCAGCCAGCTGATGGGGCAGCTTCAGCTTCAGCTTCAGCCGCAGCCTCCGGCTGATCGCTAGCGGCCCCCTGTTGTTGCCGCTCCCGTTTGCGCCGTTCAGCGGCGACGGTCTCCTCCATCAGTTCGACGGCCTGGGCCATCTTTTCAAGATTGGCCGCATACAAGCTGAGGTCCTTGTCCAGGCGGTCCTTGATCAGGCCGAGGGCACTTCCGAGCTCATGGGCATAGTTGCGCAGGGCTGAGGGATCCATGGCATCGGCGCCTTGGGCCTGTTCCAGCAGGCTGAGCAAGCCGACAGCCATCAGGCGTGAGTAGTGAAAATCGGGGCGGCGAATGCCGGCCAGCGCCGTCGCCACGGGCTCAGGGGCGCCCGCACCCACCTGCTCGATCCACTGCTGCACCTCTTCGACGCTGTGGCTGCCCATGGCGGCCATGGCCGCGTCCCGTTGCTGACGCATGGCCTGGGAGTCAAATCCAGAAGCGCTGCAGATGGCGCTGAGCAGGAGTTCCCGGTGGGCGTCGGGTCGATAGCCCTTCGAAAAGCCATCAAACACCTGAACCAGCCCGGCTGCAAACAAGGGATCGCTGCGGAAGCCCGATTGGCGGTTTAGCAGGTGGAGTTCAACCAGCAGCTCATCAACGATCCGCCTGTACAGAGGCGCGATCACGTAGGGAAAGGCGCCGTGGAACGCGCGCTTGCTGTCGGCGACGGTGAGGGCTGCGCTCACGCTGGGTCTGGATCAAGGTGGCTCGACCCTAGCTGCCCAGGCTCAGTAGGATCGGGCTCAGTTTCAGCAGCAGCTCCATGATCCCGATCGTGATTGAAGAGTCGGGCCGGGGAGAACGTGCATTCGACATCTATTCCCGCCTTTTGCGGGAGCGCATCATCTTCCTAGGCGAGCCCGTCACGGCGGAATCCGCCAATCGGGTGGTGGCCCAGCTTCTTTTTTTAGAGGCGGAAGATCCGGATAAAGACATATTCATGTACATCAATTCCCCAGGAGGCTCTGTCTATGATGGCCTCGGAATATTTGACACGATGCAACACATCAAACCTGATGTGCAAACGGTTTGTGTCGGCCTTGCCGCCTCGATGGGGGCCTTCCTGCTCTGTGCAGGGAGCAAAGGCAAACGCAGCAGCCTCACCCACTCCCGAATCATGATCCACCAGCCCTTGGGCGGAGCCCGGGGTCAGGCCAGCGATATCCGAATTCAGGCCGATGAAATCCTTTTCCTCAAGAAAAAGCTCAACCAGGAGCTGGCTGAGCGCACCGACCAACCGCTCAGCCGAATCGAGGAAGACACCGACCGCGATTTCTTCATGTCACCCGCCGAGGCCGTCAGTTACGGGCTGATTGACAAAGTGATCGAGAAGCGCCCCATCCGCCCGGTTTGAATCGGTCCCATCCCAGCTTGATGCCCATTTGACCATCAATCCCCTGCCTGTAGCGAGGGTCACACCGTCCCACCTTTGAGGCGTATGGAATTGGGGGGATACCTTTGGTTCCCCCATGGCGACCTACACCATCACCCTCAGCAGCGGCGCAACCTTTCCCTGCGCCGATGACACGTACATCCTCGATGCCGCTGAAGAACAGGGCATCGACTTGGCCTTCTCCTGCCGGGCGGGAGCTTGTAGCACCTGCGCTGGCAAGGTGACTTCAGGCTCGGTTGACCAAAGCGATCAAAGCTTTTTGGATGACGATCAGATTGCAGCTGGATACGCCCTGCTCTGCGTCAGTTATCCAATGCAGGATTGCAGCATCACTGCTGATGTCGAAGAAGAACTCTAAACGGGCCTAGCCCAACCAGCCCAAGCCTAAGCTTGGGCTGGTTCTACTTCAGCGTAATCGGCAAGCAGGGGCGAGAAACGTTCCTTCTCGGGGATGGGAGCAAATTCGGCAACGATGGCTCGAAACTCATCACCATCAAGGGTTTCCTTCTCGATCAACAGCTCAACCATTCGGTCCATACAACTACGTTGGGCCGCAACAAGTTGAAGGGTATCGATGTAACAGGACTGCACAATATGGCGCACCGCGTCATCAATTTTGCTGGCGAGACGGTCGGAGCCGTCACTGCGGGTCATCAGGTCACGCCCCAGAAACACTTCCTGATTGCCAGCCTCAAAGGACACCTGGCCCAGGTCGCTCATGCCGAAGCGGGTCACCATCTGACGAGCGATCGAAGCGACTTGCTGAATGTCACCACCGGCCCCGGTGGTGACCTCCGCGTAGCCGAACACAACTTCTTCTGCTGCGCGCCCGCCGAGAGCTCCCATGATTCTGGCCCGCAGTTGGGCACGGCTCACCAGCATCTGCTCCTCATCAGGGGCAAACCAGGTCAGACCCTGGGCCTGACCGCGGGGAATCAGGGTGACTTTCTGAACCGGATCGTGGGCCTGCACCAGGGTCCCCACCAGGGCATGGCCGACTTCGTGGTACGCAATCAGCCGCTTGCTGCGCCCATCGGTGAGGGGTTTGCCCTCCATGCCAGCGATCACCCGATCAACGGCATCATCGATTTCGGCCAGGCTGGTGGCGTCTTTGCGGCGACGGGCCGTCAAGATGGCCGCTTCGTTGAGCAGATTGGCCAAATCGGCCCCGGAAAAACCAGGGGTTCGGCGGGCGATGGCCTCGAGGCTCACGTCTGCAGCCAGGGTTTTGTTGCGGCTGTGCACCTTGAGCACCGAGAGACGTCCCTTGATGTCGGGCACATCCACCTGCACCTGGCGGTCGAACCGGCCGGGACGCAGCAGGGCTGAATCGAGCACATCGGCCCGGTTTGTTGCGGCAATGATGATGATGCCGCTATTTCCCTCAAACCCATCCATTTCGGTGAGCAGTTGGTTGAGGGTCTGCTCCCGCTCATCATTGCCACCACCGACACCAGCGCCCCGTTGGCGTCCCACCGCATCAATCTCGTCGATGAAAATCAGACAAGGGCTGTTCTCCTTGGCGCGTTTGAACAGATCCCGAACGCGGCTGGCGCCAACACCCACAAACATCTCAACAAATTCCGAGCCCGACAGCGAGAAAAAAGGCACGCCCGCCTCACCGGCAATCGCTTTGGCCAGCAGGGTCTTACCGGTGCCCGGTGGGCCCACCAGCAGCACACCTTTGGGAATTTTGGCTCCCACGGAGGTGAACCTCTCGGGGGTTTTCAGGAAGGTCACCACCTCCTGGAGATCTTGTTTGGCTTCTTCAACACCGGCCACATCGTCAAATTTGACCCCCGTGTCGGCCTCCATGGCAAAGCGGGCCTTGGTCTTGCCGAACTGCATGGCCTGGCCAGGACCACCGGGCATGCCGTTGCCCCTACGAGCCAGAAACACCAAGGAGCCGATCAGCAGCAAGGGAAAGAGCAGGTTGCCCAGCAGGCCAAGCACCGGGGGGGTGCTCTTGGGGGGATGGATGTCAAAGCTGATCCCCTGATCCTTCAGCTTGTTGACCAACTCCGGGGCAACCCCGGGCAGATCAACCCGCAGCCTCTGAACCCTGTTGTCGAGGTCTGGATCGACTGCCTCGATCACGGCGGTGCGACCACCGTCAAAAATATCCACGGACGTGACCCGGCCGGCGTCGACGTAGTCCAGAAAACGTCCGTAGCTCATCCGGGCGACGGCCGCATTGCGGGGGGCAACGGTGGGGTTGTTCGGGTTGAAGCGGGAGGTGCCTCCGTTGCCCAGCAGTTGCCAGCCGAGGAATGCCACCACGGCCAGGGGCAGCAGCCACAAAGCAATTAGACGCCACCGCTGATTCATGTTTGAGCCTCTTTCTTACCGAGTGTAACGGCGCCAGGGGCCACGACCGCTGGGTTTCAGCCGGCGTCGGCCCAACTGAGCTCCCAGGGGCTGGTGTCAGCGATGGGGGCAACCTCCTGAACAGCGCTGCTGCAGTCGACGCCGAGTTGATCGGCCTGGATTGATTCCAGCAGTTCAGGCCCCCCCAGGCCGTGGGTCCACACCTTCACCTCGCTGTTCACCGGGCACGCAAAGCTCAGCAGTTCGAAGGGGAAGACCACCCGCTCCAGAAAAAACTCACTCGGGCCCACGCAACGCATGATCACCATGCGCGAGCTGGTGTTTCGGTAAGTGCACGCCAGGTCAGTCAAGGCCGATGCCGATGGATCGGGCCCATCAAGCCATTGGTGCCAGCTGCTGTTTAGTGGCCAAGCGCACCGTTCTGGCCATTTTATCTTTTTTTCAGGTTGTCAGAGGCTGCGCAGAGCCACGATCGGATCGAGTCGGGCAGCTCGCCGGGCAGGCACAACGCCAAAAAAGAGACCGATCGAGCCTGAAAGCAGCACCGTTCCCAGGACCGTGCTGCTGCCGATTGCCGCGGGTAGGGGCGTCAAGACAGCCACCAGGCCCACGGTTCCGATACCCACGGCACTGCCGATCACCCCACCGAGGCTGGCCAGCACCAACGATTCCACCAAAAACTGGAGCAGCACATCGCCACTGCGGGCGCCGAGGGCTTTGCGTAGGCCGATTTCCTCGGTGCGCTCACTCACCGAAACCAGCATGATGTTCATGATGCCAATGCCCCCGACGAGCAGGGAGACGGCCCCAATCGCACCCAGCATCAGGGTGAGCCCTCCGGTGATCGTGCTGACGATCGTGAGGGCATCCTTTTGGCTGCGCACGGCGAAGTCATCCTCCCGCAGGATGCGATGGCGCTGACGCAAGAGGTTGGTGATCTGAAAACTTGCCGCCCCGGTGCTGTTCTCATCGCGGGCTTCGACGCTGATGAAGTTCAGGTTGACGCCGTAGGTGGGATCCCGACCCGAGAGTTTGCTCACCATCGTGGTGAGTGGCACGTAGGCATTCTCATCCTGGTTCTGGCCGAACACGGCCCCCTTCGGCTCCAGCACGCCGATCACTTCAAACAACTGGTTGCGGATGCGCAGCTGGCGCCCCACCGAGGCTTTGCCGGGAAACATCTTGATGGCCAGATCTGGCCCCACCACCACAACGTTACGGGCCCCATTGAGATCGGTGGCTGCAAAAAACCGCCCCTGGGCCAGCTCAAACTGCCGCACCGCCAAAAACTCGGGGGTGACGCCAGACACCGATGCGGTGCCGCTGATCCCGCCGGCCTGCAGCACCTCGCTCAGGGTGATCTGGGGGGCCACCCGCTTGACGCTGGGTACCTGCTCGGCAATCGCCTCGGCATCCTCCAACACCAGCGTCTTGGGGAAATCAATGCCCTGGCGGCGGGTGTCGTTGTTGCCCGGCACGACAAACAGGACATTGGCCCCCAAATTGCTCAGCTGGCCCTCGGCCAGATTCTGGGCGCCTTTGCCGACCCCCACCAGGGTGATCACCGAGGCGTTGCCGATCACGATGCCCAGCATGGTGAGCAGGCTGCGCAACTTGTTGGAGCGCAGGGTGGCGAGGGCCATCCCCACCGATTCGCGCAGGGGCAGTTTGGATCTCATGGCTGCCGTCCCCAGCTCCGTATGGCCTAAACGATGGCGCCGTTAGGGTCGGAACTGTGGCTCCGCGCGCCACGATGCACCTCCCCCCGCTGCAGATCCAGGGTGACAATTTCGCCCTGCAGCAGGCTGGCGATCGCATTGGCCACCCCCACGATGGTGGGAATACCGGTGCTCTGGGCAATCACCGCAGCGTGGCTCTCGAGGCCGCCGAGTTCGGCGATCACGGCCTTGGCCTTACGAATCGCCTCGACATAGTCAACCGTGGTTTCGCGCACCACCAGGATCTCACCGGTCTGAATCGCCGCCGCCGCCGCCGGGCTGTCAACAAGCCGCACCCGGCCGCTGATCGAGCCGCTGCCGATGCCCAGACCTTTGGAGAGCACGGCCGAGACGGTGCCCACCTTGATGAAATCCGTGGAGCCACTCACCCCCGATAGGGTGCCGGCCGTTTGCACCACCAGATCACCGTCCTTCAGGAAGCCCAACTCCCTGGCCTTGCCCATGGCCAGGCTGAATGTGCTGGTGGATGAACTCTGCTCCTCCACCAGCAGCGGGTTGACTCCCCAGCACAGCTGCAACTGGCGCGCCACCTGCACCTCACTGGTGATGGCCAGGATCGGCGTGCTGGGACGAAACTTGCTGACGTTACGGGCCGTGGTGCCCCCCTTGGTTAGGGGAAGGATGGCGGCGGCATTGAGCTGGCGGGCAATGCTGCTCACCGCCTGGCAAATCCCATTGGCGATGGTGGGGGCCATGTTGCTGTCATGCAACCGCTGGGGATAGTCCCGCTCGATCCGCCTGGCGATCGTCGCCATCGTGGCCACAGCCTCCACCGGGAAATCCCCAACCGCACTCTCGTTGGAGAGCATCACCGCGTCGGTGCCGTCGAGGATGGCATTGGCCACGTCGCTGACTTCGGCCCGGGTGGGCCTGGGGCAACTCACCATCGAATCGAGCATCTGGGTGGCGGTGATCACCGGGATGCCAAGGCTGTTCGCCTTGCGGATCAGTTCCTTCTGCAGCAGGGGCACCTCCTCGGCCGGCATCTCGACACCGAGGTCGCCCCTGGCCACCATCACCCCGTCACAGAGGGGCAAAATCGCGTCGATCTGATCGATCGCTTCGAATTTTTCGATTTTGGCCACCACGGGCGTTTCGTGGCCATGGCTGCGGATCAAGGCGCGGATCTCGCGCATGTCGGAGGGGTTGCGCACGAAGCTGAGCGCCACCCAGTCGACCCCCTGCTGCAGACCAAAGGCCAGATCGGCGCGGTCCTTATCGGTGAGAGCGCGGATCGAGAGTTGCACATCGGGGAAGTTGACTCCCTTGTTGTTGGAGAGCACCCCTCCCACGGTGACCGTGCAAAAAAGGGTCTGCTGACCCTTGTCGACCCGGTCAACAACCATTTCCACCCGGCCGTCATCGAGCAGGATGCGGCTGCCTGGCACCACCTCATCGGCCAAGCGCTCATAGGTGACGGTGGCCATGGTTTGGTTGCAGGCCACATCCCGAGAGGTCAGTTCAAACGGGGCTCCTTTGGCCAGGGTGATCGGCCCATCGGCAAAGCGGCCCAGACGAATTTTGGGCCCCTGCAGATCCTGCAGGATGCCGATCTCGATGCCCAGCTCGCGGGCTACCTGACGAATGGTGGCGATGCGAACCGCATGGTCGCTGTGGTCGCCGTGGGAAAAATTAAGCCGAAAGGTGGTGGCCCCGGCGGCAATCAGCTCCCGCAGTCGCTCAGGGGATTCCGTAGCAGGCCCGATCGTG
Organism: Cyanobium sp.; assembly: GCA_965662115.1. Lineage (GTDB taxonomy): Bacteria > Cyanobacteriota > Cyanobacteriia > PCC-6307 > Cyanobiaceae > Cyanobium_A. The sequence continues at coordinate 17,428 of CBFIGH010000004.1, forward strand.
GCCACGATCTTGGTGCGTCGCATGAGATCGGGCTGGGGCATGCAGGCGCCAACAGACTGCTGGAAACTACCATCCAGGCCTGCAACGGGCTGCCCCAGTTGGACTTTCAGCACTATCAGCGGCTCTCCCGAGCCACCGCGCGCTACCCCGACGCCGGTGCCAATCCGATCTACCCGACCCTGGGCCTCTGCGGCGAAGCCGGAGAAGTGGCCGATAAGGTTAAAAAGGTGCTTAGAGACCAGCAGGGTCAATTCAGCCCAGCGGTGATCACAGGCCTGAAGCTTGAGCTCGGCGATGTGCTCTGGTATGTGGCCCAGCTGGCCAGCGAGCTGGGGCTGGAGCTCGATCAGATTGCCCAGGCCAACCTGGACAAATTGGCAAGCCGGGCTGCCCGTAACGTGATCTCTGGCAGTGGAGACAGCCGATGAGCAGAGCCAGGGCCTGGGTCATGGCATGGCTGACCAGCGGCCTGGTCGCCCTGTGCCTGGTCGCTGCTCCCGCCTGGGCCGCCGAGCTGCTGGTTTCCGAGGTCAGCCTCGAGCCGTGTCCCGCTGAGGACATCGGCGCCCAGCCGGAGCTGCGTCGTCCGTCTGGGGCCAGCTGTTACGCCCTGCGGGGCACGGTGTTCAACCCTGGCCGCAAGCCCGTCGTCGATACGGACGTTTTCGCCCTGATTCTGGATTCCAGTGGCGAGCCGGTGCTCCAGAACCGCACCAGGGTTGGCAGCATCGGTGATGTCCCCCCCGGTGCATCGAACTTCGGACTCCGCCTGGCCGTGCCGGCCGGAACCCCAGGCCCCCTGGGCTTCAGCAACGTCAAGGCTCGCGGTTTCAGCGCGCCGGTGCGCATGCGCGCTGGCCTGGATGACGAATTGCTGCCCCTGGAACAGGGGCTGGGCGATCTTGCCCTGGATCAGTAGCCGGCACCGAGCACCGAAACACTGGCGCCCTGCAGCAGGCTCTGCACCAGTTGCAGGGCCAGGAAAGCAAGGATCGCCGAGAGGTCCAGGCCCCCAAGGGGGGGGATCAGGCCTCGGAAGGCATTGAGATAGGGGTCGGTGATTGAACTCACCGTCGACAGCAGCGGGTTGCCCCAGTCAAGGTTGGGAAACCAGCTCAGCAACACCCGCACCAACAACACCAGGGTGTAGATGCTCAGGGTCTGGGCCAGAACCTGCAACAAAAAACTCAGAGCGTCCATGGCTGGCGCGACCGTTCAAGTTTCCGAACTCTAGGCAGCGGCAGGCCAGTCCTTGGTTGCCTTAGCCGTGCGCTGATCGAGCTCCTCGGCCTTGATGGCAAAGGTGCGGTGAAACTTTTCGCTCAATGTGAGCCAGAAGGAGCGACCCTCGCTCTGGCGTTTGCGCTCGATGAAGTTTTGGGCCAACAGCTCTTTGATGTGGTCATAGGCGCCGGAGCCGCGCAGCTCGACCAGGTCGGATTGCAGGATGCGTTTTTTCAGCGCGATGGTGGCCAGGGTGCGCAAGGCGGCGGTGGAGAGGTCGACCGGCAAGAGGTTCTGGACCAGGGGGCCCAGGCCATCGCGGAGTTGCAGGCTGTAGCGGTTGCCCTCCTGGCGCACCTCCAGGGCCGTATCCCGGTGGGCGTAATCCGTGATCAAGCTGATCAGGCCGAGTTCAGCCTCCTGACGGCTGGCTCCAGCGATCTCGGCCAGTTCGGTCAGGGTGAGGGGCCGCCCCTTGAGATAGAGGATCGCCTCCATTCGAGCCGGCAAGGAGAGGCCCTGGATTGCGTCGGTGGCGGCACCGGTCTGCATGGCGGCACCGTACCGCAGCCATTCGGGCTCAGGCCAGGGCTGGCAGTGGCTGGGAGCTGGGTCCAAGAAACAGCCGATAGGCGGGGTTGTCGGTTTCATCCCAATGCTGGTAGCCCAGCCCGTTGAGAAAGTCCTGCCACTGGGGCCGCTCGCTGCGGGGCACCTGCACCCCCACCACGATCCGGCCGACGTCAGCGCCGTGGTTGCGGTAATGGAAAATGCTGATGTTCCAGCTGGCCTGGAGGGCATTGACGAATGCCATCAGGGCTCCCGGTTTTTCCGGAAAGGCAAAGCGGTAGAGGAGTTCCTCGCCCTGGTCGAGGGCGGTTCCTGCGCTGGCAGGCAAGCGTCCACCCACCATGTGGCGCAGGTGGAGTTTGGCGAGTTCGTCGTTGGAGAGGTCGAGGCAGGGGAACCCGGCCCGGCGCACCGTGTCAATCAGGGCCTGTTCATCGGCCGTGCCGCTGGTCTGCACCCCCACGAAGATGTGGGCCAGCCTCGGATCAGCCAGGCGGTAACTGAATTCCGTGAGGCTTCTCTGGCCGAGCAGCCCACAGAAGCGCCGCAGGCTGCCGGGTTGCTCAGGGATCTCCACCGCCAGCATCGCTTCGCGGTCTTCGCCGATTTCGGTGCGCTCGGCCACGAACCGCAGCCGATCGAAGTTCATGTTGGCGCCGCAGGCCACCGCCACCAGGGTCAGGCCCCGTAGACCCTGCTGCATCACATCGCGCTTCATGCCCGCCACGGCGAGGGCTCCGGCCGGCTCCAGGATCGAGCGAGTGTCCTCAAAGACATCCTTGATGGCGGCGCAAATGGCATCGGTATTCACCGTCACCATCCGATCCACGGTCTGTTGGGCCAGGGCAAAGGTGTGCTCACCAACCCTGCGCACCGCCACCCCATCGGCGAACAGCCCCACCTGCTCGAGCTCGACCCGCTTGCCGGCAGCCAGGGAGCGGGTCATGGCGTCGGCATCCACAGGCTCCACACCGACGATCTGCACCTGGGGCCAGAGCGTTTTGACGTAGGCACCGATGCCGGCGATCAGGCCACCACCACCGACGGCCACATAGATCACATCCGGAGGCGAGGAGCACTGGCGCAGGATTTCCAGGCCGATCGTGCCCTGGCCAGCGATCACGTCCGGGTCGTCAAAGGGGTGGATCAGGCTGAGCCCCCGCTCGTGAGCCAGACGGGTCGCTTCGGCGCAGGCCGTGTCGTAGTTATCGCCGTGCAGCACCACGTCCGCTCCCCGGGCGGCCACGGCCCGCACCTTCATCTCCGGGGTCGTGACCGGCATCACAATCACGGCCCGGCAGCCCAGCTTCTGGGCCGCCAGGGCAACCCCCTGGGCATGGTTGCCGGCGCTGGCAGCGATCACGCCCCGCTCGAGTTCGGCTGCCGTCAGCCCCACCATCTTGTTGTAAGCGCCCCGCAGCTTGAAGCTGAAGACCGGCTGCAGGTCTTCCCGTTTCAACAGCACCCGGTTGTGCAGCCGGGCAGAGAGATTGGGCGCGGGATCAAGCGGCGACTCGATCGCCACGTCGTACACCCGAGCCCGCAGGATCCGCTGGAGGTAGGTCTGGGGGTCGGCGCTCATGGCACCAGTGTCGCAATTCGCACCTTGGGGTGGGACCCAAGGCCTAGATTGGTTGCCATCTCCAGGGCTGTGCATGCATCTCAGCGAGCTCAGTCACCCGAATCAGCTGCACGGCCTGAGCACAGCTGAACTCGAAGCCCTGGCCCGCCAGATCCGGGAGCGCCATCTCGAGGTGGTGAGCACCAGCGGCGGCCACCTGGGCCCTGGGCTCGGGGTTGTCGAGCTCACCCTTGCCCTTTATCAAACCCTCGACCTTGACCGGGACAAGGTGGTGTGGGATGTGGGTCACCAGGCCTATCCCCATAAGTTGATCACAGGTCGCTACAAAAACTTCGACAGCCTGCGTCAGAAGAACGGGGTGGCGGGCTACCTGAAGCGCTCCGAAAGTCGCTTCGACCATTTTGGTGCCGGCCATGCCAGCACCTCCATTTCGGCGGCCCTGGGCATGGCCCTGGCCAGGGATCGCCGCGGAGAGGATTTCAAGTGTGTCGCCGTGATCGGTGATGGGGCCCTCACCGGCGGCATGGCCTTGGAGGCGATCAACCATGCGGGACATCTGCCAAAAACCAAGCTGCTGGTGGTGCTCAACGACAACGACATGTCGATTAGCCCGCCGGTGGGCGCCCTCTCCACGTACCTCAACCGCATGCGGTTGAGCCCGCCATTGCAGTTTCTACAGGGCAACGCCGAAGAGGCGATCAAGCACCTGCCCTTCCTGCACGGCGAGCTGCCCAATGAACTCAAGACGCTCAAAGAAAGCATGAAGCGTCTGGCGGTTCCCAAAGTGGGCGCTGTCTTTGAGGAACTGGGCTTCACCTACATCGGCCCAATCGATGGCCATGACATCGCCGGCATGGTGCGCACCTTTGAACAGGCCCACCGCACCGAAGGGCCCGTGTTGGTGCACGTCGCCACCACCAAGGGCAAGGGCTATGCCTACGCCGAGGCCGATCAGGTCGGTTACCACGCCCAGAGTGCCTTCGACCTGGCCACCGGCAAGGCCTATCCGTCCAGCAAGCCGAAGCCGCCTGGGTACAGCAAGGTGTTCGGCCAAACGCTGGTCAAGCTCTGCGAACAGGATCCAACCGTGGTGGGGATCACCGCAGCCATGGCCACCGGTACCGGCCTCGACCTGCTGGAGAAGGCCCTGCCCGATCAGTATTTCGACGTCGGCATTGCCGAGCAACATGCCGTCACGATGGCGGCGGGTATGGCCTGTGAGGGCCTCAAGCCTGTGGTGGCGATCTACAGCACCTTCCTGCAGCGCGCCTTTGACCAACTCATCCACGATGTGGGAATCCAGAACCTACCGGTGACGTTTGTGCTGGATCGGGCGGGCATCGTCGGTGCCGATGGCCCCACCCACCAGGGCCAATACGACATCAGCTATTTCCGCGCCATCCCCAATTTCACCGTGATGGCCCCCAAGGACGAGGCCGAATTGCAGCGCATGCTGGTGACCTCGATTCACCACACTGGCCCCTGTGCCCTGCGGATTCCCCGCGGTGAGGGTGAAGGGGTGCCGCTTGCTGAGGAGGGCTTTGAACCGCTCGAGATCGGTCGCGGCGAACTGCTCGCCGATGGCGATGACGTGCTGATCGTGGCCTACGGCGCCATGGTTGGTCCAGCGATGGCCACGGCCGGCCTGCTGCAGGAGGCAGGGATCCGCGCAGCGGTGATCAACGCCCGCTTCCTGCGTCCCCTCGATGAGGCCCTTATCCTGCCGATGGCCCAGCGGATTGGCAAGGTGGTCACCATGGAGGAGGGGGCCCTGGCTGGCGGCTTTGGCGGCGCGGTGGCCGAGTCGCTCGTCGACCACAATGTGCTCGTGCCCATGCTGCGCATCGGCATTCCCGACCGGCTGGTCGACCATGCCAGCCCGGACCAAAGCAAACAGAGCTTGGAACTGACTCCCCCCCAGATGGCCCATCGCATCGCTGAGCGCTTTGGCTCTCCCCTGGCTGCAACGCTGACGGGCGCCAGTCAGCCTGTCGCTGCCTGACGCCCGCTGGGATCCCGTCGTTCAGACCACCCCGCGGGAGGCCAGTCCCAGGATCGCGCCCATGCCGAGGAGGTGGCCAAGGCTGAGGGTGCCGAGCATGGCGCCGTGGCTGAAGCCGCCAAACAGGCTCGGGCTTGGCAGTTGCAGCCCCACATTCGGCTGCTGGATGGTGGCCTTGCCGATCGCTATCGCGATCACATTGCAGACGATCATCACCAACGCCACCTTGGGCGACCAGGAGATCGAAGCGGGTGCCAGAGCCAGGAGCGGAGCCATCATGGAGCCAAAGCCAACGCCCCATCTTCCGGGCCTGATCGCCCTGGAACTCCCCTGCTTAAGACTTGTTCATCGCCTCCCATCGCAGCCGGACCATGGCGACATTGATTCAGTTGGCCTGCTCGAAGCTCAGCGCTTGCGGTCAGGGGAGGTCAGCGCCGCACCCACCCCACCAAAGCCCAGCACGACCAACAGATTCGAGAGGGTGAGCAGGGATTCGGCACCGCCATGCAGGGCATCCACGTTGGCCAGCAGTTCGCCGAAGCGCAGCTGGGCCACGATCGCAGCGACAATTGTGACGGCCACAAACACCAGGGTGCACTGGAAGCCCCGCAGCGCCAGCTTGGGAAACCCTTCCACCTTGCTGGCCCACCAGAGGAAGGCCAGATAGGGCACCAGGGAGACAACAAACAGGGGACTGGGATCGATGCCTGCCAACCAGCTCAGGGCGCCATTCATGGGTTGCTCTGGCGCTGTTGACGCAGCAGATTCCAGGCCGCGACTGCCAGGGCTCCATTGCCCACTGTGGTGAGACCCGCCTGGAACACCACAAGGCCGTAGAGCTCGGAGCTGTTGTCAAACAGATGCCAGGTGCAGGCGGCCATCGCACTGACCAGGGCCGGCAGCATGGCCAGGCTCAGCCAGCGCCACCCCCCTTCCCCCCGTTGCACCCCAAGTCGCTGCACGGCCAGCATGGCCACAACCCACTCCAGCACTGAGGTGATGTGGATCCACCAAGTGGGCAGGGAGAGGGCATGCATGAACGCAGTGTTGCAGAGAAGATCAGTAACACCGATCCAGCCAGGGTGCGATGCTCATCGGTTGGTGATTCCCGGCTCGTGCGCGAGACCAGACAGCAGGGCCTGATCGGCAGCGTGGCTGCGAACCACAGGCGCCTGCTGTTGTGCGGGTACTACGGCGAGCACAACCTGGGCGACGATGCCCTGCTGGAGGTGTTGCTCTGTCAGCTTCCCCCTGGCAGCCAGGCCGTGGTGACGGCCCATGACCAGGGGCTGGTGCAGGAGCGCTTCGGCGTCGAAACGGTGCAACGCCGCAGCCTTGGTCTGGTGCTTAAGGCCCTGCGTGGCTGTGATGCCCTGGTGCTGGGGGGCGGCAGCCTGCTCCAAGATTCCACCAGCTTTGCCAGCCTGCTCTACTACGCGGCCTTGATTGTGGTCGCCAGGTTTGACGCCAAGCCCGTACTGCTTTGGGGGCAGGGTCTGGGACCGTTGCGTCGCCGCCGCAGCAGGCTCCTGGTGGCCCGCTTGCTGGGCCTGGTGACAGCCGCAACCTGGCGTGATCCCGAGTCGGCAGCCTTGGCCAGGCGGCTGGGCTTCGAAGGGTTGGTGGGCAGCGACCCGGTGTGGGCCCTGCCGCCCCAGCCCTGGCGGGGCAAGGGTGGGCCCCTGGTGCTGTGTTTGAGGCCGACAAGCCAGTTGCAGGGGATGGCCTGGCAGCCCTACCTCGACGCCATCGAGCAACTGGCCTACCAAACAGATCGGGAGGTGCTCTGGCTGCCGTTCCATGCGGAGCAGGATCGGGGCCTGCTCGCCCAACTGGGCCAGGAGCACCTGCTTCCGCCTGGCCTGGCGGCCAGGAGCCGGGAGGTATGGGCCGAGCGGCCCGATGAGGCCATGGCCGTCTTCAGCAGCGCTGGGCTGGTGGTGGCCATGCGGCTGCATGGGTTGATTTTGGCGGCCCTCTCAGGCGCCCCCTGCGCGGCCCTCAGCTACGACCCCAAGGTTGCAGCAGCCGCCATGGCCCTGGCTTGTCCATGCCGAAGCCTTGACCAACCTCCAGCAGATGACCTGCTCACGAGCTGGAGCAGCATTTTGGATACCCCCCCCCCGGCGGACCGCTTGACCAACCTGCGCTCTGGCACCGCGGTGCACCGGCGCCTGTTGGCTGGGGCCGGCGACCATGGACCGGAGGCAGCGATCAACCCTGCTGAAGCTCCCTGAGCGCCACCAAAACCTCGGCACTGTGGCCACTGGGGCGTACGGCTACCCAATTGGCCCGCAGCACACCGGTTGGATCGATCAGGAAGGTGTGCCGTTGGGAAAAGGGCGGAATCCAGCTGCCATAGGCCCTGCTGACGGTGCCGGATGGATCGGAGAGCAGGGGGAAGGCCAAACCTTCACTGCTGCAGAAATCGGCATGGGAGTCGGCGTCATCAGCGCTCACACCGACGACAACGGCATGGGCCGCATCGAAAGCGGCAAGGTCCTTTTGGAAGCCGCGGGCTTCCAGGGTGCAACCACCGGTGAAATCGCGGGGGTAAAAGTAGAGCACCAACCAGCGACCGGCAAAATCGCCTAGCTGCAACTGGGTTTCAATGGCTTCACCCCCGCCAGACGGGGCAACCCCGCCCAGATTGAAATCGGGGGCAGGTTGGTTGAGCTCAGGCAGCGTTCCACCCAAGGCCTGCGCCTGGCTGGCATCAGCAAACAGGCTTGTGGCAACTGAGGTCAGGGGCAATAAGGCGGCCATGCCCTTCAGGAGTGACCGACGCTGCATGGTCCGGGTCAGATCTTGGCCAGATTGACGCCGAGCTCCTTGGCGTAGGCACCGAGACCTTTTTTCTGGATGGTCTTGAGCGCCCGGGTGGAGACCCGCAGCTTGACGAAGCGATTGCCCTCTGCCCACCACAGCCGACGCTCCTGCAGATTCACCTGCTGGAGCTTTTTGGTGCGCACATGGGAGTGGGATACGGCCATGCCGTTGTTGGCTCGCTTGCCGGTGAGCTCACAGACGCGGGACATTCCAACCAAAAAAGCAGTTGCAACCATAACAAACCGTGGCCTGGCCCTTGGCAGCCCGCCCAGGGATGTCGCCGTGCTTACTGAAATCGCAAATCGACCGGGATAAAGTTTATAAAATTGTTGTTTTGCGGTGTTCATCACCGTTTCTGGTCAGAAAGGAGGGGTTGCCAAGACCTGCACCAGCATCCACCTCGCCAGTGTTTGGGCAGGGAGAGGGCTGTCTGTTTGTGTGGTGGACGCGGATCGAAACCGTTCGGCCCTGGCCTACGGCATCCGGGGCGCACTGCCGTTTTCTGTCGTGCCTGTTGAGGCGGCTGCCAAGGCCACCCGCACCGCTGATGTGGTGATCACCGATGGCCAGGCCAGCAGCGATGAAGAGGAGCTGCGGCACCTGGCCCTGGGATCTGACCTGGTGGTGTTACCGACGGCTCCCAAAGCCCGGGCCGTGGAGCTGACCGTCGAGCTGGCCCGGTTGCTGCGGAACGTTCGGGTGCCCCATGCCGTGTTGCTGGTGAAGGTGGATCAGCGCCAACAGCGCGCCGCCGATGAGGCCCGCGCTGCCCTGGGCTGCTTTGGTCTGCCGGTGTTGTCCAGTGAAATTCCCCTGCTGGCTGCCTTTGACAAGGCTGAAAATCTTGGACTGCCCGTGTTTGCAGCCACTGATGACCGGGGCAGCGCAGACCCCCGCCGCATGGCCGGCTGGTCGGCCTACCTATCCGTTGCCCAGGAGATTGAATGCCTGATTTCGAAGCCCTTGTCCGTCGTCAGCAGGATCACCAATCCGCTGCCGCTGAGCGCCTGAGCCTGGTGGAGCCCTCCGCCGCCAGTCAGGCGGTGGGAGCCCCCCTGGCATTTCTGGCCTTCGCCGGCGGGTTGGTTGGTGCCCTCATCGGGACTGTCGGGCTGCAGTGGGCGATGGCCAAGGGCTGGATCGGTTTTGGATAGCCCTCTTGCAGAGCGCGGGCACCTAGAGGCCTCGCTGCATCAGACGACCCATCAGATCAGCGCTGCGCTGCTGGAAGCCAGCCAATTGGTTCGGCTCCAGGCCACCCACCGCCAGTCTCGCCATTTCATAGAGGTGGCGACCCAGTTCATCAGCCAGTTGCTGGCTGGGCGAGCTGCCCCCACCGGCGCCGGTGATCACCGAACCGGCTGAGAGCTTCAGCAATCCCTCCACCAGGGGGTGCTTACGGTTCACCAGCAACACGTGGTGATCGGGCAGGCCCGGCAGCCGCTGCTCCATCAGGGCGCCCATGTCGTTGAGGCGGCGCATCTGCTCCGGCAACAAAATCAGGGCGGCCGGAGCGTTGTCGCCCTTGAGGGCCTGCACCTGAATGGTCACCTTGTCGTTGGCGAGGGCAGCCTTGAACAGGTCGCGAAGCTTCTCAGAGTTGTCCTTGCCGTCGGCATCGGCCAGTTCACTTTCCTTCTCCTGCAGCGACTCATCCAGTTCGCTGTCGACCCGTTGGAACTTGAGGTCTTCGTGGCGGTATTCGAGCCAGGGGATGAACTGGGTGTCGATGAAGGTGTCAGCCAGCAGCACCTCAGCGCCCTGGCTCTTCCACAGGGCCAGGGCGCCGGCCTGGCCGGCCTCATCGGTGCAATAGAGGATGCGCTTGCCGTTGGCCCCATCCAGGCGGCTGCGATAGCCCGCCAGGGTTGTGTAGGCCTTGCCAGCCTCCGCTGGGATTGGATCGGGGCTTTCGCCCTCCGCCGCCGCTGCTGTGGTGCCGTACAGCACCAGCTCAGCCACCTGATCGGCAAACTTCTCGTCTTCCATGGCGCCGATCTTGATGAAGGGAGCCAGTGATTCCCAGCTGTCGGCATAGCGCTTGGGATCCTCCCGGTGCAGCTCCTTGAGCCGATCGCCCACCTTCTTGGCCACAAAGGCGCCGATCGAGCGCACCCGCCGATCGGTCTGCAGGGCCGAGCGGCTCACGTTCAGGGGGATGTCAGGGGAGTCGATCACACCCCGCAGGGGCAAGAGATAGCGGGGCACCACCTCCTTGATCGAGTCGCTGACAAACACGTTGTTGCAGTAGAGCTTGATCTCACCCTTCTCCCAGTCGGCCCGGCCACTGGATTTAGGGAAATAGAGGATGCCCTGCAGGTTGTACGGGTAATCGGTGTTGAGGTGCACCCACAGCAGCGGGTCGCCCTGGAATGGGTACAGGTAGCGGTAGAGCTCGATGTAGTCGTTGTCGCTCAGATCCCGGGGGCTCTTGCGCCAGGGAGCCTCCCGCTTGTTGACGGTTTCACCCTCCAGCTGCACCTCAACCGGTAGGAAGTCGCAGTAGGTGGTGATCAGGGTGCGGATCCGGGAAGGCTCGATGTATTCGAGCTCCTCCTCCATCAGATGCAGCACCACATCGGTGCCAGGCTCACTGCGCTCCGCTGCCTCGAGGCTGAAGTTGGGGGAGCCATCACAGCTCCACCGCACCGCCTCGGAGCCCTCGCGGGCCGAAAGGGTCACCAGCTCCACCTGCTTGGCCACCATGAAGCTGGAGTAAAAGCCCAGGCCGAAGTGGCCGATGATCGCGTCATTTTCCCCCTTGTATTTTTGGAGGAAATCTTCGGCGCTAGAAAAAGCCACCTGGTTGATATACCGCTTCACCTCATCGGCAGTCATGCCGATACCGTTGTCAGAGATGGTCAGCGTGTTCTTCTCGCGGTCGATGCGGATGGATATCTTTGCTTCCGGGCCCTCGCTGCAGTCGCCGGCCATGGAGGCCATGCGTCGCTTGCTGGTCGCATCGACGCCATTGCTCACCAGTTCACGCAGAAACACCTCGTGGCCGCTATAGACGGCCTTTTTAATGATCGGGAAGATGTTTTCGGTGTGGATCTGGATCTGACCCTGTTCTGCCTGCAACACGATCCGGTGGTATGGGGAGCCCCCAGAATCCACCGTCTCAGGCCCTGTCGCCAAGGGGCAGCCATGGGCAGGAAACCGCCCAACAGCCGGCCAGGAGCGGCGCTGTCTACGCTCGCAGCCACCACCCCAGGCCATCGTCATGTCGAGCCAGTGGCAGAACTTTCTGCGCAACCAGGGGGAGTGGCACGGTTCCTTTGCATCGATCAACCCCGCCGGGGAGATCGGGAGCGAAACACCCTCCATTCTCAATCTCGAGAGCGCCGAGCAGGATCGACTGGTCCGTTTCCGTCTGCGCCGCTTTGGCCCGGAAGGGCTGGCTGGCCCACCGATCAGCGACCACCAACAGGACTACCGAAGGCTGGGGCGTCAGGCCGTGTTTTTTGACACGGGGGCCTTCTGCAAGGGGTCCATGCAACTGGCGCCGCAAACAGAGTTCGGTGCCGAATACGGGTTTGTTGGCGACAACCGCCGCCACCGCCTCGTGCAGCTCTACAGCCGTGATGGCCTGGCCACCACGTTGGTGTTGATTCGTGAGTGGCGCGCTGGCAGCGCCTCCAGCCAGAGACCACACCTTCAGCCCGATCAGCTGCTTGGCCCCTGGCGGGGCACCAGGGAGACGGTCTCAGCGGACTGGCCCGAGCCGGAATTCGCAGCCTGCAGGGCCAGCTTTGCCGCCGCAGACCTGGCCCAACTCCAGCTCTTGCCCGATGGGGGCTACAGCCGCAGACCCGATCAGGTCAGCCACCGGTGCGCCTTCAGTGTCGAGGCTGGCTGGCTCAGCGCTCCAGGCCGGTTGGAACGGCTGATTCGCCATTACGACGCCAGTGGCGCCTGGTTGTCTGCCTGCCACGAAAGGCTGAGCGCGGGGTGACTAGGGATCAACCGGCAGGCCGCGCAGGGCCAGGGCAGCGCGTCGGGCCAGCAGCAACAGGGGATAGAGCCGTTGTGCGCGCCTTGGGCACGCCAGTAGGGGAGCTAGCAGCTGCAGCAGGCTGGCGCTCGGGCTCATCCGGGCGCAGAGCCACTGGATCGCTGCAGCACCATGCAGCAGCTCGTCACCGTCGATCAGGATGGCGCCATCCCGCAGGTTCATGCCGTGCTGCTGCAGCCGTCGCCGCAGCGCATGGTCGGCGCGGCCGTCGCAGACCTGCAATCCAGCAATGCCGCTGCGCAGTTCACTGAGCTCGGCGAAATGGCGGCAGAACAGGCAGCCGCCGTCAAACACCAGCAGCGGTGCTCGATCGGGGCAGGAGCTGCTCACCCGGCCTGCTGCAGGGCTGGCTTTTCTTCGGGCAGGATCGCCCCAGCCACCGGGCACACCTGCAGGCAGATGCCACAGTCGATGCAGGTGTCGAAATCAATCCAATAAAAGGCGGTGCCCTTGACGTTGGCGCCGCGGCCCGGATGGATGCAGGCCACCGGGCAGGCATCCACGCAGTCGGCGACGCCTTCGCAGATGGCGGTGACGATCGTGTGGGCCATACAGACCAAAAACCCGAGCAGAACCAATCCTAGGCAGGGCCCCCAAGCCAGCGGCTAGCGGAACAGCCCCTTTGGGCCGCCAGGGTTTGGGCATCCCCTTCGCTGGCGCAGGGAGTGGGCAGCAATTCGGCCCGCTCGCCCTTCTGATGCAACTCCTGCATGGCCGTCAGGGCAGCGGCGAGCCAGGACTCGTGCTGAAAACTCACCAGGGTTGTGGCGGGCCGGTGGGGTGCGCTGGCTTCCGTGCCGAGCAGCTCGCGAATTGCCCCAATCTCAAAGCTGAATCCCAGGCCTCCGACCTCTCCACCAAAGCGCGCCAGCAGGGCGTCGTAGCGACCGCCACTGGCAATGGCAACCGGAGCGTCTGCACCCTGGCAAACCAACTGCAGCACCAGCCCGTCGTAGAGATCGTAATGGGGTTGAAAACTGGGGTCCAAATGGAGCTGGATCCCCTGGCGCTGGGCCAACGGGGCAATCAGTTTGAGGGTGGTGGCCAGTTGCTTCAACAGCGGCGATGGTCCCAATTGCTGTTCGAGTTGGTACAGCACCTTGTCCGGTTCGCCCCGGAGGCGCATCAACTGCTGCAGGCCCTGGCCTTGGTAACCCGGCAACTCCAACTCGGCAAGCGCCAGGGGGTCATAGCTCGTCAGGGCCTTGCGGGTTGCGGTGCGCTGCCTGTCAGGCACCTGATCAAGCAGGGCGGAAAGCAGGCCGTGGTGGCCGAGCAGCAGGCGGGGCTTTAAGGCTTCAGCAATGTTGAGCTGGGCCAGGCAGGCCAGCAACAGGGCCAGCAGTTCCACATCGGCCGTACTGGCATCGGGGCCAGCGGCCCCCAACAGCTCAACGCCGCTTTGCAGTTTCTCCTCAAGCCTGTGCTGGCCCGAATCGCTGATCCCACTACGGAACACCACACCACTGCTCCAGAGCCGCAGCGGGCGTGGCCGCGTGGCCAAGCGGGTGCAGGCGGCCCTGGCAATCGAGGCCGTCATCTCCGGTCGCAATCCCAGCGGTTCATCGGCGGCCAGTCGAACCAATTCGAGCCCACTGATGCCGCCACCCGCCTCCAGGGTCTCCAGCCGTTCGACCGCAGGGGGGGCGACCTCGGCGTAGCCCCAAAGCCTGTAAATCTGGGCTAGCTGGTCGCACAGCCAGCGGTTGCTCTCGACCTCCCTTGGGTTGAGATCCCTGGCGCCGGCGGCGGGTTGCAGGGCCATGGAACGGAGCAGGGCGACACGTGAGCCGATCCTATGGAGCGGGGACCGCCTCACCCCCATCCAGCTCTGGAGCACCAAAACTGGCCCCCTGCAGGGGCCGGCAAGCAGCCAGCCCGTCCACCAGGGCCTGGCGCAGGGCCGGCGTACAGGCAACCAACCTGCCGCTGGCGAGATCGGCCGGACTGCCGTCATAGGAACAGACGACGCCTCCGGCTTGTTCCACCAAGGGAACACCAGCGGCCAAATCCCAAGCGGAGAGGCCCCGTTCCCAGTAGCCATCAACCCGGCCATCAGCCACGAACGCCAGGTCCACAGCTGCTGCGCCCGCTCGTCTGACACCCCTGGTGCGATGGGTGAACCAGGCAAATTCGGCGTAATTGTTATCCAAGCGGCTGATGCGGTCGTAGGCAAAGCCCGTAACCAGCAGGGAGTGGCTGAGCTCTTGGCATTCGCTCACCTGGATACGGCTGTCGTTGTTCCAGGCACCCAGCCCTGGGGCCGCCCAATAGAACTGGTCGAGGGCCGGCACCGCCAGGGCCCCCAACAGGGGGCGGCCGTTCCAGGTGAGTCCCACCGAGGTGCCGAAAAAGGGATAGCGATGGGCGTAGTTGGTGGTGCCATCCAAGGGGTCGACACACCACTCCAAAGGCGATCCCTGGCCGATGCGCCGACCGCTCTCCTCAGCCAGTACACCCAGCTCTGGTGTGGCCTCAGCCAGTATGGCCAGCACGGCTTGTTCAGCGGCCAGATCAGCTTCGGTGACCAGGTTGCCGGCGGATCCCTTTTCGCGGATGTGCTCCAGCTTGCCGAAGTAACGCAGCAGTTGCCCAGCCCCAGCCGCCGCCGCGAGGCGGGCCACCTCGGCAAATCGCTCAATCTCGTTGGGCGCCAAGCCGGAATCCCGCCAGGCCTGGTCACTAAGGCTTGGGTTGTCGGTGCTCATTCCTCCTCCAAGGGCAGACCCTGGCGCACCTGGCCCCGGCCAAAATGACGGCCGAACTGCAGGTCGTAGACCTCATCCTCGTCCTGGGTTTCCACCTCCAAGGGTCCAGTGGCGCGGGCAACGCAGAGCAAGCCGTAACCGCGGCGACGCAGGTCCCGTGAGAGGCCCAGGGCTTCCCGCTGGTCGATCTCCCCATCCAACACCCGCACGGCGCAAGCCGTGCAGCAGCCATTGCGACAACTGAAGGGGAGGGGATCGCCCTGCTGCTCGAAACTGGCCAGGATGTAGTCACCTTCGGCGACGTGGTGACGAATCGTGCGCCCGCCTTGGCGCCAATGCACGGTGATTGGATGGCTGGGCGTGGTGCCGCTACTCATGCTGGTATATTGGCATCTGGTTGCCCCATTTTGCCCCTGGAGAGGTGGCCGAGTGGTCGAAGGCGCAGCACTGGAAATGCTGTATAGGGGCAACTCTATCGAGGGTTCGAATCCCTCCCTCTCCGTATGACCAGCCGGCCTAACAGCCGGCTTTTTGCCGTCTATCTGTTGACGCGAAGCTCAGTTGCTGACCCGATCACAGGCCCCTAGCCGAAACGGCCGCTGACATAATCCTGCGTTGACTGTTGGGCAGGGGCGTTGAAGATCTTTTCAGTATCATTAAATTCAACCAGATAGCCGACTTTGCCACTGCCGCCTTCCACGGCCTCGGCATTAAAGAAAGCTGTTTGGTCGGCAACACGAACGGCCTGTTGCATGTTGTGGGTCACAATAATAATGGTGTAACTACGTTTGAGCTGGTGCATCGTTTCTTCGATTTTCAACGTGGAGATCGGATCAAGGGCTGAGCAGGGCTCATCCATCAAAATGACCTCGGGCTCCGTGGCAATCGCTCGGGCAATGCAGAGGCGCTGCTGTTGGCCACCGGAAAGGGCAAGACCACTCTCACGCAGTTTGTCCTTGCATTCGTCCCATACAGCTGCCTTGCGCAGGGACCGTTCAACCAGCTCATCCATGTCTCCTTTGAAGCCATTAATACGGGCCCCGAAGGCAATATTTTCGTAAATCGTCTTGGGAAATGGGTTGGGTTTTTGAAACACCATGCCAATACGCCTGCGAACCTCGACAGGATCCACGCGTGGATCGTAGAGATCGTTGTTGTCAAAAACGACCCGACCCTTCAGCTTGCAACCAGGGATTAAATCGTTCATTCGATTCAAGGCCCTCAACACTGTGGACTTGCCACAACCAGACGGGCCGATGAAGGCAGTCACGCGACCTTTGGGTAAATCCATATAGACATTTTTGACAGCCTCAAACTTCCCATAGGAGATGGTGACATTCTCCAGAGTCATGCAGGTATCCATCGCTGCGGAATCAGTGCTGTTTGGACTGGCGTAACTGTTGGACATGGGTTGGTTGGTGAGGATTTGCTGAGTGATGCCGTGGTGGATTAGACCTTAGCCAAACCACTGATCCAGCGGGCAAGCAAATTGGCGGCAAGAATCATGATCACAAGAACAAATGAAGCAGCCCAGGCCAATTCGTTCTGTGCTTCATAGGGCATGATGGCAAAGTTGAAGATCAGAACAGACATGGTGGCAATGGGATTAAAAACTCCCTCAGGCCAAAAGGGAGAAAATAGTGCTGTAAAGATCAGCGGAGCAGTCTCACCGGCGGCCCTGGCAATAGCCAACACAACCCCAGTTGCGATTGGGGTAAAGGCTGAAGGCAGGGTGACCCTGGTAATCGTGACAAACTTGGATGCACCCACCCCGTAGGCGCCCATGCGTAACTCTTGGGGAACCAATTTCAGCGCTTCATCGGTTGTTTTGATCACAGTGGGCAGCATGAGAATCGAGAGGGCAATGCCACCCGCCATAGCGCTGTAGCTCTGGTCAAAGAATATTCGCGTGACAACGACAATACCGTAAACAAAAACACCGCTGATAATCGAAGGAACACCTGCTAATACGTCATTGCCGAAACCAACAAATTGGGCAAACCAGCCCCGGCTTGAGTATTCACTTAGATAGATCCCTCCACCTACTCCAACCGGAATCGCAATCAGGGAGGCAATCAGGGTGACCAGGATTGTGCCCAAGATCGCGTTGCCGATGCCACCACCGTCGAGGCCCGGAGGGGGTGGCAACTCGGAGAAGAGGCGTACGGAGATCAGGCTGCCCCCTTGCACCAGCACATAGATCAGCACCAGGAAAAGGGGCAATACGGCTATGGTGGCGAATAGTCCAGCCACACCCGTAAATAAAACGCTGAGTCTGTTGCGTTTGAGACTGGGGTCAAACTGCAGTGGGCGCCGATCAAAAAGGGTGGAATTGGAATAACTAATCGGAGGAAGCTTGGTCATCGGAGGTGCCAGGGGTTGGGGATCTCAGTAACGCAGGCTGAGTCGCTTGACGATCCACTGGGCCGCCATGTTGACGAGAAAGGTGAGCAGCATCAGGATCAATGCCGCATACATCAAAGCCGAAACCTGGATGCCGTCGGCTTCTCCGAATTGGTTGGCCAACATCGAGGCAATCGTATTGGCAGGTGCCAGCAAGGAGAGATCAAAGTTGAGCGAATTGCCGATGATCATCGTGACAGCCATGGTTTCACCCATGGCCCGTCCCAAGGCCAGCATCACACCGCCGGTAATCGCGGATATGGCCGCTGGCAAAATGACACTGAAGATGGCCCCCCAGCGGGTGGTGCCAACCCCATAGGCCCCCTGGCGAAGCTCAATGGGAACCTGGTTGAGGGCGTCGCGGGAGATGGCCGTGATGATGGGCAGAATCATCACCACCAGAATCAAGATGGCTGGGGCCATGCCAGGGCCCTGGGGCACGGTGTTGAAGAAGGGACTCCAACCCAACAGGTTGTGCACCAGGTTGAGGGCTGGTCGGATGGCCGGCTCCATCACAAAAATGGCCCAAAGGCCAAGCACGACGGAGGGAATCGCCGCCAACAGTTCCACCATCAGGCCGATGCCATCCCGCACAACCGCTGGCATCAGGTCTTCAGTGATGAAAATCGCCGTGCCCACGCCAAGGGGCACGGCGATCAGCAGGGACAGAATCGAGGAGACCAAGGTGCCATAAATGGCAATGAAGGCTCCGTACTCCTCATTGACGGGGTCCCAACTGGACGTGGTCAGGAAGCTCAGACCAAACTCGGACATGGCGTCCCTGGCCCCCTGGAACACCGTCAGGAAGATGCCCAACAGCACCACGGCCACCATCGAGGCCAGCAGCAGGGTCAGCTGGCGGAAGCCCAGGTCAACAAACTTTTCAGCCGGCGGCCGCCGCCGCAGGGTGAAGGCATCCCTGAGGGAAGGGCTGGGGTCCGTGGCTCTGGGGTCCGTCAACATGGGGGAATGGCTTTGCATCGGTCAGCACGTCGGTGGCCGATCCAGTGGAAATCTACGAAGTGCTGCTCGCATGGCCGTTTAAGTGGTGATTAACGTCTAGTTGCCCGGTAGTTTTGGGGCGCCACCGCGCGAGGCTGGGCCAGCCGTTTTCATGGGTCGACAGGCTTCAACGCACCGGATTTCACATGGCGCCGGGTCATGTCTCGCATAGTCGGCATTGATTTGGGCACCACCAACTCGGTGGTGGCTGTCCTTGAGGGTGGCCGTCCCCAGGTGATTGCCAGCGCCGAGGGCGGCCGCACCACCCCTTCGGTGGTGGGGTTCAGCCGGGATCAGGAGCTGTTGGTGGGGCAACTGGCCCGCCGCCAGCTCGTACTCAACCCCCGCAACACCTTCGCCAACCTCAAACGCTTCGTGGGCCGGCAGTGGGACGAGCTCGAGGAAGGCAGCCTTGCGGTGCCCTACACCGTGCGGGCCAACGACCAGGGCAATGTGCGCGCTGTCTGCCCCGCTACCCAGCGGGAATACGCACCAGAAGAGCTGGTCGCCAGCATCCTGCGCAAGTTGGTTGACGATGCCGCCACCTACCTGGGCGAACCGGTTGAAGCGGCGGTGATCACCGTGCCGGCCTACTTCAACGACGCCCAGCGCCAGGCCACCCGTGATGCCGGTCGGTTGGCCGGCATCAGCGTTGAACGGATCCTCAACGAACCCACGGCGGCCGCATTGGCCTATGGGTTTGACCGCAGCACGGTCAAGCGGGTGCTGGTTTTTGACCTGGGTGGCGGCACCTTTGACGTCTCGGTGCTGCGCATTGCCCAGGGCGTGTTCGATGTCAAGGCCACCAGTGGGGACACCCAGCTGGGGGGAAACGATTGGGATCGCCGCATTGTCGACTGGCTGGCCGATGCCTTCGAGAGCCTGCATGGCATCGACCTTCGCCGCGACCGCCAGGCCCTCCAACGGCTCACCGAAGCGGCTGAAAAAGCCAAGATCGAGTTGAGCGGCGTGGCCAGTACGCCCATTTCTCTGCCCTTCATCGCCACCGGTCCGGAGGGCCCTCTCCACGTGGAGACGACCCTTGAACGCAGCGTGTTCGAGGGCCTATGCCCCGATCTGCTCGACCGACTGCTGCGCCCCGTGCAGGGGGCGCTGAGGGATTCAGGCCTGGCCGCGGATGACATCGACGATGTGGTGTTGGTCGGGGGCTCTACCCGCATGCCGATGGTGCAGGAAATGGTGCGCACCCTGATTCCCCTGGAGCCCTGCCAGTCGGTCAATCCCGATGAGGTGGTAGCGATCGGAGCGGCCGTGCAGGCGGGGATCCTCACCGGTGAGCTGCGCGACCTGATGCTCAACGACGTCACCCCCCTCTCCCTCGGCCTTGAGACGATCGGCGGCGTCATGAAGGTGCTGATCCCCCGCAATACGGCCATTCCGGTTCGCAAAAGCGATCTGTTCAGCACGTCTGAATCGAACCAGAGCTCCGTGGAGATCCACGTGCTCCAGGGAGAGCGCCAAATGGCTGAGGGCAACAAGAGCTTGGGGCGGTTTCGCCTCTCCGGTATTCCGCCGGCTCCCCGGGGGGTGCCCCAGGTCCAGGTGTCCTTTGACATCGATGCCAATGGGCTGTTGCAGGTGTCGGCCACCGACCGCACCACCGGCCGCCAACAGAGCGTGAGCATCCAGGGCGGCTCCAACCTCAGCGAAGAGGAGATCAAAACCCTGATCGAAGAGGCCGAGCAGAAGGCTGGAGACGATCGCCGCAAGCGTTCGGAGATCGATCGGCGCAACCGGGCCCAGACCTTGGTGGCCCAGGCGGAACGCCGGCTGCGCGATGCGGCTTTAGAGCTGGGCCCCTACGGCGCAGAACGCCAGCAGCGCTCGGTGGAGATGGCCCTGCGCGATGTGCAGGATCTGCTCGCCGCCGATGACCTGGTGGAGCTGGAACTGGCCGTGAGCCAACTGCAGGAAGCCCTGTTCGGCCTCAACCGCCGCCTGTTGAGTGAGCGCAAAGCTGACCAGGGGCCGCTGCAGGGGCTGAAGAACACGCTTGGATCGCTCAAGGATGAGTTGTTTGCCGACGACGACTGGGATGATTGGAACCGACCCGGCAGCGATCCGTGGGCGATGACACCGCCGGCTTACAACCGGGAACCCAGCTACCGGGAGCCCCCCTACCGGGAACCGCCTTATCGGGAACCGCCTTATCGGGAACCGCCTGATCGGTCAGCCAGCTATCGCGACTCCGAACCGCTCCGCCGCCAACGCGCTGAACGGGCGGACGACGATCCCTGGGGGGATGGCTCCTACCGGTGACCCATAGCCCTGTCGCCCAGCCCGATTACTGGGCTGTGCTGGGCCTCGAGCCCGGTGCCGATGCCCCCAGCCTCAAGGCAGCCTTTCGCGCCCAGGCCCGGCGCTGGCATCCAGACCTCAACGGCAACGATCCCCTTGCCGAGGAGCGATTCAAACGGGTCAACGAGGCCTATGCGGTGCTCTCCGATCCGAGACGCCGCCAGGCATGGGAAGCCGGCGGCCCTGCCTCAGCGGCTGGCGAGTCTGGCCAGGGGGATCCCTTCGCCATGGGATTCCCCGATTTCGACGACTATCTCGACGCCCTGTTTGGCGAGCGGCGCCAGCCGGCCACACCTGTAGACGACGAGCCGGACGTCGATCCGGAAGACGAGCTCGAATCGACAGGCTCGGTGACGTCCTCCCCGCCGCCGCCGCCGCCGGTGCAGGCCAGCAGCAACCAGGAAAGCGTGGTGGAGCTCACAGCGGAGCAGGCGCTGCAGGGTGAGCGGGTCGAGCTCGTGCTGCCCGATGGCACGGCGGTGGAGGTGTGGACACCGGCTTTTGCCGGTGATGGTTGGCGGTTGCGTTTGGTAGGGGTGACGCCCGGTGGCGGTGACCACTTCCTGCAGTTGCGGGTGCGCACCCCTGAGGGGCTGCGCATCGATGGTCTGCGGGTGCTCTACCCCTTGGAACTCACCCCGGCCGAAGCCGCCTTGGGCTGTGAGGTGGTCGTGCCCACCCTGCGGGGCCCGGTCAAGCTGAGGGTGCCGCCGGGCTCGTCCAGCGGCCGACTGCTGCGACTGAGGGCGCGAGGCCAGGTGTGGGGCGAGCAACGCGGTGACCAGTTGGTGGAGGTTCGCATCGTGGTGCCGGAAGTGCTGGCTGACGATGAGGCGGCTCTCTACAGAAGGCTTCAACAGCTGGCCGATGATCCTGATGGCGAGCACCGGTGACACACTGAGGGTCGATGCCCCCTGCCGCGACCCATGCCGGTGCATGTGCTGTTATTCGATGCTGGAACTGACCAGGAAGGCATCCATTCCCTCGAGCTCAGTGGCCGCACCGTTGTGCTGTTGTTTGAAGACCGCGATGATGCCGAGCGCTATGCAGGGCTGCTCGAAGCCCAGGATTTCCCGGTGCCGACGGTCGAGCCGCTCGACCGGGAGGACATGGAGCTGTTTTGCAGCCAGGCCGGCTACGAAGCGCGTCTGGTGCCAGCTGGATTCCTGCCCCAGAGTCCGGAGGATCGGCTGCTAATCGCACCCCCCGAGCGCAACATGGATGTGGCCAAGTGGCAGGAACGGGACCCAGCCGCTGGCCGCACCGACGACGGGTCCCAACAGGCCACCGATGCCAGGCTTGAGGCCATCCGCCGTCAGCTGGAAGGGCTGTTGTGAGCCCGCAGGGACCTGCCGCCGATCGCGGCCACCTGCTCACGGAACAGGCCAACCCCCTCAGTAACCAGCTCGACCAGCTTTCTACTGCCGAGCTGGTCGAGCTGTTCTGTGTCAATGACCTGGAACCCCAGAGGGCCGTAGAAGAGGCTGCCCCGGCCCTGACGATGGCCGTGGATGCCATCGCAGAGCGGCTGGCGAAGGGGGGCAGGTTGTTCTATCTGGGCGCTGGCACCTCCGGTCGCCTTGGTGTTCTGGATGCGGCGGAATGTCCGCCCACGTTCTGCACCCCGCCCGACTTGGTGCAGGGAGTTCTCGCCGGTGGGGCTGCTGCCCTGCTGCGCAGCTCGGAGGGCTTGGAGGACCAGAGCGAGGCTGGCCGCCATGATCTGGAGCAGCGCGGTTTTGGCGCCCCTGACTGCCTGGTAGGAATCGCCGCAGGCGGCACCACCCCCTATGTGCTGGGTGGGCTGGCCCATGCCCAGGCAATCGGTGCCCTGGCGATCGCGATGGCCTGTGTGCCAGCCCACCAGGTGCCGATGCCCTGTGACATCGATATCCGTCTGCTCACCGGGCCAGAACTGGTGACCGGCTCCACCAGGCTCAAGGCCGGCACCGCCACCAAGATGGCCCTCAACCTCCTCTCCACGGGGGTGATGGTGCGGTTGGGCAAGGTGCACGGCAACCGGATGGTGGATGTGGCCGTCACCAACAGCAAACTCGAAGACCGGGCGCTGCGCATCCTGCGCGACCTGGCCGGCGTTGACCGGGTGCGGGGCGCAGCCCTGCTGCTGCAAAGCGATGGATCGGTGAAGCGGGCCCTGCTGATGGCGGCCACGGCGATGGATGCCGATGCGGCTGCCGGGGCATTGGCAAGGCACGGGCCCAGTTTGCGCGATGCCCTGGCGGCCTGCGGGACTCAGCTGAACGGGCCCCAGTAGGGCGCGGTGAACAGGTCGAATCGCCGGCGGGCGGCAGCAGGCACCTGGTCCAACGGGGTGATCAGGGCGTGGCGCAGGGCGTGATGGGCGCTGCTCGCAGGTCGCTGGGCTGCTACACGCTCGGCGGCCACCCTGACGATCTGCTGGGCCAGGCTGGCATTGGTGCGCAGGTTGTCGATCACCATCTCCACCGTCACCGCGGCGTGGTCCTGGTGCCAGCAGTCGTAGTCGGTCACCATCGCCAGGGTGGCGTAGGCGATTTCAGCCTCCCGAGCCAGGCGCGCCTCGGTGTGGTTGGTCATGCCGATGACCGCACAGCCCCAGGAGCGGTAGAGCTCTGATTCGGCTCGGGTGGAGAAGGCAGGCCCCTCCATGCACAGATAGGTGCCACCCCGATACAGCTGGTGGCCTTTGGGCATCAAGCTATCGCCCACGTCGGCCAACAGCCGACTCAGCGCCGCACAGAAGGGATCGCCAAAACCGACATGGGCGACCAGGCCCTCACCAAAGAGGGTCTGGGGCCGCTGGTGGGTGCGGTCGATGAATTGGTCCGGCACCAGCATGTCGAGGGGCCGGATGCGTTCCTGCAGCGACCCCACCGCCGAGAGGGAGAGGATCCAGCGCACCCCAAGCGAGCGCAGGGCCCAGATGTTGGCCCGATAGGGCACGTCGCTGGGGCTGTGGCTGTGGTGGCGACCATGCCGTGCCAGGAACACCACCTCCAGTTCACCCATGCGGCCCACCAGCAAGGCATCCGAGGGGGCCCCGTAGGGAGTCTCAATCCGCAGCTCCTGGACGTTTTCAATTCCCTCCATGGCGTAGAGCCCGCTGCCCCCGAGAATTCCCAGCCGGGCCTGGCCAAGATCGATGCCAGCGGCAGGCACGGGGTTGGGTTTGCTCATCGGCGATCCAGGTATCGGGACCCATTGTCAGCATCGGTGGGGGCTGGGAGCTTCCGCTGACCCCATACAGTCAGCCTTTGCCCTGCGCCCTCGTGACCAAAGCCCTGATGGAAACGGATGCCGGCAGCATCGAACTCGAGCTGTTCGAATCCGATGCGCCCAACACCGTGGCCAACTTCACCAAACTGGCCAAGGACGGCTTCTACGACGGCCTGGCTTTCCACCGGGTGATCCCAGGCTTCATGGCCCAGGGGGGGTGCCCCAACAGCCGTGAAGGGGCCCGCGGTACGGCCGGCACCGGTGGACCCGGATACCAGATCAACTGCGAGATCAACGCTCAGAAGCACCAGGCGGGAACCCTGGCGATGGCCCACGCCGGCAAGAACACCGGCGGATCGCAGTTCTACATCTGCCATGGGGCCCAACCCCACCTCGACGGGGTGCACACCGTGTTCGGCCACACCGGCAACATGGATGTGGTGCTGGCCCTGAAGACCGGCAGCCGCATCACCAAGCTCACCATCCTCGACTAGGGCGACGGGCTGGTCAGCTCCAAACCAAAAAGGCGCCGGGGTGAACCCTCAGCCCGGCCCGCAGCTCGTTCAGGGGGCGCCGTTCGGGCTCCAAATCAGCGCTGGGGTGGTTGCTGCGCTGGCCATCCGGCGCCAGCAACAAACTGAGCTGGCGGGTCTGGGGCCAGTTCCCCATCAGGGTCAGGGCTGCTGCAACCGCTCCAACGCCAGTGTTGGCCCGGTCGAGCCCACTGACCAGAACGGCCAGCTGGGGCTGGTCAAGCAGGGCCAGCAGCCGCGGATGGTCCTCCCGTTTCACCTGCAACCCCAGCTGGCCCGCCCAGCGTTCGAGCTGCCCCAACAGGGAGGCAAGGTCACTCGGCGTTCTGGCCTGAGCCAGGCCATGCCAGGCCAAAACGGCCGTCGGCCCTCCGATCGGACAGGAGGGACCCTCCCCGATCAAATGGCCGAGCTTGATCCGTTTGGTTTGGAGGTAGGCGGCGTTATGGCTGCCAGGATCCATCACCAGCGGCACCCGATCTTCCACCTGCAGGCCATAGCCTCCCAGGCCGGCAATTTTGCGGGGATTATTGGTGATCAACCGCAACCGCTGCACCCCCAGGTCACTGAGGATCTGGGCCCCCACCCCGTAGTTGCGCAAGTCGGCCGCAAAACCAAGGCGCTCATTGGCCTCGACCGTATCCAGGCCGCCATCTTGAAGCGAATAGGCCTTGAGTTTGTTGATCAAGCCGATGCCGCGCCCCTCTTGGCGCAGGTACACCACCACCCCTTCGCCGGCAGCCTCGATCATGCGCAAAGCCGCTTCGAGTTGGGGGCGGCAGTCGCAGCGCAGGGAGCCGAAGGCGTCGCCGGTGAGGCACTCGCTGTGCACCCGCACCAACACGGGGGCCGTGGCCTGCTGCGGTTCACCCTTGACGATCGCCACGTGTTCGCTGCCATCGAGTTCGTTGCGGTAGCCAATCGCCCGGAAATCGCCGAAATCACTCGGCAATTCCGCCTCAGCCTGGCGCCGCACAAACCGTTCGGTATCCAGTCGATAGCTGATCAGGTCGGCAATACTGATGAGGCGCAATCCGTGGCGCTGGGCATAGGCCGCCAACTGTTCCAACCGGGCCATGGAGCCGTCGCTGTTCTGGATCTCGCAGATCACCCCTGCTGGGTAGAGGCCCGCCAGGCGGGCCAGGTCAATGGCGGCTTCGGTATGGCCGGCACGTTTGAGCACGCCGCCCTGCTTGGCCCGCAGGGGGAAGATGTGGCCTGGCCGTCGCAGGTCCCTGGGGCGGGTCTGGGGATGGATGGCGACCTGGATGGTGCGGGCCCGATCCTCGGCGGAGATTCCGGTGCTGACGCCGTTTTCCGGCCCGGCATCCACGCTCACCGTGAACGCTGTCTGGTTGCTGTCGGTGTTGCGATCCACCATCAGGGGCAGATCAAGGGCATCAAGCCGCTCACCCTCCATCGCCAGGCAGATCAGGCCCCGGGCTTCGGTGGCCATGAAGTTGATCTGTTCGGGCGTGGCGAACTGGGCCGCGCAGATCAGGTCGCCCTCGTTTTCACGATTTTCATCGTCCACCACAACCACCGACTCGCCGTTGCGAATCGCCGCCAGGGCGTCGGCAATCGAATCAAAGCGGATCGCTGCGTCCAGGGAGCGGTCGGGATGGCAAGAAACAGTCTGGTCGCGCAGGAGGGTCAAGGGCGTGCCAATCGGGCACAGGGCCCTGGCGCAATCATCCTTTATAAATCCTGGGACGATCCGCCCCCTTCCCCGTCCCATGACCAATGCGCGCGTTGCGGTGATCGGGGCCAGTGGCTACGGCGGCCTGCAAACGCTGCGGTTGCTGCACCAGCATCCCGGCCTCGACATCAGCTTCCTGGGCGGCGAACGCAGCAGTGGCAAGCGCTGGAGCGAGTTGGTGCCCTTCCTGCCCCTGGCTGGAGACCCGGTGGTGCAGACCCCGGATCCCGACGCCATCGCAGCGCTGGCCGATTTTGCAGTGCTCAGCCTGCCGAATGGTCTGGCCGCCGGGTTGGTGCCGGGCTTGTTGGAGCGGGGCGTGCGGGTGGTCGACCTCTCCGCCGACTATCGCTACGGCTCCCTGGCCCAGTGGCAGGCGGTGTACGCGGCGGAGGCAGGCCAGGTTGCCCGCAGCGATGCAGATCTCTGCGCTGAGGCCGTCTATGGCCTGCCGGAATGGCAGGGCGAGGCGATCACGCGGGCCAGGCTCGTGGCTGCACCGGGGTGCTTCCCCACCGCATCCCTGCTGGGCCTGCTGCCCTTCCTCAAGCAGGGGCTGATCGACACCACCGGCATCGTGATCGATGCCAAAACGGGCACCTCCGGCGGCGGACGCGCTGCCAAGGAGCATCTGTTGCTGGCCGAAGCCGCTGAAGCGGTCTCCCCCTATGGGGTTGTGGGCCATCGCCACACCAGTGAGATCGAGCAGATGGCCGGTCGTGTCGCCGGTCGTGAGATTCAGCTGCAGTTCACCCCCCACCTGATGCCGATGGTGCGGGGCCTGCTGGCCACCATCTACTGCCGTCTACGCGACCCGGGCTTGACCGCTGACGACTGCTCGACGCTGCTGGCCTCCGCCTATCGCCAGGCGCCCTGCGTTGGCGTGTTGCCAGTCGGCACCTATCCCTCCACCAAATGGGTCCGTCAGACCAACCGGGCTCTGCTGTCTGTCCAGCTCGATCCCCGCACGGATCAGCTGATCGTGATGGCCGCCATCGACAACCTGGTCAAGGGCCAGGCGGGGCAGGCTGTGCAGTGCCTCAACCTGATGGCGGGGCTGGACTCCACCACCGGCCTGCCCCTGCTGCCCTTCTATCCCTGAGCGGCAAGGGCCACCGCCAGGGGCAAGATGCGGTGCTCTTGCACCTGGATGCGGCGGCTGAGGCTGCCGTGGTCGTCGCCGTTGAGAACGGGCACGGCCGCTTGCACCAAAATTTTGCCGGCGTCGACCTCCTCGCTGACCAGGTGGGCCGTGCAGCCGGCCAGGCGGACCCCAGCCGCCAGGGCCTGGCCAACGGCGTCCAGGCCGCGAAAGCTCGGCAACAGGGAGGGGTGAATGTTGATCAGCCGATCGGGAAAAGCGCCGATCAGGGTTGGGGTGACAACCCGCATCCAGCCCGCCATGACCACCAGGTCCACCGCGGCCGCATCAAAGGCCCGTACCAGAGCTCGATCGAGCAGCTCACGGTTGGGCTGGAGTCTGTGATCGTGCAGTTCCCAGGCAATGCCAAGTCGCTCAGCCCGCCGCTGGGCGCCACAATCCCGGTTGTTCACCACCAGCAGGGCGACCTCACCACGAAGCCTGCCCTGGCGGAAGCAATCCACCAGAGCCTCAAAGTTGCTGCCGGCGCCGGAGGCCATCACCCCCAGTCGCAGGGGCTTGGCTGAGGACATCCAATCCGGTGGCAATGGCCACTGGATGCCGAGTTCATGCTGGCTAAGGTCTGCTTCCGTGGCCATTCCGTCTTGTCCCACCTCTCCATCCTGCCAACCGTGCTGCGCGATGCCGAGGGACTTGCCGCCAGCCTTGAGGCCCTGAAGCTCTCACCGCGATGGGGTGGCGCGGTTGGGGCCTTTGCCGGCGAAGCCGAACCGGTGTTGTTGCAGGTTTGCCTGCCGGGTGGACAGAGCTTGGGCTGGATCCGCCAGGGAGATGGGTCCCTCGCCCTGGTGGCTGATCTGCAACGGCTCAGTCGCACCCAGCCAGTGCAGCGCCTATTAGGCCAGATCACCCGTCGCTATGCGGCGGAGATGGCCCTGCGCCAGGCGGAGACATGGTTCCCAGGGGCCTTGGTGAGCGGGCCTGTCTGAACTCGCCCCAGCTGGAGCCGCCCTGTGCCCGTTCTGCACCTGGATCTCACCGCCTGCCAGCAGCACCTGGTCAGGGTTCGGATCAGCCACACCCCCAGGTACCCCCGCCTGGGGTTGGCGCTTCCCACCTGGACGCCAGGCTCCTACCTGATCCGCGATTACGTGCGCCAGCTCGAGGGACTCGCCATTCAGCAGGCGGGGCAGGCACTAGCGCCCAGACGGATGACCCCAAGCAGCTGGCATTTGGAGTTACCCAGCCTCGAGCCCATCGAGATCAGCTACACCCTGCTGGCGGCCGAGCTGACCGTGCGCACCTGCCACCTCACCGACGCCCATGGATTCCTTGTGCTGGCGGCCGTGGCCCTGGAGATTGAGGGCGAGCGATGGTCTGACCATCGGCTGCAGCTCACCCTGCCGCCCAGCTGGCAGGCCTTTGTGCCCCTGCCCGAGACTCCAGGAGGAGGCTGGCTGGCCCAGGGTTTCGACCAGTTGGTGGATACGCCGATCGAGGTGGGGCCCCACCGCAGCCACGCATTCAGCGTTGCCGGCATTCCGCATCGCTGGGTCAGCTGGGGCCAGCTGCTTCATGGCGGCGACCTGGTCGAGAACGATCCCCTCTGGCTCGAACACCTGGAGCGGATCTGCCTGGCCTGCTGCCGCTTGATGGGCGTCGACCGCCCCGTGGCGAGCGACTACTTGTTTGTGCTCCATCTGACCGACAGCGGCTACGGCGGCCTGGAGCACGACCTAAGCAGCGTGCTGCAGTTCGGTCGCCGCAGCCTGGCTCGACCGGATGGTCGGAACAAGTTGCTGCAATTGGTCGCCCACGAATACCTACACCAGTGGAATGTGCGCCGGCTGCGGCCCGCCGAGCTCACGCCCTACCGCTACGACCAGGCCGTGGTGGTGCCCAGCCTTTGGTTTGCCGAGGGCATCACCAGCTATGTCGACCAGTTGCTGCCCCATAGCGCCGGCTGCTGCACGGAGGCCGATGTGATCGCGGGCCTCGGCGACGAACTGAGCCGCTACCTGCTGAACCAGGGCCGCCGGATCCAGAGCCTCCGTGCCAGCAGCGAAGAGGCTTGGGTGAAGCTCTACCGACCCGATGCCTTTTCCCCCAATAGCCAGGTCAGTTATTACCTCAAGGGGGCCGTGCTCGCCTTGGTTCTTGATCTGCACCTTCGCCGCCATGGCAGTGGGCTCCCCATACCGTTGCGCGAGCTTTGGGCCAGCCATGGCGCAGTGGGGCGGGGCTATCGGGAAGCCGATCTGATCGCAGCGTTTGCCCGCCATGCGGCCGATCTTGCTGACCTGCTGCCCAGCTGGTTGGCTAGCCAAGAGGATCCCCCCCTGGCTGCCTATCTGGCCGAAATGGGGCTCTGCCTGCAAGCCAAGCTGGGCGACAGCCAGGGCCTGGGCTGTCGCCTCGAGCCGGGTCCGGGGGGACCCTGTGCCGTGGGGGTGCAGCGCGAAGGCCCGGCCGCAAGGGCGGGTCTGACCGTTGGGGATGAATGGTTGGCCCTCGATGGGGTGAGGTTGCGAACACCTGAGGATGCCGCTGAGCTGCTGCGGGCCGACCTGCCGCTCCATGCCCACCAGCTGATCTTCTGTCGCGATGGATTGGTGCGCTCCACCACCATCAGCCCGGATCCACCGACACCAGAGCGTTGGAGCCTCTTGCTAGACCCTGCTGCAACTGAGACCATGGCGGAGCAGCGCCGTCGCTGGTTGACCCTGGAAGCGCCGTGACATCCGTGCCCAGGCCCCTGTTGGTTTGCGTGGCAGCCGCTGGTCTGGTCTTGCTTGGCGGCTTGGGCTGGCTGGCCAAAGACCTAGCGCCCCAGACCGGCTCGAGCGGCGGCAGGCCCAGCTTGTTTGAACTGCTCGAGGAGATGCGCCAGCCCCCGGCTGGCCCTGAGCCGGGGGCTGGCGCCGCCCCGGGCCCTCCAGCCCACCCAGCCTGGCAATCCCCCCTGCGCTCCAGCTGCGCGGTGACGGACCCTCGCCAGCGCCAGAGGCTTCAGCGGTTGGTCAGTCAGGTGGAGTCTTCGGCTAAGCAGGTGCGAATCCATCCCACCAATTACGGCGATCGCTTCAGCGTTGATGCCTACGGCAATCCGATCGATCCAACCCCCCAGGTGGTCGTTCTGCACGAGACCGTCTATGGGATTGGCTCCGCGATCAACACCTTCCTCACCCCCCACCCGCGCGACGAGGATCAGGTGAGCTACCACATCTTGATCGGTGGCGATGGGGCGGTCATCGAGGTGCTCGACCCCGCCAAACGGGCCTTTGGGGCGGGTAACTCGGCCTTCAATGGCCGCTGGGTCAAGACCAACAGCAATGTGGGCGGTTCGGTCAACAACTTCGCGCTCCACATCAGCCTGGAAACCCCCATCGACGGGGAGGACAACGATTCCAGCCACAGTGGCTATTCCGCGGCCCAGTACGACGCCCTGGCCGCCCTTCTGGCCAGTTGGATGGGGCGTTACCCGATTCCAGCCGAACACATCACCACCCACCGGGCCGTCGACCTGGGTGGGGAACGGGCGGACCCGCGCAGTTTCCGTTGGGACGCCCTGCAGCAGCGCCTCCAGAACCTAGGTCTGCTCTGCCAACGCTAGAGCTGCTGTGCCCAAGGCTGGACAGCTCTCGTCGGCCGCCGCTCAGATCAATGGAGCGGGGGGTTGCTTGCGGCCGGCATAGAGCAGGGCGTGCAGCTCAGGATCCTGCATCGTTCTGAGGATGCGTCTGGGATAGTCAAGTTTGCCGTTATGCAGATAGGCCAGGGTGGCGAGGGCCTTGGCATCCCGCTGGCTGGTGCTGGCCTGCAGTGTGCGCTGGGGCAGGTTCAGCTCGCGACTAAGCCGGGCGAATTTGCCCACCAACAGTTCGACATTGCGCTCAGGATTGAGCAGCTCGGAGCGGGCTTGGCTGATCTCGGCCTCGGTGGCATCCGGATTCAACAACCCCTGATGCACCATTTCGCCGAGGCCAAGTTGGGCCGGGCCATGGGTGCTGAACAAACCGGAATGGGCAGCCAAGGGGAGATCTTCGCCGGGTTTGGCATGGCGCATCTCGTCGAAAAGAACGGCCGCAACCAGCATCGGGTTGACCTGCTGGCGGCGGCACTCGGCCATGATCAGTGGGCGTAAGTCGGCAATCCGGCCCAGGGTGTGGTTACGCAAGGGCTCCAGTTGGTCGATGCCACGGGTGAACAGCTGGGCCAAGCGGGGCTGGGGTCCATGGACACCAAAACGGCGCTTGAGCTCCTGCAGTTCGGCTGCTGAGAAACGCAGGGGGTCCTGGGTTTCGCTCTCCCCGCCAGATAGGGAGCCAGCGGCGCTGAGTTCTGGATCTAGCCACAGGGATGGCTGGCTGGGACTGACGGTTAGAGGGAGGGCCGCAAGGCCCAACAAGACCGCGGCCAGGCCGCTGAGCCGCCGTGCCGTGGCCAACCTTTTGGCCCGTGCCAAAAAAATTCGGCGGCGTTGGCTTTTGGCTGGCACCCGTAACCGAATGAAGTAATTCAAGTGTAGGGACTTTCTGGCCGCGCCCAGTTGCTACGGAACGGTCCGTTCTCCGGCCCATGGTTTGGAGTTCGGGGGAGGTCAGCCCTAAGTTTTGGCATCGTGCGCGGCCAGAACCGCAACGCCATGCTCGCCAACTTCGATGGCTCCAGCGCCGAAACCCAGTGGCAGCGGTTCTGCGACCTGCTCTGGTACGAGTCGGATCTCGGCATCTGGCTCGACGTCAGCCGCATGGCCATCGGCCAGGCAGACCTCGACAGCCTCTCCCCTCGCTTCGATCAGGCATTTGCGGCGATGGCCGCCCTCGAGGCAGGGGCGATCGCCAATGCCGATGAACAACGCCAAGTCGGTCACTACTGGCTGCGCAGCCCGGGGCTCGCACCAGACGCCGCGATCACGCACCACATCGAGGCTGAGGTGGGGCGCATCGAGGCCTTTGGCCGGGAGATTTTGGACGGCAGCCTGCGGGCCCCCAATGGCAAGCCATTCACGGATGTGCTCTGGATTGGGATCGGCGGCTCAGGTCTGGGGCCCCTGCTGATGGTGAGGGCCCTGCAGGACGCCGGCGTTGGACTGCCCTTTCACTTTTTTGACAACGTCGATCCGGCCGGCATGAGTCGCACCCTGGCGGCTCTCGACGGTCAATTGAGCACCACTTTGGTTGTGGTAGTGAGCAAGTCGGGCGGCACTCCCGAACCCCACATCAGCATGGAACAGGCCCAGGCCAGGCTGGAGGCTCGCGGTGGCCAATGGGCTGGGCAGGCTGTCGCCGTCACCATGTTGGACAGCAAGCTCGACCAACTCGCCGTGGCTGGCCAGTGGTTGCGCCGTTTCGACATGTTCGACTGGGTTGGGGGACGAACCAGCATCACCAGTGCGGTCGGCCTGCTGCCCGCGGCCCTGATCGGAGCGGACATCCCTGGCTTCCTCGCCGGGGCTTCCCAGATGGATGGCGTCACCCGGATCCCAGACCTGCGCCGTAATCCGGCCGCCCTGATGGCAGCGGCCTGGTATGTGGCCGGCCATGGCGAGGGCAAACGGGACATGGTGGTTCTCCCCTACCGGGACAGGCTTGAGGTGTTCAGCCGCTATCTCCAGCAATTGGTGATGGAGAGCCTTGGTAAAAAGCTGGACCGCAATGGCAACGTTGTCCACCAAGGCATCGCCGTCTACGGGAACAAGGGTTCCACCGATCAGCACGCCTATGTCCAGCAGTTGCGTGATGGGATCGACAACTTTTTTGTGACCTTCATCGAAGCCCTCGAAGAACCCAGCGATATCGCGCCGATTGGCGACGAAATCCCCGGTGATTTTCTGGACGGTTTCCTCCAGGGAACCCGATCGGCCCTGATGGAAGGGGGGCGCCAGAGCCTCTCCATCACCCTGCGGCGCTTCGATGCCCGGGCCCTGGGAGCCCTGATTGCCCTGTTCGAGCGTGCCGTTGGCCTCTATGCCGAGCTGGTCAATGTCAACGCCTATGACCAGCCCGGGGTAGAAGCCGGCAAGAAGGCGGCGGCTGAGATCCTCGGCCTTCAGGAGCGGCTCGAAGCCCTCCTCACCGATGGCAAAGCCCGCAGCCTGGCGGAGTTGCAGCAAACGCTCGGCACCAGCAGTCCTGAACCCCTGTTCTGGATTCTGCGCCATCTGTGCGCCAACCCCAGGGGCTACGTGGCCAGTGGCGATTGGTCCCAACCGGCGGCGATGCGGTTCAGTCAAAGCTGAGCCCGCCAGCTCCATTAGCAGTGCCACCCTCGGAGCACCAAAGCACTCCGCAGCAGGTCTTGCGCCAGGTGTTTGGCTACGACGCCTTTCGAGGCCCCCAGCAAGCCATCGTTGACCACGTGGTAGCAGGCGGATCCGCCCTGGTGCTGATGCCCACGGGTGGGGGCAAGTCACTCTGTTATCAGATCCCAGCCCTCTGTCGAACCGGCGTGGGGGTGGTGATCTCGCCGTTGATCGCCCTGATGCAAGACCAGGTGGAGGCCTTGCTGCAGCTCGGTGTTCGAGCCGCAGCGATCCACTCGGGCTGCCCAGCCGCCGCAACCCGCGCCACCTGGACTGCCCTGGCAACGAATCAGCTTGATCTGCTCTACCTCTCTCCTGAGCGGCTGCTCTCCGGCGACACCCTGCAGCGGTTGAGGCAGCAATCGTTAGCCCTGTTTGCAATCGACGAGGCCCATTGCGTCTCCCAGTGGGGCCATGATTTTCGCCCGGAATACCTGCAGTTGGCCGTGCTCGCCGAGCAGTTTCCAGCGGTGCCCAGGCTGGCACTCACCGCAACGGCTGACCCGCGCACGAGGGAGGAAATCCGTAGCCGACTCCAACTCGAAGCCGGTCGGGTCTTCCTGGCCAGTTTCGACCGGCCCAACATCCGCTACCTCGTGCGTGACAAGGACAACCCCAGCCGCCAGCTGCACAACCTCCTGGCCGAACACCGTGGCGAGGCTGGCATTGTCTATGCCAGATCCCGCAACCGGGTTGATCGTTTCACCCGGCAGCTCCAGGCAGCCGGCTACGACGCGGTGGCCTATCACGCCGGTCTGGAGGCCCCGGTGCGGCATGCGGCCCTGGAGCGATTCCGCCGCCGCAGTGGCGTGGTGGTGGTCGCCACGATCGCATTCGGCATGGGCATTGACAAACCGGATGTGCGCTTCGTCGCCCATCTGGATCTACCCAAGAGCCTGGAGGCCTATTACCAGGAAACGGGGCGAGCTGGCCGCGACGGCTTGCCGGCACTCGCCTGGATGGTGCATGGTTCCGGGGATGTCCCCCAGCTGAGGCGGTTCATTGATGGCTCGGATGCCGAGCCGGCCCAGAAACGCATCGAGCATGGCAAGTTGGACGCGTTGATTGGCTTCACCGAGACCAGCTCCTGCCGGCGCCAGCTGCTTCTGCAGCACCTCGGAGAACACTTGAGCCAACCCTGCGGAAACTGCGACATCTGCCTTGAACCGTCGACGGCAGTGGACGTGACCGACCCCTGCCGCAAGGCCCTCTCCGCCGTGTATCGCTGCGCCAGCGGCTTTGGTGCAGCCCATCTCACCGATGTGTTGCTGGGCGCAGATACGGCCCGGATCAGGGCCCTGGGCCATCACAACTTGAGTGTGCATGGCATCGGCCGGGAACTCGATCGGGGCCAGTGGCGCAGTTTGTTTCGGCAGCTGGTGGCGGCAGGCCTTCTGCGCAGCGATCCCGAGCGCTTCGGCGCTCTGGCCTGGGGGGATCGGGAGCGGGTTCAGCGCCTGTTGCGGGGCGAGCAGCGACTGGAATGGCGTCTGCCACCAGCCAAAGGCCAGGATCGCCGCGAGGGCAGCTCCGCCAGGGGTGCTGCCCCCAGCCCAGTGAATCCCGGCGATGGCCCCCTACTGCAGCATCTCAAGGACTGGCGGCGTCGACAGGCCACAAGCCAGGGGGTTCCTCCCTACGTGGTCTTCCACGACCGCACCCTGGTGGAGGTGGTGCAAGGGAGGCCAGCCTGCCTGGAGGAGCTGGGCCAGATCAGCGGCGTGGGTCAGGTGAAGCTGGAACGCTATGGGTTGGACCTGCTGCAAGCCCTGCAGGAGGCCATCGCCAGACTGGATCAGGCCACAGCGCCCTAGCGATCAAAGCCAATGCATGCCGGGCTTCTCGAGCATCTCCGTACTGGGCCAGGCCCCCAGGCCGGCGAGCGCATCTCCAATCAGGCTCCACACATTGCGGCCGCTGGAAAGCTCCCGTTCAGCCGCCCATTCCGCCTCCTGAATCTGGGCTTCACTCAGGTCCAGGGCGTCCACAAGCCGGCGGTATAGAACCTTCTCCTCAGGGTTGATCAGGGCATGATCTTCAGGGCGCTTGCTGACCCTGGCCATCATGTTGGCGAGTTTGACGGCCAGCAGTCGATCTTCGATACAGACGAGTCGCCCAACCACGTCCTCCAGGTTGACCTCTGGCTGGCTCCATGGGCCCGATGGCCCGGTGGCGATCCCGCCGTTGCCGGATGCATCAGCCGCCGCGAAATACTGGTGTTCAAGCTTCTCCAACAGCCGTCTTTCCTCGGTAGAGAGATCTCCATCCGCCCAGGCCACACAGCAGACGATGCGAAGCAGATCGAGCTGACGCTCACGGGCGCTGGCCATGGCAAGTGCTGGGGGGGGAGAAGGCGGTGCCCATTCTGCCCAGACAGGCTGCTGGATCGATCCAATCACCCCCGGATGGGGGCAGACAGAGCCCTGGCCCGGCAGCGATGATGGCCCCAACGAGACGACTGATGACCCATGGCCAAAGCCACCCATCGCGGCAGTCAGCACGCCACCAAGTCTGATCCTCCCGGACCGATGCATGGCGGCTGTCTTGGACGCACCTGTCTGAAATGGCAGGCCAATGGAGAACTGACCGATCAGGATCTTCAACTTGTCCTTGAACGCCTGGCTGTGGTGGATCGGGATGTGACAGCCCTATTGGAGACGGCAACTGTGCATGTTTCAGCCGCCTGATCCGCGCTCAGCCCTTCACAGCTGGTTGGCCAGGGGACCGGCTAATTCACCAGCTTCAAAGCGATCAACCCGTTGGGTGCCGGCCAGGCCATGGGTCCAAAGCTCTACGTAGGCATCAGCGGGGGCGTCAAAGCACCAATCTTCAAAAGGGAAGATAACTTTTTCTAGCAGAACTTGGTTTGCAGCGAAACAGCGAAGGACAACCAATTGAGCACTGTTGTTGAAGTAACGACA
Source organism: Cyanobium sp. (assembly GCA_965662115.1). GTDB lineage: Bacteria > Cyanobacteriota > Cyanobacteriia > PCC-6307 > Cyanobiaceae > Cyanobium_A. The sequence continues at coordinate 53,857 of CBFIGH010000004.1, forward strand.
AGTACCCATCTCCATCAAATCAGCTTGCACCCTAACGATGCTGCATGGGGCAGGGGCAGACTGTGCCGCCGCACACCGATTGCGGTCAGCTAGGTAAAAATACGCAAATGGGATGGGTATCGCTAAGGACCTTCGTCACCGTTTGGGCTCGGGCTTCCGGTCGCGTGCCATCCCCCATGCTGCTAGCAGCCCACCTGCGAAGCCGCTGGCGTGGCCGATCCAACTGATACCGGGGCTGGAAAAGATCGGCAGCAGAGTTGGCAACACACCGCCATACATCAGCAGCACCAGAAACGAGAGAACAAGCGAGTCGATGCGTCGCTCCAACCAACCAATCAACAGCAAGTAGCCCAGCAAGCCATAAACGACACCGGAGAGGCCGTGGCTGCCAACGGGCCAGAACAACCAGACGGGGATGGCGGTGGCATAGACCGCCAGCCAAACAGCCAGATAATCGCGGCGGCGACGCGTCAGCACCAGCCAGGACAAAGGCAGGAAGGTCAGGGAATTGGCCAGCAGATGGCTGAAGTCGCCATGGCTGAACGGTGCGGTCAACACGCCAAGAAATGGGCCACCAGGAGCCATCGGTAAATTCCACTGGCCGCCAAAGAACAGCTGGTCAACCAACTCCTGGCCCCAAGGAATCAGCAGGATCAAAACTGGAATCAAAAGATTGACTCCGACTCGATCCATCCAGCGCTGCACGGTCATGGCTGAAGGCGTGAGCTGCCGCTAGGGGGCGCGCAGGGACTCGAGCTCCCCACGGCCATGAAGCTCGGCCAATGCGTCATAGCCCCCGATCGCAACCCCATCAATGAACAGCTGGGGAACGGAGCTCGAACCATCTGGTTCCATCTCGAGGTAAGGGATCCCCAGGGTGCGAAGCATCCGCAGGGCCCGGCTCGTATAGGGACAGCCGGCTCGCCCGGCAATCCTCACCCTGGTCCCGGTTGAGGGATGAAGGGGTGCTTCAACCAGGTCGCTGAGCAGCCCGACCAAGAGATCAGCGCCCTTGAGCACCAGGGTGCCGTGCTCCAGGTGACCTCCCCAGACGTGGCAGTCAGGATCGGAGAAACTGAGATGCAAATGCACACCACCAGGGCTGACCGTACCCTGCAGGGTGATGATCTCCAGCTCACCGGAAAGAACCGTGCCCTTTGGGTTGCCCGGACAGGCAAAGGATGCCTGGGAGAGGTTGCCCACCACACTCAGCACATAACCGGTTCCCTTCGCCTGGCGGGCAAATTGCTCGAGGCTGAGGCGCACATCGCTTCCAGCTTCGAGATGGAGCGGTGCGACGCGCATGGCCTGCTGGGGTAGACAGATCGGCAAGTCAGACTAATCCGGTCGGATGCATGGCCCCAGCCCTTTTGCCATGGGCCCTTGTCGGGAACTGGAGAACCTCCGCTTGGCGGTGGTGGGCCACGTCGAGTGGGTCAGCTTTCTCTCAGTTGCGCAGTTGCCCGGGGCAGGATCGATCGCCCAGGCCGAGGCGTTTCGCGAAGAACCGGCTGGAGGCGGGGCAGTGGCAGCAGTGCAGCTGGCCAGGCTTTGCAGCCGCCCTGTCAAGTTCTTCACAGCACTGGGGCGCGATGGCATCGGCGAACAGGCTGCCGCCAGACTTCGGGGCCTTGGCCTCGATTTGGAGATCGCCTGGCGGGAGGCTCCCACCAGACGAGGGGTGAGTTTTGTCGATCCAGCCGGCGACCGGGCAATCACGGTGATCGGCCAACGTCTGCAGCCCTGCGCCAGTGACCCCCTGCCCTGGCGCCATCTGGCGGACTGCGATGGGGTGTTCGTGACCGCCACCGACGCCGGCGGACTGGGACTCTGCCGGGCAGCCAAGGTGCTGACCGTCACGCCCCGCCTGCGGCTGGCTGTGATCGCAGCCAGCGGAGTGCGCTGCGATGCCTTGATTGGCAGTGCCCTCGATCCCGCTGAGCAGGTTGAGCCTGCGGGGCTACCCCATCCCCCGATGCTGCGCATTGCCACCGAGGGAGCGGCAGGGGGGTGGTGTGTCCCTGGTGGCCGCTTCGCCGCCCAGGCCCTAGGGGGACCCTTGGTGGATAGTTATGGCTGCGGCGACAGTTTTGCGGCGGGAGTGACCGCCGGATTGGCAGCAGGGTGGCATCCAGACAAGGCGATCGCGCTGGGCAGCCAATGCGGCGCCGCTTGCGCAACCCTGTTTGGTCCCTACAGCGCGACCTAATGGGGCTGGCGCCTGTCTGGGACTTGGTCGGCCCAAACCCTGGCTGGCGGGGGGGCATTGTCCAGCAATTTGGCAATCTGATTGCGGCCATTGCCCTGGGCAAGCAGCAAGGCCTGCTCAGCACGCCGCAACAGGTCATGGGCGCTTCGATCGGCGGGAGCCAATTGGGTCAAGCCGCCGCTGATCTCGAGCTGATAGCCACTGGCCGTGAACACCCCTGGCAATTCACCGATGCCGCAGCGAATGGCATCGGCGCGCTCCAATGCCGCGTCGAGCTCGACATTGGCCATCAGCACCGCGAACTGCTGATCACCCACCTGGCCAACCAAATCAGCCAGGCTCTGCTGGGAGCGCAAGAGGGCAGCCACATCGGCTAGAGCCTGATCAGAAGCCTGCTCACCCCAGCGTTCACGGATCTGGGCAAAATGATCGATGGCAACAACCAGCAGGGCCAAGGGCTCACCACCTTGGCGGGCCCTGGCGAGTTCCGGTTCGGCCTGTTCGAGGAAATGGCTTCGCGTGGCCAGCCCCGTGACCGGCTGCACCGTGGCCAGGCGGCGCAATTCCAGCTCACGCAGCACCAGTTGGGCGAGATCTTCGAGCAGGGCCACCTGGCTGCTGCTGAAATGGCGCGGTTGGCGATCGATTACACAGAGGGTGCCGAGGTTGTGGCCCTGGTTGCTGGAAAGGGGAGCCCCTGCATAGAAGCGAACGTTGGGGTCACCCGTGACCAGGGGGTTGGTGCAAAAACGCGGATCCTGCCTGGCATCGGGCACCACCAGCGGTTGATCTCCGGCAATCGCATGGGCGCAGAACGCCATGTTTCGCGGTGTTTGGGTCACCTCTAGGCCGTGATGGGCCAGAAACCATTGCCGATCACCATCCACCAGGGAAATCAGGGCGATCGGGGTTTCCAGCACGGTGGCTGTCAGCCGCACCAAACGGTCAAAGTGTTCGTCGCCAGGGTGGTTCAACACCCCTTGACGTTCCAGATCACGCTGACGCCCGAGCTCCGATGGGGGCACAGGGAAATCGGGGTAAGGCATGGGTACCTCCCGAGAACACCCAATCTAGGGCGGCCACGATCGGATTCAGCCAACCAGGCTTGCTAAGCATGGTGAAGGAGGCGCCGGCTTGGCCCTCCGCCTGAGTCGCTCCGCCATGCCCCCTGCTCGCCACCGTGGCCTTCTGGCTGCCTGCACCCTGGCCCTGCTGCTGCTGCCTACCGCTGCTGAATCCCGACCGGGTGCGGGTGCGGGTCTGGGTCGAGGAGCCGGGGTTGGAGCAGGCGGGCTCGGAGGCCCCAGATCCGGTGCCGGCGTGCGGCCGGGTGCGGGCTGGGGCGCAGCCGGTGCGGGGGTGCGCCCCGGGGCTGGGGTAGGCCGGCCCGGACCGGGAGTGTATGGGGGTGGGGCCTGGCATGGGGGCTGGGTCAGCGGCGGCTACTGGGGTGCTCGGCCCTGGGCCTATGGCTGGTATGGCACCAGCCCCGTGGCCTGGGGCGTGGCCGGCATGGCGACCGCCGCCGCAATCACCAGCTCGGTCAATGCCGCTGCCGACCAGCAGTCCACCGTGATCGTGGTACCCCAGACCGGCTTCCAGCTCAACTTCGCCTCTGTCAAAGCGATTGAGCCCGATTCCGTCAGCTTCAGCTGGACCAGCGGTTCGATCGGACAGGCTGCCACCGGCAACTGCCGCCAGGGCACGCTCAACGGGGCCCCCGCCACCGCTGCCAACGCCAACCTGCTCAACGCAGCCTGCGTGGTGGCCTACGGCAACGGCCAAACCATCTGATCCCGCTGACATGGGGCCAGCCATGGCCATGGGGGTTGGGAACCCAGGTTTTCACTGGCGAATTCGATTAAAAGCAGCCCGATCCTTGGCTTGGCCTGCTCCCCAAGCTGGTCGGCAACTGCTGACACAACCTCGAAATAGAGAGCGTGAGAGGGGATCCTTGAGCGCAACCTTTCATTCGTTGGGCCATGGTGACGTCAGGCTTTCCTCTGTCGAACCCGGACGACATTGGCAATCTCACCCTGCGCCAGCTGCGTCAGATGGCTAGCGACCTGGGCATCGGCCGCTACAGCCGCATGCTCAAAGACCAGTTGCTCAGCGCCATACAGCGCAAGTCGGGCGACGGTGCCCCCTCCCCCGCCCAGCCCGAGGAGCTGCGCGAGATCGAGGCAGGCATGGATGCGGCTCCTCGACCTGAACTCCAGACCTCGGTTGTGTTTTTGCCCCGTGATCCCCAGTGGGCCTATGTCTTTTGGGAGCTCTCCGATGCTGATCGGCGCCAAGCCATGGCGGATGGCTCGACCCAGTTGGTTCTCCGGGTCGCCGATGTCACCGGTCTTGGCGGTGGTGCCGCACACCAACACACCTTGATGGAGGTGGTGGTCAATAGCCATGCGACGGAGTGGTACCTCCCCGTGCCCCTCAGTGACAGGGATTACCGGGTCGAGCTGGGTTACCGGGTTGCTGGGCAGGGATGGCGCTCCCTTGCCTTCTCAGGTGTTGCTCGGGTGCCCGCTCTCCACCCCAGCGAACAAGTTCTGGACCAATTCGTACCCTTCAGCCTCGAGGCTCCCCCAGCCAAGCTCGATGAGCCTGTCGCAGTGCCCGCCGCCACAGCGGGTATTCATGAGCGGATCTACCAGGTAGCCACCTCAACCGTACGCAGCTTGGGCAGGGGCTCGGAGGGCTTTCTTCAGGCTGCTGCCTACAGCCAAACCGATCAGGGGCTGCATGCCTCTGGAGCCGGCCGATGGGCCAGTGGCCGCAGCGAGTCAGGAGCTGGACTGGTGGCAGCTCGCCAGAGGTCTTTCTGGCTGGTTGCTGACGCCGAACTAATCGTCTACGGCGCCACAGATCCCTCTGCCACCTTGAAGATTGGGGATGAGGTCGTGCCCCTTGCCGAAGACGGAACCTTCCGAATCCAGGTGCCGTTTCGGGATGGACAGCAGCTCTACCCGATTACGGCTATTGCAGCCGATGGTGAACAGACCAGGCACATCACCCTTGACTTCAACCGCCACACTCCGGTAGCCAACGTCAATACGGCAGAGGAAGCTGAACTGGCGGAATGGTTCTAGGCGTCTGCCCTGGGGCCCTCAGGGCACCAAATTGACCAGCCGGCCTGGCACCACGATCACCCGGCTGGGGGGTTTTCCCTCCAGCCACTTGATGGCGATGTCACTGCTGAGGGCCAACTCTTCAAGCGTTCCCTGATCTGCATCAGCCGGCACCTGGAGACTGCCACGCACCTTGCCCTTGACCTGAATCACGACTGGAATCGTGTCTTGGGTAAGGGCTGCTGGATCAGCGATCGGCCAGCGTTGCAAATGGATGCTGTTGTCGCCTTCTGGGTTGGCACCGAGTTGCACCCAAAACTCTTCAGCCAGGTGAGGGGCAAAGGGAGCCAGCAGGATCACCAAGGCAGCCAAGGCCTCACAGGCAATCGGCCTGGCTGCGGAATCGATGTGCTCAGCCATGGCATTGCTGAGCTTCATCAACTCCGAAATGGCGGTATTGAATTGATAGTCGCCGCTGAGATCCTCACTGATTGCCGCGATGGCCAAGTGCACGGCCCGGCGAAGGGCCAATTCCGTCGAACAAAGGCCACTGGTCTCGATCGGTCCGGGTTCGCGCTCAAGCTGGAGTCCCCGCTGGCAAGCCCCATCCACCAGCCGCCAGAGTCTGTGGAGGAAACGAAATTGACCCTCCACATCGGCGTCATCCCACTCCAGATCCTTTTCCGGTGGCGCCTTGAACAAAATGAACATCCGGGCCGTGTCAGCTCCATACCGATCAATCACCAGCGCTGGATCAACACCATTGTATTTTGACTTGGACATCTTTTCGTAAAAGGTCACCAGCCCATCGCCACTGATGGGATCGCGGGGATCATCGGGATTGGCCACATCAACAGGAGCGATATATTTTCCTGTCTGGGGGTTTTTGTAGGTGATGGCCTGTACCATTCCCTGGGTAAGCAACCGTTTGAAGGGCTCAGAAAAGCCAAGCAGACCGCGATCCCTTAGCACTTTTGTGAAGAAACGAGCGTAGAGAAGATGAAGGATGGCGTGCTCGATCCCGCCGACGTATTGATCGACTGGCAACCAGCGATCGACCAAGTCACGGCCGAAAGGGAGACTGGTGTTGTGCGGATCGCTATAGCGAAGGAAATACCAGCTCGAACACATGAAGGTGTCCATGGTGTCCGTTTCCCGTCGAGCCGGTTGGCCACACCGGGGGCAGTCCACCGACGACCAACTCTCCAACTGCGCTAGGGGAGATCCGCCCTTGGCATCAAACGTGGCGCCTTCAGGCAGCTCGACCGGTAGCTGTTCGGCTGGAACGGGTACGACTCCGCAGCTTGGGCAGTGAACCACCGGAATCGGGCAACCCCAGTAGCGCTGTCTGGAAATCAGCCAGTCACGCAGGCGAAAACTGGTGCGGGCCATTCCCCAGCCTTCCTGCTCTGCGGCAGAGGTGATCGCCGTTTTGGCGGCGCCGCTGGCCAGGCCATTGAACCGCCCGGAATGGATCAGCACCCCAGCTTCTGTCCAGGCGCCCCCTTCGTAGGCATGGGCATCGCTGCCCTCGGGAATAATCACCTGCTGCACCGGTAGTTCGTAGTGCCGGGCAAACAGAAAATCCCGCTGATCGTGGGCCGGGACGCCCATCACAGCACCCGTGCCGTAGTCGGCCAAAACATAATTGGCAATCCAGATCGGCATCAACGCACCGCTGGCGGGGTTGCGCACCAGCGCACCGAGGGGCACACCGCGCTTCGGCTTGTCTTCAGCCGTGCGGTCCTGCTCACTCTCGCGGCTGACCAGGTCGCAAAAGGCCTGCACCGGCAGCTGCTGCTCAACCGACGTCAACGCTTGCACCTGGGGATGTTCAGGCGCCAGCACCAGGTAGGTGGCGCCGAAAATCGTCTCGGGCCGCGTGGTGAAGACCGGGATTTGGCTGCCGGAGGGATGGCCGCCGGCATCGACAACCGCAAAGCGAAGCTCAGCTCCCGTGCTGCGGCCGATCCAATTGGCTTGCATGGTGCGGACCCGCTCTGGCCAACCGTCCAGCGTGGCGAGATCGTCCAGCAGCTGGTCGGCATAGGCGGTGATCTTTAGAAACCACTGGCGCAGCTGGCGCTTTTCCACCAGCGCACCGGAGCGCCAGGAGCGCCCCGCACTATCCACCTGCTCATTGGCCAGCACGGTTTGATCGATGGGATCCCAATTGACGCTGGCGTCCTTCTGGTAAGCCAGCCCCGCCTCCAGGAATTGGAGGAACAGCCACTGGGTCCATTGGTAGTAATCGCTGTGACAGGTGGCGATTTCCCTGTCCCAATCGATCGACAGGCCAAGCCGCTGGAGCTGAGCTCGCATCCCGGTGATGTTCTGATCGGTCCATCGCCCCGGATCAATGCCCCGCTCGATGGCGGCATTTTCAGCCGGCAGGCCGAAGGCATCCCAGCCCATGGGGTGGAGCACCCGCCGGCCCCGCATGCGTTCAACCCTGGCAATCACGTCCGTGATCACGTAATTGCGCACATGGCCCATGTGCAGGGTCCCCGAGGGGTAGGGGAACATCGACAGGGCATAGAAGGTCCCACCAGCGTTGCCAGCTGCTTCAGCGTCTGGCTCGGCCGTGCAGTGTTGACCGGAGTCACGCCATCGCTGTTGCCAGTGAGCTTCAAGGGCCTGGGGTTGATAGCGGGGTGACTCGCTCAAGGCAGCCAGGCATGATCGGATGGTTGATCGTGCCACAGCCCTGCGGCAGCAAGCCGACTCAACCGAGGGCCCGGATTGTGCTGGCCGCCGAGCGATGGATCAAGGTCAGGGGGCAACCGTCCCCAGGGCTGAGGGCGAGATAGGTGCCGTCCTGCCAGTGCAGGGCACCTTCGAGTTCACCAACCCCGGCCACCTGGATAGCCACCGGCGTCTTGTGGCGGATCAGATCCTGCAAATGGCGAATGCTCGGCTGAGACGTATCGAGAGCCGCCGCCTGCTTCTCGAAAAAGCTCTGCATAGGATTCGTGGATGGCTGCGTTGGCTTCCATCGTGCTCCAGTTCAGCAAATACCAAGGCCTGGGGAACGATTTCCTCATGCTTGATCGGCGGCTCCCCGACCCGCAGCAGCCCAACCCGGAGCTGACACCAGAGCGTATTCAACGGCTGTGCAACCGTCGCCTCGGCGTTGGGGCCGATGGAATCATCCTGGCCCTGCCCCCCCAGGGCGATGGCGAGCTGCGGATGCGGATCTTCAATGCCGATGGCAGTGAGCCTCAGATGTGCGGCAACGGGATCCGTTGCCTGGCCAAATTTCTGGCCGACAGCGATGGCGACAATGTCGGGCGTCGCTGGCAGGTTGAGACCCTGGCGGGCAGGATCGTTCCCGAGCTGGGGCCGGGCGACTCCATCCGGGTGGATATGGGACCTCCCTTTCTCGAGCCTGCCGCCATTCCAACAACCCTGAACCTGGGGGCGGCGGGCATTGCCCAAGGTCGCATCACGGCGGCAGGCTGCCAATTTGAGGTTGGCTCGGTTGGCATGGGCAATCCCCATGTGGTGATTCCCGTGCCGGATGTGGCAGCCATTGATCTCGACCGTTTCGGCGCTGCCCTTGAGGTGCATCCAGCCTTCCCAGAGCGAACCAACGTGCACTTTGTCCAGGTTCTCAGCCCCCATCACTTGGTGATGCGCGTGTGGGAACGGGGAGCTGGACCAACCCTGGCCTGCGGCACGGGTGCCTGCGCCACGTTGGTCGTCGCCCATCGTCTGGGCCTGGCTGAGCGTTCCGCCCGACTCGACCTCCCCGGGGGCAGCCTGGAGATTGAGTGGGATGGTCAGACCGGCCACCTGTTGATGAGCGGCCCGGCAGTTGCCGTATTCGATGGAGTCGTCACGCCCGAACTGTGGGGCGAGCCCCCTGCACAGCCAAGCCAGATCGAGCCTGATCTCGACTGCGCCAGCGCCTGCGTGCAGGGCTGCCTCCGGCCTGAGGCCTGCGCATCCGCCGAGGCGCGGGCCCGGGTGGCGGCCCTGCTGGAGGGCCACTCCCTCGATGACCTGGTAGCCCTGGCCACGAACTCGCTCCCCGCACGCATCCAGGCACGCCTGGCTGTCCAGCCAGACGATCTGGCCTAATCCGGTGCCATCTGCTTGGGCGAACTACCTCGATGCCTGTGCCACGACCCCGCCGGCCGCAGAGGTGCTGGAGGCCATGGCGGCGGCCCAGGCGGGAGCCTGGGCCAATCCATCCAGCCTGCATGGCTACGGACTGGCAGCAGCCGAGCAACTGGAACGCTCGAGGCAACGGATTGGCGAACTGTTGGGGTGCGCCAGCCAGCAGGTGTTGTTCACCTCAGGCGGCACCGAATCGATTCACACCGCCCTGCTGGGCGGGGCGAACGGGATCGGGCCTGGACGGCTGTTGATCTCGGCGGTGGAGCACCCGGCCACCCTGGCGGCCGCGAGCCAACTGCAACAACGGGGCTGGCAGGTCGAAACGGTACCCGTGGACAATCTCGGTGTGATCGATCTGGAGCGACTGGAGCAATGGTTGGTGCCGCCAACCCGACTGGTGTCACTCATCTGGGGCCAGAGCGAGGTGGGCACGATTCAGCCGATTGAGGCGATTGGCAGCCGATGCCGAAAGGCCGGCGTGCTCCTCCATCTCGATGCGGTTCAGGTGATTGGCCACCGCCAGATCAACTTCAACGCGCTGCCCGTCGATCTACTCAGCCTGGCTGGCCACAAACTGCAGGGGCCAAGGGGGATCGGGGCCCTGCTGATCCGCCCTGACCTACCGCTCCAACCGCTGATCGGCGGTGGCGGTCAGGAGGCCGGCCGGCGCGGTGGCACGGAATCTGTGGCCCTGGTGGCGGGGCTCTGCCGTGCCCTGGAGCTCTGCGACGAACGGTTACGGGCCCATGGTGGGGGCGATCCGAGTGCAGGACTGCGCGATGCGCTGCTCAACCAGCTACTCCAGCTGGAGGGAACCTCTCTGAGTGGCCCGGATCCCCGCGATCCGCAAGCCCCACCCAGGCTGCCCCACCACCTCAGCCTGCTGGTCGATGGGCCCGACGGCCAACCCCTATCCGGCCGGCGCCTGGTGCGGGCGCTCTGGCGGCAGGGCTATGCGGTCAGTAGTGGTTCGGCCTGTAGCAGCCGTCAGCCCTCCAGCCAAACGGGCCTGGCCCCAAGCCCAATCCTCAGGGCGATGGGATATGCCGATGCCAAGGCTGCCAGCGGCGTTCGTTTCAGCCTCGGCCCCTGGCACAGCAACCAGGATCTGGCCGGGGTTGCGGCTGCCCTGCAGCGGGCGCGTCAACACGATGGGATGAACCATCAGCCAGGCCCCCCTAAGGTCAGCTGAACGGACTGGACTGGATGCTTCCCGCCGATCTGCGCAGCGCTGAAGCTGAAGCCTTTGAGGCCATCAGAGCCGCACTGGACGCTGGGCAGAAGGGATTGTGGACCGTGGAGCTGCGCTTCGAGGGATTGCGATTCCTGCCCGTGGCGTTGCGGCTCCAGGCGGCCCTCAGCGGCGTGGGGTCTTGCCCCAAGCTGTTGTGTGCCGATGCCGGTGCCACGGCGCTGGCCCAGCGTGACGCCCCCGGTTGGGCCACCAACATTGCCAGCCTCCGGGACCACATGCGGCTCCAGCAGGCCGATGGTGGCAGCGATGGCGTGCTGCTGCTGTTAACGCCTTCACCCGCCGATTACGAAGCGGTGGAGCAGGTCTGCGCCCTGCATCGGGGTTGTGTTGTGCTGCTCAATGCCAGCCTCGAGGATGCGGCCATCGGCATCGGCAGCGTGGCCAGGGAACGCCGCAAGGGCTTCCTGCTGGAATTGCAAACGGCCTATGCCCTTCTCCCCACAGGGGAGGGAGCCCTGCGCCGTGCCTTCCCCAAGCCATGGCAGCTCTACCGCTCAGATCCCGATGGCTATCGGCGCGTGGCCGAATTCGACCAGAAGCCCGACCTCGAAGAACAGGCCCTGGCGATGGCTGGCGAGGCTGGCCTGGGCCTGAACGCCAACCTCAAGGTGATCGACGCCTTTCTGGAAGGACTGCGCCGCTAACTCAACGGGTGGTTCTGACCTCACTGGTGGGGCCCGGCGAACCTCCGTACACTGCCTCGAACGCGCTGTGCCCGATGGCCCTCAAGAGTGACCGTCCTGCCCAACCCACCGGCCGCTCCTGGAGCTTGGTGGATGGGGCCGCAGCCGCTGCCGTTGTCATCGCCGCCGCCGGGGTGATCTGGAGCCCCAAACTCAGTGGAACCCTGGCCAAGGCCACCGGAGCCCTCGTTCCCGTAACGGTGTTGGTGGATGTGCGGGGGATCCCCGTGGCCAACCCAAGCGCCCTGCTGGAGTCTGTCCAACGGGAGGGGAAGGTGGCCATCGTGATTCGCAACCAACCCCACGGTTCAGTGGTGGTCAAGCAGGTGCGGCCCCTGCAACGGCTTTTGGTGGCCGTCCAACCGAATGGCAGCGTCGTGACTGCCGCGGATCCAAACCAGGCCAACCTGGGCAGCCTCGATGCGCGCTTTGTGCTCGAGGGCCAGGGCCGCAGGAGTGGCGGGGGCGTTGTGTTTGGCAACCAAAATTTAAAGATCGGCGCCCCGGTCGAAATCGAGGGGGAGCAATACAGGGTGAGCGGCACGGTGACTGGCCTCGAGATCGGGGGCAACTGAAGTGGGCCGCCTCACCACCGCCTGCCTGATTGCCGTCTGGCTCGTGCCGGCTGCAGCCTTCTGCCCTGCAGGGGCAGTCGCCCAGCAGGGACCGGCCGTATCGGCCTCCGGCCTGGAGCCAGCCCCGCTGGCCACCATGCCCGCAGCACCCCCTCCGGTTGGCCTGCCCCAGCTCCAGACCCAGGTGAGCTGCCCTGCGTTGCAGCAGCGCTTGCTGGCGACGGTGGCCGGCCAGGCGTCGGTCTGGAGCATCAGCATCGCCGACTCCCAGGGGAGGTTGCTGGCCGACCTCAATGGCACCCGGCCGAGGATCCCTGCGTCGAACCAGAAGTTGGTGAGCACGGCCTACGCCCTCGACCGGCTCGGCACCGATTACCGCCTCAACACCCAGCTGTGGCGCCTGGCTGACGGCAGTTTCAGGCTGACCGGCGAGGGGGACCCTGATCTGGCCCTGCCCCAGTTGCAACGCTTCGCCAAGCTGGCCATGGGGTCGGGCGGCAGTAGCGGCGAGGCGCCATCGCTGGTGCGACTGCAGATTGCCGAAGAACCACGCCAGGCCTGGTGGCCCCAGGGTTGGCACCCCGACGATCGCTACTACGCCTATGGGGCCCCCATCACCAGGTTGGCCCTGACGTCCAATGCCATCCATGAGGCGGTGATGAATCCCCCCTCGCGGCTCCAGAGCCTGTTGCAAAAAACCATGGCTCAGCAGGGCTCCAAGGTGCAGGTGTCGATGGTCTCGGCCCGCCTACCCCTGCCGGCTGATGCGGTGTTGATGCACAAGGAAGCCTCCGCCCCGATGCACAACCTGCTGAGTTTGGCAAACACGGAAAGCCACAATTTCACAGCGGAAGTGTTGTTGCGCCAGGGGGCAAGCAGCTGGGATCTGGGCGAGGCCACGAGACAGGCCACCTTCTGGCTGCTGCAGCAAGGATTGCCGATGCAGGGTGTCCGGCTCGCCGATGGCAGTGGGCTGGACAGGGCCAATCGCCTCACCAGCCGTTTCCTGGCTGCCCTGCTGTTGCGCATGGACCATCACCCCTACAGCCGGGATTACCTGGCCTCGATGGCCGTAGCAGGCCAGCGGGGCACCCTGCGCAACCTCTACGTCGGCACCCCTCTTCAGGGCAAGTTTTATGGCAAAACTGGAACGATCAGTGGGGTTCGGGCCATCAGTGGCGTGCTGGTCACAGCCGAAGGCCCCCGCTATGTCAGTGCGATCAGCAACGGTGCCAGCTCACCCAACAGCACCATCGGTCAGGTCCTGCAGGAGGCCCAAACCACCAGGCTCTGCCCCCCCTAGCCGGCCATCTGCTTAAGGCCTTTGGCCAGCCGGCGCCGACGGCTGACGGTGAGGTCGGTGGCCGGGGGCGGGGTGATTGTCTCTGGCGACTGGAGCCGCACCAATTCCCGGCGACCTCCCAACACCACCTGGCTCAATTCCTTAAGCCGGCCCTCCAGCTCGCCCAACACCTGTTCGGCGTAGCGATTGGCACCCTCTTCGGTGGCGCCGGCTTCCTGACGGGTGCGGGCCAGAAGGGTGTCGCACTGCTGCTGGGTCTGTTGGCGGAATTGCAACGCGTCGTTCTGGAGTCGCTCGGCCTCGGCCTGGCTGTCCCGCTGAACCCGCACCCCCTCCTGGCGGATCTGCTCCAGCTCCCCCATCGCCTGTTGGCGGTTGCGCTCGTGCTGGTCGAGGAACTGGCGATTGCGTTCGGCACTCTCCTGCTCCAGTTGCTGGCGGCGGGAGGCAAACTGCTGCTCCATCTGGGCCATGCGGGCCTGGTGCTCCTGCTCTGTCTGGGCCACCTGGTTGCGGGCCTGCAGCATCAGCTGCTCGCACTGCTGGCGGGCCTGCTCCCGGAGTTCAGCCACATGGCGCTCCGCCTCCTGGCGGATCGAGGCACTGTTGATCAGCTGTTCCCGTTCCCGCTTGCCCGACGCAATGATTTCCTCGCCCTGTTGGCGGGCTTGGTTGATGAACTCCTCCCGCTGGCGGATCAGCTCCACGGCCTGGGCCAATTGCTTCGGCAGGGAATCCCGCAGGGTGTCCAGAACTTCGATCGCATCTTGTTCGTTCACCAACCGGCCACCACTGAAGGGGATGCGACTGCCTTCCAGCACGATCTCTTCAAGTTGGTCGAGTTGATCGAAGGCGGTGATAGTGGCCTCGGTCATGGGGAGGTGCTAAGCGGTTGACCGATTAAAAAGCCTGCCCAGGGCTTCTGCCACTCCCGGCGGCACCATGTGACGCACATCGCCGCCGAACCGCGCCACCTCCTTGACCACCGAACTGCTCAAAAAGCTGTGCTGCACAGCTGTGGCCAGAAAGAGCGTCTCAACCTGCGGCGCCAGGCTCTTGTTTGTGTGGGCAATCTGCAACTCAAATTCGAAGTCACTCAGCGCCCGCAACCCCCGCAAAATCACTGCAGAACGGCTGCGGTCGGCGCAATCGACGGTGAGCCCATCAAAACTGCCGACCTCGACGCAGGGGAGGTGGGCCGTGGCGTGACGAATCTGCTCCAGACGCTGCTCAAGGCTGAAGGAAGCCTGCTTGCTGGGATTTTGCAGCACGGCCACCGTGACGCCATCGAACAGTCGGGCGGCCCGCTCGATCAGGTCGAGGTGGCCCAGGGTGAGGGGGTCGAAACTGCCTGGATAGAGGGCGCGCATGGAAGGGGGCGGTGAGGGGCGGCTGGATTTCTAGAGTTGGTTGAGTTTCCCGCGCCCCAGGGTGCCCCAGCCACCATGGCCCAAACCGCCACGCTCAACGCCGAAGCCAAGAAAACCCTGCTTCGCAAGATTCCCCACGGTGTGTTCATCTGCGGTGTGGCCGAGGGTGACGAGGTGAACGGCTTCACCGCAAGCTGGGTGACCCAGGGGAGCTTTGACCCACCCCTGGTGGTGATGGCGGTACGGGCCGACAGCACCAGCAATGGCATGATTCAACGCACCGGCAAATTTTGCCTCAACGTGCTCAAGGCCGATCAAAAGGACCTCGCGGCCGTGTTTTTCAAACCCCAAAAGGGCGTTGGTGGCCGCTTTGACGCCGCCCCCTTCAGCCTGGGGGAGCTGGGTCTGCCCATTCTCAGCGATGCGATTGGCGCCGTGGAATGTCAGCTGGTGGGTCAGGTTGCCCACGGTGACCACACCGTCTTTGTCGGTGAGGTGAAGACAGCCACCCTGCATGGCGATGGCCCCGCCCTCGAGCTGGGCAGCACGGGCTGGCAGTACGGCGGTTGAGTTGGCGCTGCCCCTGCTGCAACAACCGGAACGTCTCAAGGGCCGGCTGAGGGAGGTTCCCGCCGAACCGGGTTGCTACCTGATGCGCGACGCTGAGGACCGCATCCTGTACATCGGCAAGGCCAAAGTGCTGCGCAACAGGGTGCGGAGCTACTTCCAAAGCGGCAGTGGCCACGGCCACAGCCCGCGCATCTCCTTGATGGTGCGCCAGGTCTGTGAAATCGAATTCATCGTCACAGACAGTGAAGCCGAGGCCCTGGCCCTCGAAGCAAACCTGATCAAGCAAAACCAGCCACACTTCAATGTGTTGCTCAAGGATGACAAGAAATATCCCTACCTCTGCATCACCTGGAGTGAGGCCTACCCGCGCATCTTTATTACCAGGCGGCGGCGCCTCCGCTCACCCCTGGATCGGTTTTACGGTCCCTATGTCGATGTGGGCCTGCTGCGTCGAACCCTGAGCCTGGTGAAACGGGTCTTCCCGCTCCGGCAGCGGCCCCAACCGCTCTACCGCGAGCGCACCTGCCTGAACTACGACATCGGTCGCTGCCCGGGGGTCTGCCAGCAGAAAATCAGTTCGGAGGACTACCACCGCAGCCTGCGCCAGGTGGCCATGGTGTTCCAGGGGCGCAACGATGAACTGTTGGAGCTGTTGCGCCGCCAGATGGCCACCTATGCCGAGCGTCTCGACTTTGAGAGCGCCGCCCGGGTGCGCGACCAACTGCAGGGCATCGACACCCTGACCGCCGATCAGAAAATGACCTGTGGCGGCCACAGCGCCAACAGGGATGTGGTGGCCCTGGCCAGTGATGGCAGGCTGGCTGCAGTCCAGCTGTTCCAGATGCGCGCTGGCCGGTTGGTGGGCCGGTTGGGGTTTACGGCTGACGCCGCCGGTGCCGACGGCGATCCCCTGGAACCAGGCCGCATCCTGCAGCGCGTTGTAGAGGAGCATTACAGCCAGGTGGAGGCCCTCGAGATTCCGCCCGAGCTCCTGCTGCAGCACCCCCTGCCCCAGCAGACGTTGATTCAGGATTGGTTGGCCGAACGCCGCGGCCGCAAGGTGAAGCTGGCCGTGCCGCAGCGCCAGCAGAAGGCCGACCTGGTCGAGCTGCTGGAGCGCAATGCCAGCTACGAATTACAGCGGGCCCAGCGCGGTGCGGAGCAGCAGTTGCTGGCCACCGAAGATCTCGCCCAGCTGCTCGAGCTGGCGACCCCGCCCCGCCGCATCGAAGGGTTCGACATCAGCCACATCCAGGGAAGTGATGCGGTGGCGTCCCAGGTGGTGTTCATCGATGGGTTGCCCGCCAAGCAGCACTACCGCAAGTACAAAATTCAAAGCAGCTCGATTCGCGCTGGCCACTCGGACGATTTCATGGCCATGGCAGAAATCATGCGCCGCCGCTTTCGCCGCTGGGCCCAAGCCAAAGCCGAGGGGGCCGATCTGATGGCCGTCCGGCGCGCCGGCAACACGACCTTGCACACCGGGGGACTCAACGACTGGCCCGACGTGGTGATGATTGATGGTGGCAAAGGGCAGCTCTCGGCGGTGATGGAGGCCCTCCGGGAAATGGATCTCCAGGAGGAGTTGGTCGTGTGCTCCCTCGCCAAGCAAAGGGAGGAGATCTTTGTGCCGGGGGCAAAGCTGCCACTGGAGAGTGAACCCGATCAGCTGGGCGTTCAACTGCTGCGTCGCCTGCGGGATGAGGCCCACCGCTTCGCCGTGAGCTTCCACCGCCAGCAGCGCAGTGATCGAATGAAGCGCTCCCGTCTCTCCGATATCCCAGGCCTGGGCCCGAAGCGCGTCAAGGAGCTGCTCGGCCATTTTCGGTCGATCGATGCGATTCAATTGGCCAGTGCCGCCGCTATCGCCGCCGCGCCGGGGGTCGGTCCGGCCCTGGCCGGGCAAATCTGGGACTATTTCCACCCCACCGATGAGCCAGATGCTGGGGAGTTAGCCGGTTGAAGCGTCTGGCTGGCCTGCTGATCGTGCCGTTGGTGCTGGCCCTGCTCCTGCTGCTGGCACCCGCCCTAACCGGTCCTGCCCTGGGGGCTCCGGGGATCTGCGTGGGTCCGGTCTGCGGCGATGAAATCAGCCGTAGTGCCAAGCACCACTGGCAGTTGCGGTTGAAAGTGGGCGACCAGCGCGGCCAGCACGAACGCCTTGTGGTGGATTGCCGCAATGGGGTGCTGAGTCCCCTCGATGGGCCGGTGGAGCGGGGCTACGCTGCAGCAGTGGCCCGTCGCGCCTGCCGGCTGGCTGGCGAGTCCTAGCCCAAGCGGGCCCAAGGCACCAGAATCATTGTCTTGCCCTACCAGGCCGCCATGGCTCCGTTCCGCCCGATTCAGGTTGGTCACCCCCGAGGAGCGCCATCGGCGCTGGTGGCTCCAATTCTCGCCCTGGCTGCCCTGGGCGCTGTGCTGGTGATCCCATTGGTGCTGCTGGCGGCGATCCCGCTGCTGTTTGCCGTCGCCCTGGCCATCGGCGGGGTGATCGCCTGTGGACTCGGGCTCTGGGCTCTGGTGGAGGGGTTGGCCGCCTTTGAACGTTGGCTCGAAACCGATCCGCGTTTCCACCAGTGATGGCCCAGGGCCCAGCCAAGTGATTGGGATCTGGGTGCTGGGCGACCAGCTCTGCCGTGATCAGGCCGCCCTGGCGGCCCACGCCCCGCGGCAGGCCAGGGTCCTGCTCGTTGAGAGCAGCTCTGTGCTGCACAGGCGCAAGTACCACCGCCAGAAACTGGTGCTTGTGTGGAGCGCCATGCGCCACTTTGCTGCCGAGTTGCGCGACCAGGGCTGGAGCGTCGACCATTTGGAGGCGGAGAGCTTTCGTGGGGCGCTACTGCACTGGATCGGCGAGCACAGCATCGAAGCCATTCACCTGATGGAGCCGGCGGACCGGCCGTTTCGCGACGCCATTGACCAGTTGGCCTTGCCGGTGCCCTTGCATTGGCATCCCTCCAACGCCTTTCTCTGGGGTCAGGATGATTTCGCGGCCTGGGCTCGGCCCTATCGACAACTGCGCATGGAGTTGTTCTACCGGGAGGGTCGGAGGCGATTCGGTGTGCTGCTCGATCCCGATGGTCAACCCCTCGGCGGCCAGTGGAACTATGACCACGACAACCGCAAGACGCCAGCCAAAGGACTCTCAGGCCCCCAGCCCCTGCGCTTCGAGCCGGATGGGATGACGACAGCGGTGATCAGCAAGGTGGAGCAGCTTCCAGGCCTACCCGGCCAGGTTCGCCCGTTTGGCTGGGCGGTCACCCGCAACCAGGCCCTCGAGGTGCTGGAGCAGTTCATCTGCACGCGCCTGGATGCTTTCGGGCCCTACCAGGACGCGATGGTGACCGGTGAACCAACGCTCTGGCATGCCCTGCTGTCCCCTTACCTCAACCTGGGCCTGCTCCACCCCAGGGAAGTCATCGAGCGGCTCCAGCAGGCGGGGCTGGCCAGACAAACCCCCCTGGCCAGTCTCGAAGGGGTGATTCGTCAGATCCTGGGCTGGCGTGAATACACCCATGGCCTGTATGGGTGGTTTGGGCCCGATTACGCCCAGCACAACCACTTCGGCGCCACGCGACCCTTGCCCCAGTGGCTTGAGGAGCTGGGCATCAGCGGCATGGCCTGCATGGATACGGTGCTGGCGGAGATCAGGGCCACGGGCTATGCCCACCACATCCAGCGGCTGATGGTGTTGGCCAACTACGGCCTGATTACGGGCCTCAACCCGCAGGCATTGACGGCCTGGTTCCAGCGCATGTTCATCGATGGCTTCGACTGGGTCATGCAGACCAACGTGTTGGGGATGGGACTGTTTGCAGATGGGGGCCTGCTGGCCAGCAAGCCCTATGCGGCCAGCGGCAACTACATCAACCGGATGGGCACGTACTGCAAGGGTTGCCGGTACAACCCCAAAAAGCGCGTCGGCGAGGATGCTTGCCCCTTCAACGTCCACTATTGGGATTTTCTGGCGCGAAACCAGCTGCTGCTGCGCGGCAATCCCCGCATGGCCCTGGTGATGGGGCAACTGGACAAGATGGCAGCCGATGCATTGGTCGCGATTCGCGCAACAGCCAGCCAATGGGCGGAAGGAGCTGGACCTAGCCTGGACTGAGCCCAGTTGTTGCCATGGCCTACCTCTGGTTCAAAAGCCTCCACATCGTCGGCGTGGTGGTGTGGTTTGCGGGGCTGTTCTACCTGGTGCGGCTGTTCATCTACCACCGTGAGGCCGAAGAGCTCGAAACCGGCCTGAGCGAGGCGTTTAAGAATCAATACGCACTGATGGAACGGCGTCTGGCGGGGATCATCACCACCCCTGGGATGGTGGTCACCGTGGTCTGCGCCGTGGGGCTGGTGTGGCTCAATCCAGCCTGGCTACAGGAAGGCTGGCTGCACGCCAAGTTGGCGGTGGTGGCGATTCTGCTGGCCTACCACGCCTTCTGTTACAGGCTGATGGGCCAGCTGGACAAAGGCAGTTGCCAATGGAGTGCCAAACAGCTGCGCGCCCTCAATGAGCTGCCCTCCCTGCTACTGGTGCTCGTGGTGATGCTGGTGGTGTTCAAGAACCAATTCCCAACAGGTGCCGCCACCTGGTTGATCGTGGCCTTGGTGGTGTTCATGGCCGCCTCGATCCAGTTGTATGCCCGTTGGCGGCGGTTGCGCTCTGAAGGCCTGGCTGCCAATGGCTAGCGCAGGCTCGCCACGGCACACCGCCCACCCGCTGCGGGTGGTGCTGGAGCAGATCACGCCCGCCTGCTGCCCGGGCAGGGTCAATTTCCACTGCCACACCACCTTCAGCGATGGCAGCCTGGCCGCCGAGGAGCTGGGCCAGAGGGCCCTGACATTAGGGCTGGAGCACCTGGCCATCACCGACCACCACAGCACCGCCGCCCATGGCCCGGTCGCCCAGGTCTTTCGTGCTGCAGCCGATCAGGGCAAGCCGGTGCCGCAGCTCTGGCGTGGTGTGGAGATCAGCTGTCTGCTGGAGGGCTGCCTGGTCCATGTGCTGGCCCTGGGCTTTGGCGACGATCACCCCAGCCTGGAGCCCTACCTGCAGGGGTGTGCTGCGGTGGGCCCAGCCCTGCGGGCCGAGGCGGTTTTGCAGGCTGGCCGGCAGGCTGGAGCCCTGATGCTGCTGGCCCACCCCGCCCGCTATCGGATCCCGTTCAAGTGGCTGATCAGTGCGGCAGACCAGCTTGGCTTCGATGGGGCCGAAGCCTGGTACGACTACCAGCAAAACGACCAATGGACCCCTACCCCAGTGGTGTGTGAGGCGATCGCCTCCGAGCTGCGGCAGCGGGGCCTTTTGATGAGTTGCGGCACCGATAGCCATGGCTTGTCCCTTCACGGCCGCTAGGGTTGGATGGAGCCTTCACCTGCCAGTCGATGGGTCTGTTCGATCGCCTGCTTGCACCCCTGGGCGGCACCCCCGCCAACAAGCCTCCCGCCAAGCCCAAAAAGGAGGCGGAGAGCTTCTTTCTCGACGCCGATGCCTCCAGCAGCATGGGCAATGTCGACTTCATGCGGCGATCGAACACGATTCGGCGCACCTTCCCTGGCACGGCGGATAGCCCGGGCAACAAGGAAATGATTGCGGAAGTCGCTTCCATGGAGGCCAAGCTCGAAAAGAGGTCGGAGGGTTTGGGCGGCGTCACCGCGCAGCCGGAAACGATTGACCTCAGCGGCGGCATTCCGAAGCCAGTCAAGAAAACCTTTGCCCAAACCATGTCGGCGGCCGAGCTCGACCAACGCAAAAAAGGCTCAGCCTTTGGGGTCAACGTGCCTGGTGGGCCGGCGGCAATCAAACAGGAGCAAGAACAGGCCGCCGCTGCCCAGGCCCCGTCCCAACCCCAAACCAGCCCGCAGCCCAGCGGTAAGGCAGGAGCAATCGATCCGTTTAAGCAGATGGTGCGCGATCTGAACGGCTGAGCTTCGCCAGCTCCTATCAGGCCAGCCCCGGTGATCAGCCCTGCTCGATCTGAGCCTCACTGTGCCAAACCAGCTGGCTGAGGTGCTCCAGCTGGTTTGGCAATGCCCCTTCCCAAAGACCCCTGTGATGGGCTTCCAACAGCCGCTCGGCCATGTCCCGCAGGGCCCATGGGTTGCAGCGTTCCAGAAAGGCCAGAATCTTGGGATCCCCTAGCCACTGATCACAGATGGCGCCATAGCTCCAATCGGGGACGCGGTCGGTGCTGGCGTCATAGGCAAAGAGGTAATCGAGGCTGGCCGCCATTTCAAAGCCACCCTTGTAGCCGTGTTGCTGCATGGCCTCAAGCCAGCGGGGATTGAGCACACGGCTGCGCAACACCTTGTCAAATTCGCGCTCGAGCCGATGGAGCCGGGGCCTGGCCGCGCGGGAATGGTCTCCAAACCAAAGGGCTGGACGGTGACCGGCGACGCGCTCGACTGCGGCGCTCAATCCCCCCTGAAATTGGTAATAGTCATCAGAGTCGAGCAGGTCATGCTCCCGGTTGTCCTGGTTGTGCAGCACAACCTGGACGGCGCCCAGGCGCCGTTCGAGGCCGGCCCGATCGGCCCTGCCCTCGATACCGGCCTGCCCTTCGTAACGCCAAGCGCTCCAGTTGAGGAAGGCGTCGCCCAGATCGCTGCGCGCCTCCCAGTGCCCACCATCGATCAGCCCCTGAAGGCCGGCTCCATAGGCGCCTGGGGCTGAGCCATAGACCCGGGCGCTGTCACCCTCCCGCCTCCAGGCGGCAGCCAAGGGATTGTCTGCCTCCGATTCCTCGAGACGGGCCACCAGGTCGGTGGCCCGGTTAACCCAGCCGACCAGCTGGGGGAAAGCATCCCGAAACAGTCCAGAAATGCGCAGGGTCACATCCACCCGCGGGCGGGCGAGCAGGGTCAGGGGAATCACCTCAAGATCGACCATCCGCCGGGTGGGACCATCCCAGATCGGTCGAACCCCAAGCAGGGCCAGGGTCTGGGCGATGTCTTCACCACCATTGCGCATCGTCGCCGTGCCCCACACCGAAAGGGCGAGGGTCTGCAGGTGGTCTCCCTGCTCTTGAAGGTGCAGCTCCAAAAGCAACTCGGCACTGCGGCGGCCCAGGTCCCAAGCGGCCTCCGTCGGTAGTCCGCGCAGATCCACACTGTAAAAATTGCGACCCGTTGGCAGCAGGTCAGGGCGTCCCCTCGTGGGGGCCCCGGAGGGTCCGGCCGCAATCCTGTGGCCGGCTAGCCCCCGCAAAAAGGCGTCGCGTTCGGCCGAAGCGCAGGCCAACAGGCGGGGGGTCAACACCTGCCGAAGATGCTGCATGGCCTGGGCCTCGGCCGCTCCACCAGGAGCCTGCGTTTCGCCAGCCAGCACCCCGCGCACCAGGTTCAGGGCCCTGGCCTCCAACAGGGCCGTTCCATCACCGGTGCGCAGGGGCAGCGGCCCAGAGAAGGCGTTGGCGAGCCGTTGCTGATCGGCCGGATCCAAGCCAAGCCCATCCCCATCGGCCCAAGGATCAAAGCCCAGCCCCAGGTCCATGGCGATGGCTTGGGTGAGCCCGGGTTGATCTGCCAGGGGGCAGCGGGCCAGGCAGAGCAGCAACTCGGCCAGCTTGTCCTGCTGCGGCAACGTTCCATAGGTGTGCAGCCCGAGGCGAATCTGGGCCTCCTTGAGTTCGCACAGGTAGCCGTCGGCAGCATCGAGTCGGGCATCCAGCTGCTCGGCCCTGCCCAGCGGCAGTTGCAAGCCGTCAAGCTGGTCGGCCAGCCGCTGGCGCAAGCCCACTGCGCGCTGGCTGCCCAGCTGGCTGGCCTCCCAATACTCATCAAGCAGCACCTCGAGCACTTGCAGCTCCCCGTGCAAGCCAGCCCGGCCCAGGGGGGGGGTGAGATGGTCGAGGATCACGGCCTGGCTGCGCCGTTTGGCCTGGGAACCCTCACCAGGATCGTTGACAATGAAGGGATAGAGATGGGGTAGGGGACCAAGCGCGAGCTCTGGGAAGCAGTCGCCGCTGAGCCCCAGGCCCTTGCCGGGCAGCCATTCCAGGTTGCCATGTTTGCCCACATGGACCACCGCTTGGCTGTTGAAGCTCTGCCGCAGCCAGAGGTATTGGGCCAGGTAGGCGTGGGTAGGAGGGAGCTCTGGGCTGTGATAGCTGAGGCTTGGGTCGCGGTCATAGCCCCGTTCGGGTTGGATCAACACCACCACGTTTCCAAACCGCAGGCCCCGAATGCTGAAACCTGGTGGGATCCCATCACCCCTCTGCAGGCCAGCATCCTGATCTGGCGAGCCCCACACCGCCTCCAATCGTTGCCGGGCCTCGGCGGGCAGCTGCCGATACCAGCTCAGATAGTCGGCCAAAGGCAAGTGGTCGAGGGCTGGTCGATGGCCACTTTCTGGATCGTTGCTCCGGCCCGCTAACAAGGCCTGGATCAGGGCGTCACCATCGGCCGGAAGGCCAGGTCCCAAGGTGTAGCCGTCCTGGAGCAGCCACTGCAGCATCAAGGCGGTTGAGGCCGGGGTATCGAGCCCCACCCCATTGGCAAGGCGGCTGTTGCGGGTTGGGTAATTGGCAAGCACCAGGGCAATGTGACGCTCGGCGGTGGCTGTTTGGCGCAGGGTGACCCAATTGGCCGCCAGCTGGGCAATCCAGCCCAGCCGTTCTGGATCAGGCTGGAAGCTCTGCAGGGCGGAAGCGAGGCGGCCACTGGCGCCCACCGTTTCCTTAAAGGCGCCAATCCGGGTGGTCAGCCGACCATCCAACTCCGGCAGGGCCACCTGCAAGGTCAGGTCCATCGGTCCCAGTCCAATGCTGCTGGCCTGCCAGCGCTGCCTGGGTTGGCTGCTGCAGAGCAGTTGCAGCACAGGCACCCCCAACCGATCCCAGAGCGGTGCCCCCAGGCCAGCCTCCTCAAACTGCACCGAGGCAAAGGAAGTGCTGCACAGAACCGTCTCAACGCCCTCGCGCAGGAACAGATCGGCGACCCCACTCTGAACAGCTGGATCACGCAGTCCACTCACCCACAGGGCCCGTGGGCTGAGTCCGGCTTTGCGCAGGGCCGCCAGGGTGGCGTCCATCAGGGCCAGATCTCCGGCCTGGAACAAAGCCCGATAGGCCACCACCCCCACCCGCGGACCAGGCTCTTGGCGCCAGTCGTGGGGGAGCGGATCGGCCAGGGTTTGGGCCGCCGGTGGTGCCGGGCACCGACCGACCAGCAGATCTCGCAGGGTCACCAGCACCAGGCGCAGGTTGTCGGCGCCCCCTTCCCGCAGGCAACGGGCCAGGGCGATGGTCACAGGGGGGGAGACCGTGCCCAGCGCAGCCAAGCCCAGCTCCTCCTCCTCCGTTCCGGCCAAGACCAGCAACTGCCGCTCCGGGAGGTCCACCGCCCATTGCCGCAGACGCTCGAGCCCATAGCTCCAGTGTCCCCGGCCGCCCAGCAAGCGCACCACCACCAGCCGGGCATGACGCACCGTGGAGCTGAGGTAGTGGTCAATCTGGGCCGGGTGGGCCAGTGCCGCCAGATTGAGGCCCCGCAATTCCGCACCCAACAGCCCGGGTTCGCGCGCCAGCAGCTGGTCGATCGCGAGCAGGTCGGTGTCCGCACTGCTGAGCAGCAACACCGGTGCCGCTGGCTGCTCCACAAGCGCACCCGCATCGGCCAGCCCGCTCCCCCCCGGTATCGACGCCAAGCGATGCATGGGCCCATCCTGCTTGTTGCAGTGAGAAGATCAAAGGGCGACCATGAGCCGTCGCGTCTGCACTGCCAGCTCCGCCTCCTCCATGCACCAGTTCCTGCCCTTCGCCTGGTTCGGTGGCAAGTGTGTGCCGTTTGCAGAGGCCACCCTGTCGGTGGCAACCCACGCCCTCCATTACGGAACTGGCGCCTTCGGCGGCATGCGGGCCCTGCCCAATCCCAGTGACCCTGGCGAGATTCTGCTGTTTCGCGCCGATCGCCATGCCCGCCGGCTCAGCCAAAGCGCCCGTTTGCTACTCACCGAACTCAGCGAGGAGACGATCCACCAGGCGATCGGCGCATTCCTGCGGGCCAATCGCCCGACCTGTCCGGTCTATCTGCGGCCCTTCGTCTACACCAGCGATCTCGGCATCGCGCCGCGGCTCCACAACATCGAGACAGACTTCCTGATCTACGGCCTGGAATTGGGCGACTACCTCTCACCCGAAGGGGTGAGCTGCCGAATCAGCTCCTGGACCCGCCAGGAGGACCGCTCCTTACCATTGAGGGGCAAGATCAGCGGCGCCTACATCACCAGCTCCCTGGCCAAAACCGAAGCCGTCAAGAGCGGCTTCGATGAGGCCCTGCTGTTGAACAGCCGCGGCAAGGTGAGCGAAGCCAGTGGGATGAACCTCTTCCTCGTGCGCGACGGGGTGCTGATTACCCCCAGCGTGGACCAGGACATTCTCGAAGGCATCACCAGAGCCAGCGTGATCGAATTGGCGCGGGCCATGGGTATCCAGGTGCTGGAGCGGCCGGTCGACAAGAGTGAACTGTTTGTCGCCGAGGAGGTGTTCCTGAGCGGAACAGCCGCAAAAGTCACGCCCGTGCGTCGGGTGGAGAGCACCGACATGCCACCTGAGAGGCCTGTGATGTCGGCGATCCGGGAGCGGTTGACGGCGATCACAGAAGGTCGGGATCCCGCTTATAACGCCTGGGTGACACGGGTCCGGGTGGACACCTAATCGGCGTGGATTTTCTTCAGCGGCTTCACAGTGCGGAACGGCCGGTCCTGGTTTTTGACGGCGCCACCGGCACCTCACTCCAACAGATGGACCTGGGACCCGATGACTTCGGTGGACCAGCCCTGGAAGGTTGCAATGAGAATCTGGTCTTTACCCGGCCCGATGTGGTGCAGGCGGTGCACCGGCAGTTTCTCGAGGCCGGCTGTGATGTGATCGAGACGGATACCTTTGGGGCCACCTCACTGGTGCTGGCGGAATACGACATCGCCGGCCAGAGCTTCGCCATGAACCAACGGGCCGCCGAGCTGGCCCGCGAGATGGCCGATCGCTACAGCACCCCTGACCAGCCCCGCTTTGTGGCGGGCTCGATGGGCCCCACCACGAAGTTGCCCACCCTGGGGCATGTCGACTTCGACACCATGAAGGCCTCCTTCGCCGAGCAGGCGGAAGGCCTCTTGGCGGGCAACGTCGACCTGATGCTGGTCGAAACCTGCCAGGATGTTCTTCAGATCAAGGCAGCGCTCCAAGGAATCGAGGCGGCCTTCAGCAAAACGGGCCAGCGCCGGCCGCTGATGGTCAGCGTGACGATGGAAGCCACCGGCACCATGCTGGTGGGGTCGGATATCGCCGCGGTTGTGGCGATTCTGGAACCCTTCCCGATCGATGTGCTCGGTCTGAACTGCGCCACGGGTCCGGAGCAGATGAAGGAGCACATCCGTTATCTCAGTGAGGTCAGTCCCTTCGTGGTGAGCTGCATTCCCAACGCGGGCTTACCTGAAAATATCGGCGGCGTTGCCCACTATCGCCTCACCCCTCTCGAGATGAAGCTGCAGTTGATGCACTTCGTGGAAGACCTGGGGGTGCAGGTGATTGGTGGCTGCTGTGGCACCACACCCGAACACATCCATGCCCTCGCGGAGCTCGTAGCCGAACTCAAACCCGCCCCCAGGCCGGTGCGCACACCCGAGAACCGCCATGCACGCCCCTTGCTCCAGGTGGAGCCGTCGGCAGCGTCGCTTTATGGCACTACGCCTTACCAGCAGGACAATTCGTTCCTGATCATCGGCGAAAGGCTCAACGCCAGTGGCAGTAAAAAAGTTCGCGAACTGCTAGCCGAGGAAGACTGGGATGGCCTGGTGGGTGTGGCCAGGAGCCAGGTCAAAGAAAACGCCCACGTGCTCGATGTCAACGTCGACTACGTCGGTCGGGATGGCGAACGGGACATGCACGCACTCGTGAGCCGACTGGTGACCAACGTCAACCTACCCCTGATGCTTGACTCGACCGAATGGCAAAAAATGGAGGCGGGACTCAAGGTTGCTGGGGGCAAGTGCATTCTCAACTCCACCAACTACGAAGATGGCGATGAACGCTTTTTGAAGGTGTTGGAACTGGCCAAGGCCTATGGCGCAGGCGTTGTGATCGGAACGATCGATGAGGAGGGCATGGCCCGTACGGCTGATCGGAAGTTTGCGATTGCCCAGCGGGCCTATCGCCATGCCTTGGAGTTTGGCATTCCGGCCCATGAGATTTTCTACGACCCGCTGGCCCTGCCGATCTCCACAGGAATTGAGGAAGACCGCCTCAATGGTGCAGCAACCGTGGAGGCCATCCGCCGCATCCGGCGCGATTTACCGGGCGTGCATGTGGTGCTGGGTGTCAGCAATGTGAGTTTTGGCCTCTCGCCCGCGGCGCGCATTGTGCTCAATTCCGTCTTCCTGCATGACTGCTGCGAAGCTGGCATGGACGCCGCCATCATCAGTCCCGCCAAAATTTTGCCCCTGGTCAAGATCAGCGAAGAGCATCAGCAGGTGTGTCGCGATCTGATCTACGACCGCCGCCGCTTCGAATCCGACCAACCTGGAGCCATCTGCACCTACGACCCCCTGACCGAACTCACCACCCTGTTCGAAGGGGTGAGTGCCAAGGAGGCCCGCGCTTCAGGGCCATCCCTGGCCGATTTGGAGGTCGAAGAACGGCTGAAGCAACACATCATCGACGGGGAGCGTCTAGGGCTGGAGGCATCCCTGGGCGAAGCCCTGCAAAGCTACCCTCCACTGCAGATCATCAACACCTTCTTGCTTGATGGCATGAAGGTGGTTGGGGAACTGTTTGGATCCGGCCAGATGCAGCTTCCCTTTGTGCTGCAGAGCGCCGAAACCATGAAGGCCGCCGTCGCCTATCTCGAGCCCCACATGGAGATCGTCGAGGGTGAAAGCTCTGCGAAGGCCAAGTTTTTAATCGCTACTGTTAAGGGTGATGTGCACGATATTGGCAAGAATCTTGTCGATATCATTCTCACGAATAATGGCTATGAGGTGATCAATCTTGGCATCAAACAAAGCTGTGAGTCAATTATTGAAGCCCAACGCAACCATCAGGCTGATTGCATCGCCATGAGTGGCTTATTGGTCAAGTCTACCGCCTTTATGAAAGACAACCTGGAGGCGTTCAACCAGGCCAATATCACCGTCCCAGTGATTCTGGGTGGTGCGGCCCTGACCCCCCGCTTCGTTCACGGCGACTGCCGGGCGGCCTATCGAGGCCAGGTCGTCTACGGCCGGGATGCCTTTGCTGATCTGCGCTTCATGGATGCCCTCGTGGAGGCCAAGGCTGCGGGCGAATGGGACGACCACCAGGGTTTCACCGGTGCCATTCCCGAGGGCTTGGGCATCGGCGTTCCTGACGCTCCCGAAGCCCCCATCACCCCTGCAGCGGAACCGGCACAAGCCCACAATGCCGGCAATGGAACAGCCCCTGCCGATAGGGGCGAAGCCTTGACCCATCGCTCCGAAAAGGTGCCTGAGGAGCCGGGCCTTCAGCCGCCCTTCTGGGGCGCGCAGGTTTTGCTGGAGCACCAGATCGATCTGGCCGATGTGTTCACCTACCTCGACCGCAATGCCCTGTTTGCCGGCCAGTGGCAGCTGCGCAAAACCCAACAGCAAAGCCGCGAAGCCTATGAGGCCATGCTGGCCGAGAAGGCAGAACCCGTTCTGCGCCATTGGATGCGGCGCTGCCTGGAGGAAAACCTGTTGTCACCTCGGGTGGCCTATGGCTATTTCCCCTGCGGCCGCAGCGGCAATGCCGTGGTTGTATTCGACCCGGTCAAGCCCGATCGGCAGCTGGGGCGCTTCGAACTGCCACGACAACGTTCGGGCAACCGCTACTGCATCGCCGATTTCTATCGGGATCTGGGCGTTGGCGTCGATGGTTCCCTCACGCCAACGGATGTGCTGCCGATGCAGGCAGTGACGATGGGGGAGAGGGCGACCCAGTTTGCCCAGGAGCTTTTTAAGAGCGATCACTATACGGATTACCTCTATTTTCACGGCCTAGGTGTACAGATGGCCGAAGCCCTGGCTGAGTGGGTTCATGCTCGAATTCGCAGGGAACTGGGCTATTCAGATCCAGCAGAAATCGAGCTCAGGGATGTGCTGGCCCAGCGCTATCGAGGCAGCCGCTACTCCTTTGGTTACCCCGCCTGCCCCAACGTGGGCGACTCCCGTCAACAACTGTTGTGGTTGGGTGCTGACCGCATCGGCCTGTCAATGGATGAGAGCGACCAGCTGGATCCGGAGCAAAGCACCACTGCCTTGGTTGCCCTGCACAGCCAGGCCCGCTACTTCTCGGCCTGACGAAAGACTGGATCGACGAGCAGCCTTGCCCCTAATCTGGCGATTCCTTTGCAGGTTTGCCATGGCCATTGCTGGCCCGGGTGGTGTTGATGCCGCGATCGCTTCAGGCATCGATCTTGACGGCAGCCCCATTCCCACCGAGATGGTTGCGCTCTACACCGAAGTGATGGAGCTCGAAAGTCAGCGGGCCCGCAGTGGTGTGAAAAAGTCAATGCGCAACCGCATTGTCAAGACAGGCTCCAAGCACTTTGACCAGCTGGACCTGGATGCCCGTCTACAGGCTGCAGGCTGGGAGGGGCTCAAGCCCAAGGAGATCGCCTTTTTTTACGGCTGAAAGCAGCGACGCAGCCAGGTCAACTGCACATCTCCTCGAGAGCATCAATCACCTCCTGTTGGAACGCCTCCAGGTTGGCTGAATCGCTGAGATCAATGCCCTCGCCGGCGGCGTTTTGGGTGAGCTCCTGGAAATGGAATGCCCCTTCGCCATGGGCGAGGAATTCCATGGCGGAGGGTTCACCGCTTTCTTTGTAGGCGTCGCAGAGGGCCAGAAAGGCCGCATCTTCGGTGAATTCCCAGCTCATGAAGGGGGCCGCGCTGAACAACAGGAAAAACGCGCTCTTCGACCTTTAACGCCTACCCCCCGGATTCCGTCAACCATCCGGTGCCACTTTGTGCGGGTGTGTTGCCTTTTGGGTAGGGTCCAACTGGCCCTCCAACACCAGCCCCAGGGCCGAATCCCCCAGCCCGTGAACCCCTCTCCCCAGCCCAACAACCCAGGTCTCAACGTGTTGGGGGAGCCGATGCTGGTTTGCGGCTGCCAGCCGATGACCGGCTGGCATCGCGATGGCTATTGCCACACCAACGCCGCTGACCTTGGCCGCCACAGCGTTTGCTGTGTGGTAACCGAGGCCTTCCTCCGCTACAGCCAGGCCCAGGGGAACGACCTGAGCACCCCGGCCCCGGCCTACGACTTTCCCGGGCTCAAGCCTGGCGACCACTGGTGCGTCTGCGCACCCCGCTGGCTCGAAGCCCATCAAGATGGCATGGCCCCACCGGTGCGGCTCGAGGCCACCGAGGCCTCCACACTGGAGCTCATTCCCCTGGCCCTGCTGCAGGAGAACGCAGCCTGAGCAGGGTCACCAAGCAATCGGCAGACCGTCCCATGCCCAGAACTGGCCGCTCTGCTCTGCACGGAGGCTCTCCAGCACGTCCAGAAGCTGGTCCGCCGCACGCTGCGGGGTGAACAGGCGCCCAGGGGGAACGCCGGCCTGGAAGGGCGCTGAGAGCGCCGTTGCGGTTGTCCCTGGGTGCAGCAGGCTCACGCATCCCTGCGGATGGCGGCGGCGCCATTCCAGGGCGAGGGTGCGCAGCAGCTGGTTCTGGGCAGCTTTCGCGGCGCGATAGGCGTACCAACCGCCGAGCTGGTTGTCACCAATGCTGCCGACGCGCGCCGAGAGGCTGGCGAAGTGAAAGGGTTGATCAGCGGTTAGGGAAGCCTCGACCGCCTGGGCCACGAGCAGGGGCCCATAGGCGTTCACCGCAAAGCTGCGTTCCAGGGCTGCCCGGCTCACCTGACTGAGCCGTTTCTCCGGCTGGAGGCCCGTACCATGCAGCAGCCCGGCGGTGTAGATGACCAGACGCAAGGGTGGCCAGGGCTCCAGGTTGGTCCGGAGGTTGGCCAGGCTGGCGTCGTCACCAAGCTCCAGCGTCAAGTGATGGGTGCCCAGCCAACGGTGTTCCTGACCTCTGCGCCAATCCTGGCGGGAGGCACCCAGGCGCTGGAGCTGGGGAGCCCGGCGCCCAATGGCCGCTAGCAGCGCCTGGCCAATGCCGCCGCAGCCAACCACCAACGCCGATCCGCGCCAGTTTGGCCAAGCTTCGGGCATTGCACCCATCCCTGATCCAGCAGGCGCCATGAGCCCATCGCCGCTGTCGCATGATGGCAGGGCTGTCAGCCCAATGGTTTTGGTTCGATGGGCCTACGCATTGCCGTTCTGGGTCTGGGAGCCTGGGGACAAACTCTGAAGGAGCGCTGGCAGGCCCAAGGCCATCATGTGGTGGGTTGGTCCAGGCGTTCGGGCGGCACTGCCATCGGCCTTCTGGCTGACCAGGATCTGGTCGTGTCGGCGGTAGCCATGGCGGGGGTTCTACCCCTGGCAGTCGAGCTCGCCCCCCACTGGCCAGCTGGTCTGCCCCTGCTCAGTTGCAGCAAGGGGCTAGACTTGCTCCAACTGGCGACCCCAACCCAGCTCTGGGGAGCCCACGTGCCCCATGCGCCCCTGTTGGTGCTCAGTGGTCCCAATCTGGCCACGGAGGTGCACCAGGGACTCCCGGCTGCCTCGGTGCTGGCCTGCCGTGATGACCAGCTCGCCTCGGCGATGCAGCGGGAACTCAGCGATCGAGGCTTGCGGCTGTACACCAACACCGACCCGATCGGCACCGAAGCTGCCGGGGCCCTCAAGAACGTGATGGCGGTTGCTGCGGGCATCTCCGATGGCCTGAACCTGGGTGCCAATGCCAAGGCCTCCCTACTCTGTCGCGGGCTGGCAGAAATCGGGGTGGTGCTCGAAGGGCTGGGTGGTCGCACCAGCACCCTCTATGGCCTGGCTGGTCTGGGCGATCTCCTGGCTACCGCGAACAGCAGCCTGAGCCGCAACTACCGCTGTGGCCTCCTGCTTGCTCAGGGGCACAACGAAGCGCAGGCCTATGGGCAGATTGCGGCGACCGTCGAAGGCACCCGCACGGCCAGGGCCGCCCTGCAGCTGGCCGGCCGTCACGGCTGGCACCTACCAATCTGCGAACAGGTGGTGCGCGTTCTGGATGGGGCGATTACCCCTGCCGAAGCGGTGAGGGCCCTGATGGAGCGGGGGCTGCGGCCGGAGGCGGGCAGCCAGTGATCACCGCCCTACCGGCGGTACTGGTGGAGGCCTTTGCGGACGCTCCATGCAGGGGCAATGGGGCCAGCGTGGTGTTGCTTGATCGGCCCCTGGGTGATCGGGGCCTGCAGGCTGTTGCCCGCAGCCTGAACCAGTCGGAAACGGCCTTCCTTCTCCAGCAAGAGGGGCGCTGGTGCCTGCGTTGGTTTACCCCAACCTGTGAGGTGCCCCTGTGCGGCCACGCCACGTTGGCGGCGTTGCTCGCCCTGGGCCATTGGGGACAGCTTGGCCCTGGTGAGGAGTGCCAGCTGCTCAGCCGCAGCGGCCCCCTGGAGGCCGTGCTCGGCCCCTCCAGCCAGGCGGGCCAGATCGTGCTCCCCAGCGGGGGGCTGATCCCTGCCCAGCCATCGCCAGGCCTCGAGGCCCTCCTGCAGGAGCGACTCGGGGCCAGCCCCATGGCGTACTGGCGATCTGAGTTGGGCTACCGGGTGGCATTGGTACCCGCAAACGCGCCCCTGGCGGAGATGGTCGGCCTGGCTGCAGACCTGGAACCGCAGGATCGCTCCGGCCTGGTGGTGATGGCCGATTGCGGTTGCCTACCTCCAGACGAGCGCCCCACGGTGCTGGGGCAACCGGCTGACTACCAAATGCGCTTCTTTGCTCCAGGCCTGGGCATTGGCGAAGATCCTGTCACCGGCTCGGCCCACGCCCTGGTCGCACCATTTTGGATCGAGCGCCTAGGCCGCAACTCCGTTGTCGGCTGGCAGTGTTCGCCACGACCTGGCGGAATGGTCTGTGCGTTGGCATCCTCAGGCATGATCCGTCTCAGCGGCACCGGCCATCTCCTGTGGAACG
Source organism: Cyanobium sp. (assembly GCA_965662115.1). Classification (GTDB taxonomy): domain Bacteria; phylum Cyanobacteriota; class Cyanobacteriia; order PCC-6307; family Cyanobiaceae; genus Cyanobium_A. The sequence goes on from CBFIGH010000004.1 coordinate 87,033, forward strand.
GCACCTTGCATCTGCAAAGCGATGGCTCGGGCGCAGGCTGCTGGGCTTCCCTGCTGGACGCCAGCTGATGCTGGTGGCGCCGATGGCCGTGGTGGCCATCTCGGTTGGCTTTGTGGCCCAAGGCATGGCCCCCCGTCCCTATGGGGCGGCCCATGGAGAATTGCTCGATGCCCTGATCGACACCCCGCCCCCACCAGTGGACACGGGCGCCGGAGCGGAGCAGTTGAAGCGTCTGGAGGCCCGTCGCTCGGCGCCAGCAGCCCCCAATCAAGCGCCCGCCAATCTGGGGCTGGTTGAACCGGAAGCCGGCCCGCCGGTCGATCTCGAGATTCGCGTCGCCCTGCTCACCGCGGGGGCCAACCCCACCCTCTCGGCGACCGGGGCCTGGCAGCTGGTCAATCGGCAAGGCACCCTGCTCCAGCAAGGCGGACCTGGCGATGCTGTCTCGCTCGCGACGTGGAGCAGCACCAGCTCTGAGGCCTGGCTGCAGACCAAAGGGTCGGCCCTGCTGGTCAACGGCCTGCCCTATGGCGGCAGGCTGCGGCTGATCCGCGAGTCGGGGGGGCTCCGAGTGGTGAACCATCTGGGCCTCGAAACGTACATCGCCGCAGTGGTTGGGGCCGAGATGCCAACCAGCTGGTCGATGGAGGCGCTGCGGGCGCAGGCCGTAGCCGCCCGTTCCTACGCCCTGGCGCACATGGCCAGGCCAGCCAACCGCCATTGGCACCTCGGAGACACCACACGCTGGCAGGCCTACAAAGGACTCGACCGCAGCAACGCCAGAACCCGAGCAGCGGCTTCCAGCACCGCCGGCCTGATCCTGAGTTACCAGGGCGGGATTGTGGAAAGCCTCTATGCAGCCAATCGCCAGATCAGCCTGGAGGCCCACGGCCACCTTGGCGCCAGCATGAGCCAGCATGGTGCCCAGGATCTAGCCCAGCAGGGCTTCCGCTACAACCAGATCCTGGGGCACTACTACCAGGGCGCTTCGCTGGCACGCCTCAAGGCCGGTGCGGGCTGAGCAGCTCTGGCGGCGGGCGCTGCAGCGCTCGGCTGCAGCCGCCCAGGTGGGTGCCCTGGTGCCCCTGACCACCGAGGTGCTTGACCACCCCCGTGTTAAACCGTTTGTCCTGCGGCGTTTGGTGAGTCAAACGCCCAAGCACCTGCGCCAAGGGGGGCCCAAGCCCAACCCCTTTCTGCCGTGGGAACCAGCTCTGGAGGTGGATCGGATCGGTGAGAGCCATGTGGTGTTGCTCAACAAATACCCGGTGCAAGCTGGCCATCTGCTGCTGATCACCCAAGGCTGGCAGCCCCAGGCAGGCTGGATCGGAGCAGAGGATTGGCGAGCCGTCGGCCACATGGCGGCTGACATGGCCGGTCTGTGGTTTTTCAACAGCTGCGCCGCAGCCGGCGCCAGCCAACCCCACCGCCATTTGCAGCTGCTGCCCAGACAGGCTGGAGACGAAAGCTGCCCGCTGGCGGCACGTTGGGGAGCCCAGCTCCAACAACGGGACTGGTCATGGGCCTTTCGAATCAGCCAACGCCATGATCCGATCGGTTGCAGTGACCTCCCATCCCTGTACGAGGCCCACGCTGAACAGCTGGGCTTGGGGTCCCCGGGGCGCGATCCCCAGCCCCTGCATCCCTACAACCTGTTGTTCGATGACGATTGGCTGCTGACCGTGCGGCGCTCCCGCGAGCACTGCGCCGGGTTCAGCATCAATGCCTTGGGCTTTGCGGGCTATCTGCTCGCTACGCCCCACTCCGATCTGCCCTGGCTGGAGAGCCAGGGACCCTGGCAACTGCTGCAGGCGGTGGCCAGCCCGGAACCAGGGCCGCTCTAGGGCTCTGGTGCGTCCAGAACAGCGTTCCGTAGTTTCACGGTTGCGGGATGGGGTCGTGCTGGGGCTGTTTGGAAAGCGAGGGGATCCACTCCCCTGTCTCCAGACCAATGCCTCCGATGTCCGACCAAGCCAAAGCCAACAAGCGAACAACACCTGGGTCCTCCAACCGGGACCTTCACCAACGCAACACCAGGGTCAACCAGTACCGCAGCCTGGTCACGCCGATTGCCGTGCACTACGGCCGTCGCTGCCCGGAACCGATTGACGATCTGGTTCAAGTAGGCCTGCTGGGGTTGCTGCGGGCCGCCGAGCTCTTTGACGCAACAACCCTGACACCCTTCGAGGCCTTTGCCAGACCCCACATCCGTGGTGCGATCCTGCACTACCTCAGGGATTCAGCTCTGGCGGTGCGCTTGCCGCGTCGTCAGATGGAGCTGCAGGACAAGTTGCGTCAAGTGCGGGCCGAATGGGCCAGCAGCAAGGGATGCAACGCCAGCTCGGAGGATCTGCGCCAGGCGCTCGAACTGACCGATGCCCAATGGCAAGACCTGCAACGGGGACTGGCCATGGGGAGGCCGTTGGGGCTGGAGGGCACGGCGGCAGACTCGTGGGCCGAGCAAGCGCTCGAGCCCCCATCAAGCGCGGCCGACCTGATGGCGCAAGAGCAGCTAGAGGAGCAGCAGAGGGACCTGAAGCGTCAACTGAGCCGGCTTGAGCCTGAGGTCCGCCGGGTGATCCACCAGGTGGTGATCGCAGGTTGGACCTACCGGCGCACGGCAGCCCTGCTGAAGGTGAGCCCGATGACCGTGCAACGGCGGCTCAAGCGCGGCCTGGCAGAGTTACGGCAGGGGTTTAGCCATTCTGGCTTGCAGCATCCCGTTGCATCTGCGACTCCAGCGTGCTGATCGCCGCATTGAGCGCAGCCAGCTGACGCTCGACGCCATCGCGCCAGAACTGGAGCATGTGTAGCTTGCGCTGCTGATGACGCCGCCTGTTGGCGGGGCCGCCTTCATCACCAGCCTGGCAGCAGCCAAAAGGGGGAAACATGAGAAAGTGGTGGAGATCCGCTGGTTCTAGCCAGCCTGAGCGGTCGCCGGAGTGCCGTGTTTCCCCTCCAGAAATGGCCATGAAACACCGCTCGCGTGTCCCAGGGTTTATCCGCCCAAGCCTGAGCCAGAATGCATCGGGCAGCACATCCAAAGTTGCTCCAACCAAGAGCCAATCGATCCTCGGTTTGAGACGACACCAGCGCCGCCGATCCCCCCAAGAGCATCTGACCATTCTGGTTGCCTGGGGACTCGCCCTAGGCGGCATCGGTTTTGCGGCCAGCCCAGCGACTGCCTACGTGGCCCTGATGGCCGGGCAGAAAGCTCGCCCGCTCAACGGCAGCTTCAACAAGGTGCCCGTGCTCCATTCCAACCAGCCCGAGGAGGTGGAAGGGCCTGGGATTTTGATCAACACCGCCCCTGGTTACGCCTATGCGGCCGAGACCGGTCAACCGCTGCGCAACGCCTCATACACCTTCAATGGCGATTTTGGGGTGCACATGCACCACAAGTATTTCCCTCCCAACCGGGGGCAGCTGTCTCGCACGGCGCGGAGACCTGAACTCACCCTGGCGTTGATCCTGATCAATCCAGGTGGGCGAGCGGTGCACGTGAAATTTGAAAACGGAGCGGTTCGCAACAGCTTTGAGGCGCCCTACCTGCAGGATTTCAAGATGGGGGTCAAGCCGCTGGGGCCGAGGCCGTGGAATACGGGGCCAGGCGATGCAACGGCCATTCAGGTTCTCCGAGGCCGACTCGATCAGAAACTGACCCAAGAGATCACCATTCCTGCCCGCAGTCGCATCGTGTTGTTCCACACCCAGCTGCCGGCCCTGGGAATCGCCAATGCCCTGCTCAAAGGACACAGTGATGGACCCTTCCAGATGGCCGTGGTGGCTGCCAAGGAAGCCAGTAGCGATTGGGATCTTTTGGCGGTCCTAGACCAGGGACGGCTGGCTCCAGGGCGGGTCTACCTGAACCGAATCGCCGACATTAATAACAGAAGGGTCTTTTCCCGGGTTGGCGGTGTGGCGATTGGGGATGCCTACCAAGCCAGTCTCAGTCACGATCTGGATGCCCAAGGGCCGCTGCACACTCCCCTGACCAGCACCCATCGGCATCACTTCGGCACCCGTGACGTGCAGGTCAACCCCTTAGCGAGTCGCATGCTCGACTCGTCCCTCGACAACGTGGGAACCTACGGCGTGCGCTTCGACGTCGATCTCAATCTGAAGGGCTCAGGCCCCCATGAATTGGTCTTGAGCCATCCCATCGCCAGTGGGACATCGAAACCCTTTACGGCCTTTCGTGGTTCGCTCCAAATCCGCACGGAGGATGGCCTGCAGGAAGTCCATGTGGGAATGCGTTCGGGGCAAAGCCTGTCCATCGCCCCCATCAATCTGCGGGCTGGCCAACCAAACCCAGTCAGAATCAGCCTGGTCTATCCCGCTGATGCAACCCCTGGCCACCTCCTGAGCATCCTGCCGGCGAGCCAACTGGCCAACTTCCAAGAGCGCCAGCGCCAAATCGAATTGGCCCGCAATTCCGCCGGTTCGATCCCCTCCCTGCCCCAGACCAGCCCGCCTGAAGTAACGGAAGCCGCTCCGCCGCTGGATCCCATCCTGCTCAAGCCCGCCTCACCGCTGTCGCCGGTTCCACCCCTGATTCCCCCCTTGACCCCTCCGCCGAGTTATCGCGGCGTTGTGCCAAACACCAATAGCCAATCCCTCTACGATCGCTATCAACAGGCCTTGGAGGCTCAGCAACAGATGCTGCGCGGCCTGATGGGCCGCTAGGAATGGCCCCAAACCAGGAATTTCAACGGCGCCGCTTCAGTATGGAGCTTCCGGTGGAACTGCTAGCAAGAATTGATGCCTTGAAAGCTGAGTGGGGTTTACGGAGTCGTGGAGATATCGTTGAACGTCTGTTGCAGGAATTGCTTACAGACCAAAATACGAGCGATGATTGCTTCGATTCAGGGGTCAGCCAAGTCTCGGTTCAGGTAGAGCACCAAACTGCAGCGCCAGGCTCTTCAGCATTCAATGAACAGGGCGCCCTGGTTTTGATGTCCAAGGGAGCGGCAGGGGATCTCGCTCTCGATCGAGAAGAGGTAGAGCCCCTACCGCAAACAGTTGGGAAAACTCCATCGGATTCGCGCCAGGTTGGCATTGATCTGCCTGGGTTTGTGAGACGTCAGTCGGACCAATTGAAACGCAGCCTCCAGCCGCGGAGGGCAGAGGAGCAGAACCCAGTGGAACTCCTCCCCCACCTCGAGGGCGGGGCGCTCGAAAGGGCACTTACCAAAGCCCAAGACCATTGGATCGAACTGTACGGCAAACCAGCCAATGAAGCCGTTTTAGAGGCAGCGATGGTTTGGTTAGCGCAAGACATCTGGCCCTTGAGTGACCAGAGCGAAGGCCGTCTTTTTACCTGGACGCTCGCTTGTGATGTTGTCGAAAATGTGGCCCCCAACTGGGCGGTTGAACCAGCCAACTTTGGCCGTGTCATGGTGATAGCCGGCCTTCTAGAAGACCCATTCAGTACGTCCACCCTGGATGTCCGTCTGCCTACATTGATTCATCGTTTTGTGCATCGATTCCGCAAGCGACGCAAAGGAACGTCGTTCCAAGCGCTGGAACACACGATGACGCTGCATGGGGCCCTGAAATTGCTGCAGCTGCCAACGCTGCCGGGCCACCGGCTCAAACTCAGCGAGATACGGGATGCCTATCGCGAATTGGCGATGAGCCACCATCCGGATTCCGGCGGCAATGAAGACACGATGCGGCGGTTGAATGAGGCCTACCAGCTGCTCAAGGAGCTGTATCGCAACACCTGAGCGCTTAACAATCCCATTCGAGACTAATTAAAGGTCTCGGCACGGGACTCAGTTAGGTCGTCCGATCAAGTGCCCGCGAAGCCGAGGCGGCTCTCGTCAGTCTTGATTCTCGTCGCCTAAGTCTCAGCAGTTAGTGCCTGCGGGCTTGACTGGATCCATCCGATCCGCCCAGCCAAGCTCGCCCTTGGCGCGGTCGCAAAAGTCTGATTCAAGACGCTTTTCTAGACCTGAATGAGACTTGAATACGACTACATGGATTCAGGGGGGGGCAAGTTGAATCGCCAAGAGTTTTTACGGGATTTAGACCGAGCTCCCGACCTGAATCCGGCCACGAAGCTTTAAAAACCTGTTGTTTCATTTGCACCGACGAGGAAATGGGCCCCATCCTCTGAGGCCCTCGACGGATCAAAGGAGTTTGGCAAGTCCAAAGCGAGGTTGTGTCCAGGTCCAGAGGGATAGCACAGCTTAAAAACTTAGCCTGAGCCTGGCTTTTCAATTTTGCGTACCTGTGTCTTACGCAGGTACGCAAAACGAGGCCCCATCGCTATCAACGCCATCACGACCCAGTCCGGACCGTCTCACCCTAGACACAATACCAGTCCAATAAAAAGGCCCAGATGAGACTTGCGTTCACCTGGGCGCTGGGGTTGGGTCCTGCTGGGTTCAGGTGCTGGTCTGCATCCCCTGGATTAAGTAGTCAAAATAGGGGCCAGCTAACGCAGCCTGTTCGGCGCTGAGCAGGGCCGTCGCCGCATCCTTCATCGTGCGCATGGCCTCCACCATGCCCGGCATGGGCACCCCCAGGCTGTTGTACATCTCCCGTGCCCCGACCAGGCCGATTTGCTGGATCATTTCGGTGCTGCCGGCCAAAACGCCGTAGGTCACCAGCCGGAGATACCAGCTGTAATCCCGCAGGCACTGGGCCCGTTGCTTCTGGCCGTAGGCATTGCCACCGGGGGCCACGTAGTCGGGTTTGCGCTGGAAAAGCTGACGGGCAGCCTCGTCAACGATTTTTTTCTCATTCTCAGTCAGCTGTTTCACCACCTTGAGCCGTTCAGCACCCCGGCTGAGGTACTCCACCATCGAACGCAGCTCACCGCCACTGGGATAGCGCAGCTGATCATCTGCCTGGAGGATCAGATCCCGAACGACGCTCATCGCAGCGACCACACGCGGTTTTCACTGTATCCACTCTGCCGCGACACCAGGCCTCAAAGCACGAAGGTGTAACTCCCCTTCGCACGGCGTAGGGTGAAGGATTGGCCAGCGCGCTTGGACAGCCTCACCACCGGCAACAGCGTGGCAGTGACCATCACCGGTCTCTCCCATGACGGCCAGGGCGTGGCCCGGCTGGAGGATCGGGTTCTGTTTGTGGCCGGCGCCCTACCGGGAGAGCGGGTTCAGGTTCGCCTCACCCATCAGGCACGTCGCCACTGGCTGGCCGAGCTGCAAGCGGTGCAGACCCCCGCTCCGGAGCGGCGCAAGCCCCCCTGCATCCTGGCGGAGCACTGCGGCAGCTGCAGCCTGCAGCACTTCGAGGATCGGGGCCAGCAGCACTGGAAACACCAGAAGGTGGTTGACGCCATGCGGCGTATCGCCCATCTGGATCACCCCGTTGCGCCGTTGCTGGCCTCTGCCGATGGTCTGGGCTATCGCAACCGGGCCATCATCCCGCTGGAGCGCCGCGAAAACGGCCGACTGCGGGCTGGTTTTTACCGCAGGGGAAGCCACACCATCGTCAATATGAATCACTGCCCCGTGCTGGATCCGCGCCTGGACGCGCTGATCGCCCCGCTCAAGGCTGATCTGGAGGCGAGTGACTGGCCCGTTGATCGGGACTGCCGGGAGGGAGGGGGGCTGCGCCACCTGGCTCTTCGGGTCGGCCGCCACAGCGGCGAGTTGTTGATCACCCTGGTCAGCAGCCACCCCGACCTCGATGGGATTGAAATTCTTGCTGACGAATGGATGGGGCGCTGGCCCCAACTGGTGGGGGTCTGCCTGAACCTCCAACCCCTAGCGACCAATACCCTGATGGGGCCGGAAACCAGGGTGGTGGCCGGCCAGGGCTGGCTGCGGGAACGCTTCTGTGATTTGGAGCTGCGCATTGGGGCCGACACCTTTTTTCAGGTGCACACCCAGCAGGCGGAGCGTGTCGTGCCATTCGTGCTGGCGGCCCTGGCCGACCTGCCAACTGGGGTGATGGTTGACGCCTACAGCGGCATCGGCACCTACAGCCTGCCGGTGGCAGCGGCTGGTTGGCATGTGCATGGCATCGAACTCAGCCAGGAAGCGGTGACTCAGGCCAAAACCAATGCGCGGCAAAATGGCCTCAACGATCGGGCCTCCTTTGAAACCGGGGTCGTGGGGCAATGCCTGGCTGAGCACCTGGGCCACTGCGACGCCCTCTTCCTCGACCCCCCCCGCAAGGGACTCGAGCCGGTCACCCTGGCAGCCATCCGTGAACGCCCCCCCGCCCACCTGATCTATCTCAGTTGCGATCCAGCCACCCTGGCCCGTGACCTGGCCCAGCTGGTGGCTGGGGAGCTCTACCAACTCGAGTCGCTGCAACCGATTGATTTCTTTCCCCAAACCAGCCATGTGGAAACCCTGGCCGTGCTGAGGCGGGGATCAGCTGCGCAGTAAGGCTCCGAACTGTTGTTCCAACGCGGCCTGAATGGCCCCATGGGCCCGGTCGACGTCTTGGTCGGTGAGGGTGCGTTTGGGGTCGCGGTAACGCAGCCGGAAGGCCTGACTGCATTGACCGCTGCCGAGTTGTTCACCCACATAACGGTCCACAAGTTCGGCTTGCTCCAGCAGCGGTTGCCCGGCCTTGCGGATCACCTTGAGCAGGTCGGCTGCCCAGATGTCATCGGCCACCACAACCGCCAGATCCCGCTCCGAAGCGGGCACCGTGGCGAAGGGTTGGAAGCCGGGCAGCCAGCGTTGTCGTCTCGTAGCGGCGTTCAGCAGTCCATCGAGCCCCAACTCGAACACATAGGTGCAATCTGGTAAGTCCAGCAACGCAGCCTGGCCGGGGTGCAGTTGACCAAACCAGCCCCCAGGCCGACCCTCCACCATGAGCTGGGCCGAACGGCCTGGATGGAGCAGGGCATGACCAGGCAGGGGGCAATCCTGCGTGGGGATCGCTAAGGCCACCAAGGCTTGCTGCAAGACACCCCTGGCCTGGTAGTAATTGGGTGGATGGGGTTTGGCACTGCTGCTCCAACGCTCAGAGCGGCGTTCTCCGCTGATCACCCCCACCAGCATCTGGCGGCCAGACGGGTTGGCATCGGAGCCGAACACCTGGCCGATTTCAAACGCCCAAAAGCCAGATTGACCGCTCTGCAGGTTGCGACGGGCAGCGGCAAGCAAGTCGTCATGGAGGTTGTCTCGCAAGTGGCCGTAATCAGCCAGAAGGGGGTTGGCCAGGGGGATCCGCCCGGGTGCTGCAGCAACCAGCGACAAGCTGCAGGCCTCCTGCAATCCAGCCGCCACCAGATGGCGCCTGAGTCGGCGCTCCGCCAGTTGGCTGGGCTCGAGGCCCCCGGGCTCGAGGGGATCGGGGAGATGGCAGGCGAACTGGTCGTAACCGACCAGCCGGGCCACATCTTCAATCAGATCCACCTCCCGTTGCAGATCGATCGAACGGGATGGGGCCACGGTCACCAGCCAACCCGCCCCGCTGTCCAGCTCCTCAAGGGAGCAACCCAGGGCCGAGAGGGTCTCGACAATGCGGCCATCGCTGAGATCGGCCCATGCCCCGTCCTGCTGGACGGGCCCCAGCAGGTTGTGGAGGGCGTCCCGCCGCAGCGAGATCGGCTGGGGTGGCGATTGGGGACGCTGGTGCAGCCAGCGTCCGGTGACCTGGGCGCCGCAGAGATCCTGCAGCAGGGCGACCGCCCGGTCGGCGGCCATCAGGGTGTTCTCCAGGGGCAGACCTTTTTCAAACCGGCTGCTGGCCTCCGTGCGCAAACCGACGCTCCGGGCCGAGCGCCGCACGGCCTGGGGGGAAAAGATGGCCGCTTCCAACCAGATGGTGACCGTATCGGCTTGAACTCCCGTCTCGGCTCCACCCATCACCCCGGCGAGGGCGATTGCGGTGCCGGCGTAGGTGATCACAAGGGCTTCAGAGCTGAGCTGGTGCTGGGTGCCATCCAAACCTCGCCACACCTCCTTGCTATGGGCCTGGCGCAACCCCAGCTGACTGACCTCGGCAGGGCCACCGCCAGCGCCGGCGGCAAGCCGCTCGGCATCAAAAGCATGCAGGGGCTGGCCGGTTTCGAGCATCACCAGATTGGTGATATCCACCACGTTATTGATCGGGCGAAGCCCGGCCTTTTCCAGCCGCTGTTGCAGCCAGGGGGGGGAAGGGGCAACCGTCAGACCGCTCAGGCCCGTGATGCTGAACAGGCCTCCCTGCTCCATGGCGGCCCTGTCCGTCTCGGCCACAGCCAGAGGGGTGCTGGAGACGGAAACGGCTGGACTGGCGAAATGGGTGGTACCGCCAACCAAGGCCGCCACCTCCCTGGCAATACCCTGCATGGATAGGCCATCGGGCCTGTTGGCGGTGATCGCCAGGTCCAACACCTGATCGTCGAGGCCCAAACTCGGACCAACGGGGGTGCCCAAGGGAGGGATGGCTGCCAGCAGCTCCTCGAGCACGACGATGCCCTCCGACGCAGTCGGCAGACCAAGCTCAGCCAGGGAGCAGAGCATGCCGCTGCTGGCCACACCACGCAGCTCGGCCGGTTTGATGGTGAGGCTGACGGCAGGCAGGGTTGCCCCAACCAGGGCAACCGCCACATGGATGCCGGCTCGAACGTTGCCGGCGCCGCAGACGATTTGCAGGGGGGCGGCAGATCCCACATCCACCACGCAGACACTGAGTTTGTCGGCATTGGGGTGGGCCGTGCGATCGCGCACGAAACCCACCACCACGCCAGCAGCGCGGGCAGCCAGATCTTCGATCGCGTCCACCTCAAAGCCAGCCAGCGAGAGGCGCTCTGCCAGCACGTCGGCAGGAAGGGTTGGACCAGGGGCGCTGACCAGCTCCTGCAACCACTGGAGCGAGACCCGCATGGAGCGATGGCATCAATGGGGCGATCCTAGGGATCGGCCCAAGCTCGGTTCTGCCGGCAGGTAAGGTGTCCTCTTGTCCTTTCGCAACGCATCAGCGGCGCAACGTCCTTCATGGCTAAAAACAAGGGCGTCCGGATCGTGATCACTCTCGAGTGCACCGAATGCCGGTCCAACCCCGCCAAGCGGTCTCCCGGTGTGTCCCGCTACACCACCGAAAAGAACCGCCGCAACACCACCGAACGGCTGGAGCTCAAAAAGTTCTGCACCCACTGCAACGCCTCCACGGTGCATAAGGAAATCAAGTGAGTGCCTGACGCACCACTGCTGAACCTCATCACCCGCCGTTCTCTCCAACCATGTCCAGTTCCTTCTTCAAGAAACGTCTCTCACCGATCAAGCCCGGCGATCCCATCGATTACAAAGATGTCGATCTGCTCAAGAAGTTCATCACCGAACGGGGCAAAATTTTGCCTCGCCGGCTCACGGGCCTAACCGCCAAGCAACAGCGGGACCTCACCAATGCGGTCAAACGCGCCCGGATCGTCGCCCTGCTGCCCTTCGTGAACCCCGAGGGCTGATTCCCTGGCCTCCGCGGCGTTCCATCCCGGCGATTTGGTTGGCGTTCAGGAGTCCCGCGGAGCGCAGCTGGCGGTGGTTGAAGCTGTTCAGGGCAGCAAAGTACGTCTGCGGATTGGCTTCGACGCCAAACAATCCGTGCTGCCCCAGCGTCAGCTGGAGCTGATTTGCCCCCTGCCCTCTGGTGCCGATGCACCGCAGCGGCTGGGGGCTTTGCCTTGGGCGCTCAGCCCTGAGCAGCTCACCAAGACTGGTCTCACAAAGCGCAGCTGGGGCGCAGCCTGGCTCCTGCTGCTCGAATCAGGCGAGACATTTGAGATCGGCGATTTCACGGATCTGGTGTGCGGCGGCACCACGCCCGCCCAGCTCGCAGCTTGTTGGCTGGAGCTGGTGGGCCCGCAGGCTTGGTTCCGCTTCAAGCAAGGCCAGATCGAGGCCCGCAGCGCCGCCGACCTCAAGCCGATGCGACGCGAGCGCCGGCTGAAACAACTGCAGGCACAGCGTCAACAGCAATGGCAGCAGCTGTTGCGCACCCGGCAGCCCGTGGATCCGGCCCTGTTACCGCCTGAGCAGCAAGAGTCGCTGGAGGCATTGAAGCGCTTGGCGGCTGGCGAGCTGGAGTTGGATCAACTCGATCCTGAGCTGCGCCAGGGCCTCTCGGCCCTGCATCTCGGCCACGATCGTGGCGATCTGCGGCATCTGCTGGTGGATCTGGGGTTATGGGATCGCCACCATCTGGTGTCGATGGGCAACACCACCTGGAGCCTGGGCTTCAGCCCCGAGCTCGAGGCCGAAGCCCAGCGCCTGCTGGCGCTGCACCACGAGGAGCGGCCCGGTGATGCCGAACGCCTCGATCTCACCGGCCAGCGCTGCGTGACGATCGACGACGACGATACCCGCGACATCGATGACGGCCTGGCGCTGGAACGCCGGCCTGACGGCAGCCTGCGCCTCTGGATTCATGTGGCCGACCCGGGCCGCCTGGTGGGCGTGGATTCACCCCTGGATCTGGAGGCCCGGCGCCGCGGCAGCAGCCTGTACCTGGCCAGCGGCAATCTGCCGATGTTCCCGCTGGGTCTCACCACGGGGCCCTTCAGCCTGCGGGCCGGGATCCGCAGCGCCGCCTGGAGCACCTGGGTGGATCTGGGTGAGGAGGGCGACATTGCCGCCTATGGCATTCAGCGCAGCTGGGTGATGCCCACCTACCGGCTGAGCTATAGCGATGCCGACGATCTGATCGACCTGGCGCCGCCGGAAGAGCGGGATCTGGCGGTTCTCGATCAGTTGCTCGATCGCCGCCGCCAGTGGCGTGTTCGCCAAGGTGCGCTGCTGATGGATCTGCCGGAAGGGCGGATTCGCAGTCGTGATGGAGAGCCCGTGCTCGAGATCAGTGAGCCCAGCCCGTCGCGCGCGATGGTGGCCGAGGCCATGATCCTGGCCGGTGCGATCGCGGCCCGCTTCGGCGTGGAGCAGGGCCTAGCGCTGCCCTTCCGCAGCCAGCTGCCGGCTGATCTGCCACCGAAGGCGGAGCTCGACGCGCTCCCCGATGGCGCGGTGCGCTTTGCGGCGATCAAGCGCTGCCTGAGCCGCGGGCTGATGGGCACCCAGGCCTCGCCCCACTTCAGCCTGGGGCTGCCGGCCTACGCCCAAGCCACCTCGCCGATCCGGCGCTATGGCGATCTGGTGGTGCAACGCCAGATTCAGGCACAGCTGAGCGGCGGCACGCCTCTCAGCCAGGACGCCCTGCAGGAGTTACTCAACAGCTTCGATGGCGCGGTACGCGAGGGCATCGGCATCTCCCGCGAAGACCAGCGCCACTGGCAGCAGGTGTGGTTTGAAGCCCACAAGAGCAGCCAGTGGCGCGCTGATTTCCTGCGCTGGCTTCGCCCCCAGGATCGGCTCGGCCTGGTGCGGATCGAGGATCTAGCCATGGACCTAGCGGCCGAATGCCCCCAGAACGCCCAGCCCGGCGAGGCGCTGCTGTTGCGGGTGCAGCAGGTGGATTCGCTGCGCGATCAGCTGAGGCTGGTGGTTTCAACTAGCTAAGCGCGTGGCCCGCAGCCAAGGCCCCCAGGGATTGAGACAGCCCATCAGCTCCACCGGAGTCGGCCCATCAAGATTCCGCAACCAACCGTTCAGCACCGGCTCCAAGGTGATCACTGGCCAGCTCTCACCGTCTGTTGTGGTGAGGCTGAAACCACCGGTCCCATCTGGGGTGAGCGCACCACACCAGAGCCGTTCGTGAGGGTTGGCCCCAGGATTTGACGGATGCTCGGCAGGGTTGACGTTCCACTCCTCGGCTGGAAGGCCTTGCCGTAGGGCTTGTTCCTGGCTTGCGCGCCAGTGGGGGTGATGCCAGGGGGTATCCCAAAGGGGTGCCACCGCCGCTGGGGCGAGCGGATCATGGATTAGGGCACGCTGTAGCCCCAGCACCTCCAGATCGGCGGGATCCACTCCGGATTGAACAGCCAGCGCCGCTGCCGCACCGGCCGCCTGGCCCACATTGAGGATCAAGGGCTGCAGCCTTGTTGCCCCATTGGCCATGTGGCTGGTGCTGAAAGCCTTGTCTGCCGCCAGCAGATTGGCGATCGTTTCACTCACCAACGCGCCGTAGGGAATGCAGAAGGGAGTGCCGGTCCACCGACCACCCCAGCGGCAGCTTTTCGGGGCCAAGGGCCAGTCAGGCCCGGGGTAGTGATGATCGTTGGCGTAGTTGCCGATCGCGATCGACTGCAACTGCCCGGCCTCATTCAGCGGCGGAAGAGCTGTGGAGACCCCCTCCGCTTCCGGCAGCAAATCTTGTTCGATCACGGTTTGTCGGCCGATCATCCGCCGGCCCTCTCGCCAATAGGGCATGGCTGCCAGCCAGGGGGCCGGGCTACCGGATTCGGCGGGGAATGCATCGCCGAGTTGAAGCCAACCACCACTTGCTTTTTTTAAAGCTTCGGCAAACCTCAGGCTGTGAACCTGCATGTCGTAAAAAAGTTCTGCCTCATGGGCTTGATCGGTGCTGAAGGCTCGCTCCAGCCCCCAGTGCCAGTCATTGCCATGCAGTGGCCAATTCAGCATCACCAGGCCACCCGGCAAGCGCCCATAGGTGATCGTGCGCTCGAGCCCAAAGGCCTCACAAGCCTGGTCAAACGGCGCTGGTAGGGACGGCTTGCCGTTGGTGTTGATACCGAGTGCTGGATCGCCCTGCAGCCGATCGCTCTGCAATTGCCCCATCACCACCCAGGTGGGGGATTGCACCGGTTGCTCCTGGAAGAAAGCTTCTGTGCGGATCCGCTCGGCGCTTGGGGCACTCGGCTCACCCCATTGCTCTTGCGCCTCCCAGCCGAAGCGAAAGGGAACCTCTGCCAGGGGCAGTAGATCACCACGATCGCTGCCGTCGATCACCACCTGGCAGCGCACCCGCCGGCGTTCACCATCCACCTCCAGCTGCACGGCACTGATCAGCGAGTCTTCGCGATCGACCTCCAGCAACCGGCAGCCTGGCCACCAGAGCAGCTTCGGCTCGGCCCTCACCCAGTCCTGCAGGATCTGCTCTGCCGTGGTGGGCCGGTAGCTGAAACAGCTCACCCAGTTGTGATCGAGGCCCTCCGGCTCTCGCCGCTCCAGCTCCCGCAGAAAGGCACCCCAGAGGCCCGTCTGCCAGGGGGTGAGCTCGTTGCCATCGGGGCAGCACACGCCAGCGGCGCTCACCATCCCACCGAGCCTTCTGCCAGGGGTGAGCAGCAGGGTGCTCGCCCCACCTCGGGCCGCCTGGATCGCTGCCGCCACCCCGCCGGTGCCGCCACCCCACACCAACACGTCCACCGCGTCGATCGATGGGGTCATGGGGGCTGCAAGTGATTCAGCAAGAGCCTCGCAGGAAAAAGGCTCTGACGCTGCGGGCCCAGCTCCGTAGGATCCGCCCAATGACTTACACCCTCACCACCCCCCTCTACTACGTCAACGACAAGCCTCACCTGGGCAGCGCCTACACGACGCTGGCCTGTGATGCCCTGGCGCGGTTTCAGCGGCTCAAGGGGGAGCGGGTGGTGTTCATCACCGGCTGTGATGAGCACGGGCAGAAGATTCAGCGCACCGCCGAGGCGGCCGGCCTCAGCCCCCAGGCCCACTGCGATGGCGTCAGCGCGGAGTATCGCGAGCTGTGGGAGCGCTGGCAGATCAGCCACAACCGCCTGATCCGCACCACCGACCCCCGCCACGGGCGGATCGTGGAGCAGTTTTTTGCGCGGGTGGAGGCCAACGGCGACATCGTGGAAGGCCGCCAGCAGGGCTGGTACTGCGTGGCCTGCGAGGAGTTCAAAGACGATCCCCACGAGGCCCAGGATCCCGAGTGCCCCACCCATCGGCGCCCCCTGGAATGGCGCGATGAGCTGAATCTGTTTTTCCGGCTCTCGCGCTATCAGGAGCAAATCGAAGCGCTGATCGCCCAGCCGGGCTTCATCCAGCCCGCCAGCCGCCGCAATGAAGTGGAGAACTTCGTAAAGCAGGGGCTGCGCGATTTCTCGATCTCGCGGGTGAACCTGCCCTGGGGCATTCCTGTGCCAGGCCACGAGGGACACACTTTTTATGTGTGGTTCGACGCCCTGCTCGGTTACATCACCGCCCTGCTCGAGGAGGGTGATGCACCCGACCTCGACACCGCCCTCAGCCGCGGCTGGCCGGCTGCGGTGCATGTGATCGGCAAAGACATCCTCCGCTTCCACGCCGTGTATTGGCCGGCGATGCTGCTCTCGGCAGGGTTGCCGCTGCCGGAGCGGGTTTTTGGTCACGGCTTTCTGACCCGGGAGGGTCAGAAAATGGGCAAATCCCTGGGCAACGTGCTCGATCCAGCGGCATTGCTGGATCGCTGCGGGCGGGATGCGGTGCGCTGGTATCTGCTGCGCGACATCCCCTTCGGCGACGATGGCGACTTCCAGCAGCAGCGCTTCCTCGACCTGGTCAACAACGACCTGGCCAACACGATCGGCAACCTGCTCAACCGCACCAGCTCGATGGCCAGGCGCTGGTTTGACGATGCGGTGCCCCCCGCCGGTGCTGCAGCCGCCACAAGCCATCCCCTCGCCGTCTGCGCCCTGGAGTGCGCCATGAAGGTCAACGACGGCTTGGAGGGGCTCGATTTCCGCTCCGCTGCAGAAGCCTGTCTGCAGCTGGCCGTGGCAGCCAACGGCTTTCTCAACGAGCAAGCCCCCTGGCAACGGATCAAACTGGAGGGGCAACGGGACGCAGTGGCGGAGGATCTCTATGCGGTGCTGGAGGCCAGCCGCTGGCTGGCCGTCCTGCTGGCCCCGCTCGTGCCCGAGCTCTCCAATCGCATGCTGCAGCAACTGGGCCTGCCGCCCCTGAACAGCGATCGCTCAGACGGCTCAGCCCAGGCCCCGGGGGATGCCCCCTGGCTGGCCGCCCAGCAATGGGCCCTGCTCCTGCCCGGGCTTGCCCTGCCCGAACCGGAGCCGGTGATGCGCCGACTCGAATTGGATTCGCCCCTGTGATCGCCACCCTGCCGCTGCTGGCCCTAGGCGCTGCGGCGTTGTCCATGTTGTTGATCGGCTGCAAGCCACCCATTGGCAAGGAGGAGCCCCCCCAGCCCTTTGTGTTCCGCTCTCTGAACCTGCGGCAGAAGGGTCCAGATGGGTTGCCCCTCTGGGAGCTGGGCAGTCCGGAAGCGCGATACGACCTCAGTCGCAAAATTGCCCAAGCGCGTGATCTGAGCGGCACCATCTACGCCAAGGGCCAGCCGGCCTACCGACTCAATGCCACCAGCGGCACGGTGATCAATAACGGCGAGGTTGTGCAGCTGGAGGGGCTGACCAAGCTGGTCAGGCTTGGCCCCAAACCCCTGCTGATCACGGCCCAGCGGCTGCGCTGGTATCCCCGTCAGGAGAAGATAGTGATCGATCACAGTCCCCAGGCAAGCCAGGAGGATCTGCGCCTCAGCGCCAGGCGGGCCCTGGTGTGGTTGAAAGAGGAGAAACTGGAACTGCGCGGCCAACCCGTCCTGCAGCGCAAGGGCGATGACCAGTTAAAACTGGCCTTGAGCGCAGTCGATTGGTATGCCCGCACGGGCCAGTTGATCGGCATGGGGCCTGTGCGTGGCGAGCGACGCCTGCCCGCCACTGCCGTTCAGACCCTGAGCGCACCAAGCCTCACCGCCAACTCGCTCACCCGGGTGATTGATCTGGCCGCCCCCGTGCAACTGCTCGACCCGGGCCGCAAGGCCCGCCTCGATGCCAGCAACACCCGGATCGAACTGGCTCTTGAGCGCATCAGCAGTCCCCACCCCTTTACCGCCCAACTCGACCAGTCACGCTTGAGCGGCCAAGGTTTTGAGCTGTTGGGCCGCAGCACCACCGTGGTGATCCCCCAGGCCTGCCGGATCAACCAACCCGGTGAGTCCCTGGTGGCAAACAGCTGCAGCTGGAACTGGCAAACCAATCAAGTTGGCGCCCGTGGCGCGGTGGAATTGCGGCGCCAGAGCCCGAACCAGATCACCCGCGCTGAAAGGCTCACGGGTCTGCTGACCAAGCAAGGACGCGCGGAGTTCAGCACGCCGGGCGGTCGGGTGCAGAGTCAGGTGACGGTGCCTCCCCGTGCTGAGTCGGGGGTCCGTCGATCGTCCAAGGCCGCTCCATTTGCCCTGTAAGACGCCGGGCCCAGCCCTCCAACCAACAGAGATCGCTGCGGCTGAAACAACGCGGCGACCAGCCGGCCAACACCACCAGTCCATCGCAGCCGAACGGTTGCACCACCACAGCAGGCACCCCGGGACCCAACCCTTCAAACTCCGCCCGGCCGGGGTAGAGGCCCAGGTCCACCAGGGAGATGGCCGTTCCCTTGCTTAGGGCAAGGCGACAGATCGCTCCTGGTACGAACGGGGTCTCAACCAGCAAACCGCGGCGCAGCAGCAGGCGGCCCTGCCAGAGCACCACAACAACCGCTGCCGCGCTGGCCGTGAGCAACATCTGGCTCCCCCAGCCCAACTCTTCGGCCAGCGGGGCCGGCAGTCCGTCGGCTAACTCCAATCCCTGGCTGCCCTCAAGCGCAACCCTGGCTGCCGCCTCTGGCACGGCGCGGGTCCACAGCACACCCACCAGCATCAATCCCACGGCCAGCATGCTGGCCAAAACGGCAGCCCGCTCCAGGGGCGGCTCGATCGAAGCGGCGGTGATTTGGTTAAGCACCACCAATCCCAGGGATACCCCCCCCGACCAGAGGCAGACCCGCGCAGGTATGGAGGCGGTCATGTCCACACAGCGAGAGGCGACAACAGCGCCTGCGAAGGGCAAACTAGGGCCAGCTTGGCCTGATCCGTTGCTGCACTCTTCGCAACCGAGCCGTTGGCTCCCCCTGCTGGGTCTGTTGGCGGCCCTAACCGGCGGCCTGCTCAACCTGCTGGCCCCCCCGCCGGCCCTGGCCGCGTCGCTCAGCGATCTCCCCGCTGCCCCTCCCCAGGAGCGTGTGCTGGACACGGCCGATGTGCTCAGTCGGGCTGCCAACGGTGAGCTCAGCAAAACATTGGAACGATTCGCGGCAGACCGGGTGGATGCCCACTTGATCACGGTGAGTCGACTGGATTACGGCCTCAGCCTTCCCCAACTCGGAGCCCAGATTGTCGAGCAATGGCAGCAGGGCGACGATGGGGCCAATCAACTGGTCTTTTTGATCGACAGCCAAACCAACAGCTCAGCGATCGTGGCCTCGCCTGTGCTCGACGGGCAACTGGATCCCTCCCTGCTGCGCAGCACGTCCCGCACCACCATGGCCCAACCGATCCGGGAGGGCGGGCGTTATCGCCAGGGAAGTCTGGATGCCATGAATCGCCTGCTCAGCGTGCTCGATGCGGGCCTGGATCCCGGAGAGCCCGTTCAGGCAGAGGTTGTCAGCCAACCCACCAACATCCCCACCAAGGAAGAAACCGCCTCCAGCAATGCCTTCACCTGGGTGATCGTGCTGTTGGTGGTCGGCACCCTGGTGCCGATGCTCACCTGGTGGGTTTTCTCGCGCTGATCCGATGGCACTGACCGATTGGATGGGCGCCTTCGGGCGCGCCCAGGCCCTGGACCTCAGCAACGACCTCGAGCGGGGCTATGAGGCCGCCCTGCTGATACAGAGCATTGAGCTGGAGCATTACAACGATCGGCCGGTCAGACCGGAACTCGATCTGCGCATTCCTCGCGCCTCCCAGGCCCAGTTGTTGCGTCGATTTCGGGCTGCCCTGGAGGTCTGCCGCCAGGCCTCAGCAAACCTGGAATCCCACCGTGGCGAAATTGCCGGCCAGGAGGTTCGCCAACTTCAGCTGATCCAGTCCGTGGTCGCTCGCTACAGCGACAAACGCGATCCGCTCCCCACGATCAGCCGTACGCCTGAGGTGTTGCCCCGCAGCCTGATCGGGGTGGTCGATCAGGTCAGGCGCCAGCTGGATCCTGAAGCCGAGGCCAATGTGGTGGCAGGTTTTCGGCGGCGCCGCGACTCCACCCTGGTTTCGCTGCGGATTCTGCTGCTGTTGATTCTCGTACCGGTGCTGGTGCAACAAATCAGCCGAACCTATGTGTTTTCACCCCTGGTCGATCGCTTTGCGCCCGACAACGCCTTCCTTACCTACCCCAAACCCAAACTGGAGGAGCAGGCGGTCGAAAAGTTGCGGGTGTTTCAAGCTGAGGTTGAGTTTGACGCCCTGCTCAAAGGCAAACCCCTGCCCAGTCGGGAGGAGCTGCAAGCCCAACTGGCCCAGAAAGCCGATCAGCTCAAGGAGGAGGCAGACCTCGAGAGCACCCAGGCCATCAAGAACGTGCTCTCAGACCTAGGTGCCATCTTCGGCTTTGTGCTCGTCTGTCTCTTCGGTCAGCGGGATATCCGAGTGCTGAGGGGCTTTCTCGATGAACTGATCTACGGTCTCAGTGACAGCGCCAAGGCCTTTGCAATCATCCTGGCCACGGACATTTTTGTGGGGTTTCACAGCCCGGAGGGCTGGACTGTGCTGTTGGATGGCGTAGCCCACCATTTCGGATTACCAGCCCGGGAAAACTTCATCATGTTGTTTATCGCCACCTTTCCTGTGGTGCTTGCCACGGTTTTCAAATACTGGATCTTCCGCTATCTCAACCGCGTTTCTCCATCCTCGGTGGCAACCCTGCGCAACATGAATGGCGGCGGCTGAGCCCCTCGAGGGCTGCCATCTGGTGCTCGGCCCAGCCCGCAGCGGCAAAAGTCGCTGGGCCGAGCATCTTGCGATCGGCTCCGCTCTACCGGTCACCTACCTGGCCACAGGGCCTGCCCCATCGGAGGCGGATCACGCCTGGAACGCCCGCGTTCGGGCCCACCGCCAGCGCCGTCCCCCAACCTGGCGCAGCCTCGACGTCGGGCCAGCCCTGCCGGAAGCCCTGGCCAGCCTGACTCCACCAGGGCTGGCACTGGTGGATTCCCTGGGCACCTGGGTGGCCGCCGGGCTGGAGCTGGACGACCAGGCCTGGCAGCTGCGCTGCACCGATTTACGCCACTGCCTGGTGGCCCTACCGATACCGGTCCTCCTGGTCAGCGAACAGACCGGCTGGGGGGTGGTACCACCCACCGCGATCGGCGGCCTGTTTCGCGATCGGCTCGGCTGCCTGGAGCAGCAATTAGCGCCGCTGTGCACCGGCCTGTGGTTGGTCATCGCCGGCCGGGCTCTGGATCTGCGCAGCCATAGCCTGGCCGTTCCCGAGGGCTGACAGCAGCTGGGGCCAGGTGATGCCACGGATCGTTCTCTACCAGCCCCAGATACCGCCCAACACCGGCAATGTGGCCCGCACCTGCGCCGCCACAGGCACCGAGCTGCATCTGGTCGAACCGCTGGGCTTCCAGATCGATGATCGACAGCTGAAACGGGCCGGACTCGACTACTGGCCCCTCGTCAGCCTGGCAAGACACCGGAGCTGGGAGGCCTTTGCTGACCATCGCAGCCGCAGCGGCGGTCGGCTGATCGCCCTCAGCAGTCACGCTGCAACGCCCTACTGCGACTGGCAGTTCTCTCCCCAAGACTGGTTGCTGTTCGGCCGGGAAAGCGATGGGCTGCCAGCTGCGGTGCTGGGCAGCGCCGACGCTGCGCTCACCATCCCGATGGCCCGTGCCGCTCGGGCGATCACACCAGGGGTTCGCAGCCTGAACCTCTCGGTGGCGGTGGGCGTGGTGTTGTTCGAGGCCCTGCGTCAACAGGATTTGCTGACCTTGCCGGGATCACCAGCCAGCACAGGGATCACGCCGGCTGCATGAGCGGCCATCGGCCAGGGCCCTTGTGCAGGTGAGTTTGGTCCGCTAACTTCTGCGCGGCTGGTGGGCCCAGGGTTTCCACAGGCTTTGTCCACTGAACCAATCGGATGAAGCCCCTGCACTGTTGTCTGAAAATCCTGATCCCCTGCGCAGTGGCCCTGCCAGCGGTTGGCCTGGCTTTGGTCCCCGAGGAGACTGACCACGCGGCGCTCGACAGCTTGATCGCGGCCTTGCCTGCACCAAGTGCCGATCGCATCTGGGTCAAGGTGCGCGATGCGATCAGCGTCGAAGAACTCTCCGGCTCCCTGAAGCTCGCAGAGGAGCGCCTGGCCAAGCTCAACGACGTCGATGAAGACCATCGTTTTGTTCGGGGGGATTGGCTGGTGGTTCCGAGCCAGCAGACCCGCCAGATCAAGCAGCTGGCCGCGATCGACACCAGTGAACTGCGCCGCAGCCCTCCCCTGCAGGCCCTGCCTCCTGTGCAGGAAGCTGCAGCGGTGCGCTTCGGAGACACGTTGGCCAAGATCGCCCAGCGTTACGGCCTAACCCTTCATGACTTGCTGCGTTTCAACCCCGGCTTGGAGACGGCTCGGCTGGTGGTGGGCAGTCAGGTGCGCTTAGCCCAATCAGCGCCGGGTCGAACCCGCATGGTCCTTGGTCTCAAACCCACCACCAGCGGAGGTGTCAGCTGGCCTGAACTACCGGGCTTTGACGGCCCCAAGACCCGTTTTGACGGCCCTGTGTCCACCCAGGGTTGGATCTGGCCCACCAAGGGGGTATTCAGTTCTGGTTTCGGCTGGCGTTGGGGCCGCATGCACAAGGGCATTGATGTGGCCAACAACGTCGGAACTCCGATCGTGGCCGCCAAGGCTGGTCGGGTCGTGTTCTCTGGCTGGCACGACGGCGGCTATGGCTACCTCGTCACCCTGGCCCATGCCGATGGCAGCCGCTCCCTCTACGGCCACAACAGCCGTTTGATGGTCCAAGTCGGTCAAGACGTGGAGCAAGGATCGCTGATCTCCCAGATGGGCAGCACGGGCCGCAGTACGGGCCCCCACCTCCACTTTGAAATCCATCCCCCCAGCGCGGGTGCTGCCAATCCGCTTCAGTTCTTGCCGCCCAGGGCCTGAGGGATCTTCGGCATCGGTGCCTGATAAAATTTGTCTACCGCGCGGCTCGGTAGCTCAGCTGGTTAGAGCGTGGGATTCATAACCCCAAGGTCGGGAGTTCAAGTCTCCCCCGAGCCATGGTCTGCTGCCCCGCCCTGGCGGGGTTTTTTATGTCCGACTTTGACGTCTGGGGGTTGCGCCTGGGCTCAGCGCAGTTCCACCCCATTGAGCCGCTCGCGAAAAGACTCAGCCTCGGCGTTCTCGAGCGGCAAAGCAGGCGGGGCCAACGGAGCTGGGATAGCTCCTTGACCTGACCCGCCGCGCCGGGAGCGCCCATAGCCCTGGGAGCGGCCCTCAATGGCACGGATCAGCGACTTGCTGCGGTTCACCTCGCCGATGCTTTGGCCGTCCTTGGGTCGCACCAGGGGGTTGGCCTTCAGCTCGGAGCGGAGCTGGCTGAGCAGCCGGAAGTGACCCGTCGTGTTGTATTTGCGCAGTACCGCCGGCTCCCAACCCATACTGTCGAGTCCTGTGAATGGTGTTCGCTTAGCCTATGGCTGCGGGGTGCCCAAAAGCTGTGATAAATTGTAGAAGTTCCAACTGGTACTCGATCCGACTTCGCATAGGTCCTCGCTGAGGGGAGCTGGCTGCTCGGATTCGACCCAAAGGTTCCCAATCTTTGCGACCCCTACAGCATGTCCAGGCTCGTTGGCCTCCAAGCTCCCGACTTCAGTGCCACCGCCGTGGTGGATCAGGAGTTTAAGGAGATCACCCTGTCCCACTACCGCGGCAAGTACGTGGTGCTGTTTTTCTACCCGCTGGATTTCACCTTCGTCTGCCCGACCGAAATCACGGCCTTCTCAGACCGCTACAGCGATTTCTCGAGCCGCAACTGTGAGGTGCTGGGGGTGTCGGTTGACAGCCAGTTCAGTCACCTGGCCTGGGTTCAGACGGAGCGCAAAAATGGTGGTCTTGGCGATATCGCCTACCCCCTGCTGGCCGATCTGAAAAAAGAGATCGCCCGCGCCTATGAGGTGCTGGACGAAGACGCCGGCGTGGCACTCAGGGGACTGTTCATCATCGACCCCGATGGCGTGATCATGCAGAGCACCATCAACAATTTGCCCGTCGGCCGCAGTGTCGAGGAGACCCTGCGCCTGCTTCAGGCCTTCCAGCACATCCGCACGAACCCCGACGAGGTCTGCCCGGCCAACTGGACCCCCGGTGAGAAGACCATGAACCCTGATCCCGTCAAGAGCAAGGATTTCTTCGCCGCCGTTAACTAACCCAAGCCCTCAGGCTTGCCAAGAGGGGTCTGCCGTCCAGGCCCCCGGTGCTGGGGTCGCTGGCCCGTTCGGGGTGCGGCATCAACCCCAGCACGTTGCCAGCCCCATTGGTAATGCCTGCCGCATCGCCCACCGAACCGTTCGGGTTGTTGGCGTAGCGCAGCACCACCTGGCCGTTCGCTTCCATCGTCTCGAATTGGTGGGGATCGCACTGGTAGCGACCTTCTCCATGGGCGATGGGCAGCACGATCCGCTCCCCCTCCCCATAACCACCGAGCCACTGGCACGGTCCGGGGTGCACCACCAGGGGCTCTGGTTGGCAGACGAAATGGAGTTGGGCGTTGCGGGTCAGCGCGCCGGGCAGCAAACCCATCTCCGTCAACACCTGGAACCCATTGCAGATCCCCAGCACGGGCCCGCCGGATTCTGCAAATTGGCGCACGGCCGTGAGCAGGGGAGCAAAGCGGGCGATGGCCCCGCAACGCAGGTAGTCGCCATAACTGAAACCCCCTGGGATCACCACGGCGGAAACATCGCCCAAGCCGGTGTCCCCATGCCACAGAAAGCGGGTCGGCAGACCCAGGCAGCCCTCAAGGGCCCAGCGCACGTCCCGGTCACAGTTGGATCCGGGAAAGACCACGATCCCGATGCTCATACCGCCAGCTCCTGGGCTGCTTCCAAGAGGTTGAGCGACCAGTTCTCAATAACGGGGTTGGCCAACAGACGATCGCTGAGCAATTCCAGCTGGCTCTGCGCCGTGGCGCGGTCGTCGGCCTCGAGCTCGAGTTCGATCGACTTACCGATCCTCAAGCTGCGAACACCCGCCACCCCCAGGCGGGCGGCGGCAGCCCTGGTGGCCTCACCGGCGGGGTCAAGCACCGATGGCCGGAGTGAAACCTGAATACGTGCACGGAAGAGGGGCACCAGAAGAGAGCCGGTGGTTTGTTAAATCTTGGCAGTTGGATGGGCCGCTCCCGCAGGCCTTGGCCAACTTGAAGGCAGGCCCCTCCTCTAGGGCATTGACCCCGCCACCACAACATGCTTTGGCAGGCCCTGGTTCGCCTCGTAATCGCTGCGGGCGTGGCGCTGGCTGGGCTCAGTGAACCAGCCTTTGCTGCCGATCCGATTCCGCTTCGCTGCCGCTTGGACGATGGGCCGTGGCAGGCCTGCAGCATGGTTGTCGAAAGTCCAGGTGAGCGATGGGAGATTCGGGTGGGCGGCACGCGGATCGCCTTTCGCCACGACGGTAGCGGCACCGTTTCCATGCACAATCCAGCGGGCAGCGCCCTGATCAGCCAACCCAGGGGTAGGGGCTGGGTTCCGGTGCAAACAACCTGGATCTCTGGACCGGCTCTGTGCTGGAACGGGGTTTGTGCCCAAGGCGATATTCCGCTGGATTGATGGGGCCGAACCCTCAGACCGCCGCTGACTCCGGGAGCAGAACCGCTTGAATCGACTCGCGTTGCAGACCGAAGCCCAAAAACACCAAATCCAACCCAGGCGACGGGCCAGGTTGACCCGGCTGGGAACCCGGTGCTCCCGATTCATACCAGCACTCCAGGCGCGGGCCGACGGCCTGAATGTGCAGGGGTCGTGCCTTGCTGGCACTCCACAGGAGCCCCTTGACCCTGATCAATCCGGGTAGGAGGAGGAGTTGCCGCAACCTGGATTCCAGCTCAGCGCGGTCAAAATCGCCCGCAAGCCGAAGGGCCATCGATTCCATGGCGACATGGCTGTGGTCATGGTGGGCCCGATCGTCATCGCCATGTTCAGCTCCAGCAGGCCGGGCCAGGCCCAGCACAAGCTCAGGCGCCAGGTGCCCCCGACCGATCGCCATCAGCACGGCGCCAGTCCGTAGGCGGGGTGCCAGGTGCTGCTCCACCCTCCCGATGGCCTCAGGGGAGAGACAATCCGCCCTGCTGATCAAGACGAGATCGGCCGCGTCGAGCTGCTCAGCAAAGAGCTCCTCAATGGCGCTGGCGTGGTCCAGGCTGGGATCGGCCAGCCGTTGGGCCTCCAGCGCCGCGGGATCAGCCAGCACCGATCCAGCCGCCAGAGCCTCTCCATCCACTAGGGCCACCACCCCATTCAGCCTGATCCGGGTGCGGATCTCGGGCCACTGCAAAGCGGCGATCAGCGGTTCTGGAAGGGCGAGCCCACTGGTCTCGACCACGATGCCATCGAGGCTATCGGCCCGCTCCAGCAAGCGCTCCATGGTTGGCAGGAATTCATCTTGCACCGTGCAGCACAGGCACCCGTTGGCCAGCTCCACCAGCCTGGACTCCACCTCGTCATCCGGACAAAACCCACAGCTGCGCAGAAGGGCTCCGTCGATGCCCACCTCGCCGAATTCGTTCACCAAGACAGCCAGGCGCTGACCGCTCTGCAGGAGCAAATGGCGTAGCAGGGTGGTTTTGCCGGCTCCCAGGAAACCGGTCACGACCGTGACCGGCAAGCGTGTTGTTGGAGCTGGCATCTCAGAGCGCCACAGCTGAGAACGCCCATGAGGCCCCACAACCGGCCAAGCCCAAGGCAAACCAGCGCAGCTTGGCTGGAGAGAGATGGCTGGTCAGTGGGCGCAGCAAGACCAGCGCAACCAGCAACAGGCTGCCCTGGCTGAGCATGAGTCCCGTCGCGTAAGCCGCCAGGGGCATCGTCGTCCAGCCGAACACGGGGCCGCTGAGAACGTAACCGTGCAGCGCCATCGCGGGCAGCAGCAGGGCTGCGGGCAGGCGGCGCAACAACACCAAGGCCTCAACAACCAGGGTGCCAGCCACCAGTCCTTCAGCCCCTGGCAGGCCTGGCCAGATCAATCCGGCGGCTCCACCCACCAGGCCCAACAGGAGCAGGCCAAGGGCCCAGCCCAACCGACGTTGCAGACCAACCAGGGAGAGTGCCAACATGAAGAGCAAGTGATCAGGCCCCAGCAGCGGGTGGGCCAGGCCACTGAGCACGCCGTTGGGCACCGAAGGCTGCAGTTTGCTCAGATCAGCGAAGTGGTGGGCCAGCGCTGGTGTGATCAGCAGCATGGGCGAAGCCAGTGCTGCGGCAATGAACAGTACGGAGGATCTGGAGCCGAGGGGCTGTTGGGTTGGATCTGTCATGGAGCCGGTCCGCGCCGCATAAAGAACAAAACCGGCGGGCGTTCTGACTGGACGGTCCAAGGACACGCCTTCACAGCTGCGGGACAGTGCCGGATTCACACCGAACTTTCCCCCTTACCTCCGGTGGCTGAGCCCCACCGGAACCGGAATGCTGATGCTATCCGGCATCCGACTCAGCGGCAGGCCAGGCTGTCCCGCGTGGTCACTCCGGAGACTGGATTCGACCCTGTCGCCCGTAGGCAGAGAGCTTTTTTCTCGGGCAGATCGAGCACGGCGTCGGTGAAATCAGCCCCTTCGATCGTGGCGCCCTTGAAGTGGCTTTGCATCAGCATGGCGTTGCGCAGCAGGGCCCCACGCAGATCCGCGTCATCAAAACGGCTGGAAAAGGCAACGCTGTCCTCGAGGTTGGCCCCTTTGAGGTCGGCGCCGCGCAGGTCGCTGTTGTTGAACACCGCACCGCGCAGGTCCGTGCCACTGAGATCAAAGCCCGCCAGGGATGCCTTGAGAAATTCCGCCTGCTGGAGGTTGCGGCCGTGCATGTCGGGTTGGAGGTCCTGGAGGGACCGCTGGCCGCGCAGCTCAGGAGCCGTGATCGCCGAGGCTGGTGAAAGGATCAGCAGCCAGGCCATCACGGTGGCAAGCGCTGTCAAAAGGGTGGCCATGGGCGGGCACTTAGGCTGACACCTCAAGTTATGTCAACCATGGCCATGGCCCTGCGGGTGGTGGTTCCACCCCACCCCCTGATTGGCCACTGGCTGGCTGTGCTGAGGGATCGGCACACCCCCGCCCCGCTTTATGCCACGGCCACCACCGAACTCGGGCGCTGGCTGAGTTACGAAGCCCTGCGCGATTGGTTGCCCCATCGCCGCATCCAGCTGGAGGCCCCCCTGGGCACCAGCGAGGCTGAGATCGTGGACGGCGACGTGCCCCTGGTGGCCCTGCCCCTGCTAACCGAAGGCCTGGGGCTCTGGCAGGGAGCCCAGGCGGTCATTCCCAGCGCCAAGGTGGTGCATCTCTGGCACCGCCACGGAGATCTCCAGGAACTGGATGGGGCCATCCACCCCCGCGCAGGAGTGCTGGTGTTCTGCGCCTCCGTGGCCACAGGTGAAAGCCTGCTCCACCTGCTGGACGGCCTGGCCGATCTGGGTGTACGGGGAGATCGGCTGCGGGTCATCACGGCCCTGGCCTCCGCCCCGGGCCTCCAGCTCCTCGGCGAACGCCATGGGGATCTCACCGTCTATGCCGCCGCCATCGATCCTGAGCTCAATGGGGCTGGCCGCATCGTGCCAGGCATCGGCGCAGTGGCTGAGCGCCTTTTCGGGGGCAGCGTGATGGAAATCTCGACCCCTCCTGCCTAGGCTTGTTGAACTCAAGATCAACCGATGGGCGATCCCAGCACCAGAACCAACCCTGATGGCGGCGGCTCGGTGCTGGCCCTGCTGGCCGGGGCCGTGCTCGGCGCAGCCGGCTTGGGGTGGTGGTTGCTGTCTGAAGCGGAGCAACGCCGCCAGGGGCACCGGCAAGCCAGGGGGCAAAGGCCTGCCAACCCCCAGGCGCCGGCTGCCCTGGAGGCCCCGAGCGACCGGGCCCTGCATGACCGGGTGCATGAACTCAACCAGGCGATCGAAGATGTGCGCCGCCAGTTGGAAACCATGAACACCCAGGGCTAGGCGGGGGCGGCGATGGAGCCGGTCGGTAGGTTTTGGAGAGCCGACCCACCGCCATGCTCCGCTCCGCCGCGATCACCCAGGGGATCCAGCGCTCCCCAAACCGGGCCATGCTCAGGGCTGTCGGCTTCAACGACAACGACTTCAACAAGCCCATCATTGGCATCGCCAACGGTTACAGCACGATCACCCCCTGCAACCTGGGGCTGAATGACCTGGCTCGCCGCGCCGAGCAGGCTGCCCACGCAGCCGGGGCGATGCCCCAGCTCTTCGGCACGATCACGGTGAGTGACGGCATCTCGATGGGCACCGAGGGAATGAAGTATTCCCTGGTCAGCCGCGAGGTGATCGCCGATTCGATCGAAACGGCCTGCAACGGCCAGAGCATGGATGCGTTGCTGGCGATCGGTGGCTGCGACAAGAACATGCCCGGCGCCATGTTGGCCATGGCCCGGATGAACATCCCCGCCATTTTTGTCTATGGCGGCACGATCAAACCCGGCAAGCTCGGTGCCTGCGACCTCACGGTGGTGAGTGCCTTCGAGGCGGTGGGGCAGTTCAGCGGCGGCCGGATCGATGAGCAGCAGCTCACGGCGATCGAGAAGAACGCCTGTCCAGGGGCTGGCAGCTGTGGCGGCATGTTCACAGCCAACACGATGAGCGCGGCCTTTGAGGCCATGGGCCTGAGCTTGCCTTACAGCTCCACGATGGCGGCGGAAGATCCCGAAAAAGCCGAATCTGCCGCCCGCAGCGCTGAAGTCCTGGTGGAGGCAATCCAGCAGAACATCTGCCCGCGGGACCTCCTAACCCGTGAAGCTTTCGAGAACGCCATTGCGGTGATCATGGCCGTGGGCGGCTCCACCAACTCGGTGCTGCACCTGCTGGCCGTGGCCCGCACCGCGGGTGTACCCCTGACCATCGACGACTTCGAGACGATCCGCCAGCGGGTGCCGGTGATCTGCGATCTCAAGCCCAGCGGTCGCTATGTGACCGTGGAACTGCACCAGGCCGGCGGCATCCCCCAGGTAATGAAGCTGCTGCTCGATGCGGGCCTGCTGCACGGCGATTGCCGCACCATCGAGGGCAAGAGCCTCAAGCAGGTGCTGGCCGACGTACCCGCCGAGCCCCCCGCTGGCCAGGATGTGATTCACCCGATCGCCAAGCCGCTCTACGTCAAAGGGCACCTGGCGATTCTCAAGGGCAACCTGGCCGAAGAGGGTGCCGTGGCCAAGATCAGTGGCGTCAAGAACCCTGTGATCACAGGGCCGGCCCGGGTGTTTGAGAGCGAAGAAACCTGTCTGGCCGCCATCCTCGACAAGCAGATCAATCCGGGCGATGTGGTAGTCGTGCGCATGGAGGGCCCGGTGGGGGGCCCTGGCATGCGCGAGATGCTCAGCCCCACCGCAGCGATCGTCGGCCAGGGGCTGCTGGATTCCGTGGCCCTGATTACCGATGGCCGCTTCTCCGGCGGCTCCTTCGGCCTGGTGGTCGGGCATGTGGCACCTGAGGCCGCCGTGGGCGGCACGATTGGCCTGGTCGAGGAGGGCGACAGCATCACCGTGGATGCCAACCAGCTGCTGATTCAGCTCAACGTGGACCGCGATGAGCTGGATCAGCGCCGCAGCTGCTGGGTTCAGCCCGAACCGCGCTACAGAACTGGCGTGCTCGGTAAATACGCCCGCCAGGTGAGCAGCAGCAGCCTGGGGGCGGTCACTGACCAGGCCTAGGGGCCAGCACTAGGGGCCAGCTGGGCCCTGAGCCGGCGGGCCAGGCTTTCCAGGGGAGCCCCGTCCTGGGGCCGCTCACAGCGCAGACCGGTGCTGGCGGCCATCCACACCGGGTGGCTGCCATGCCAGAGCAGGGGCCGCTCCGGATCATGGGCCCAGGCCAGGGTGAGGTTGAGGTCCGGACCGCTGGGGTAGATCTCCAGTTCAAGATCCTCTTCAGCGCAACGCACACCGTCGAGGTTGCGGGCCTCCAGGCGCAGGCTGTACTCCTCGCTGGCCAGCTCGCTTTCGGGGTGGTCACCGACCGGGAGGACCGCATGGCGCAGAGGCTTGCGGCAAAGGTCGGCAGCAGCTGCCACCAACTGGAGCAGGCTGGGGTTGAGCGGCTCAGTCAAAGCCACGGATCGCGTGCAATTCGAGGTGGATTGGACCGGCGCGAAAACCCGCATTGAGGCCGCCATCAGCGGCGAAACGGGAGTGCAGCAGCTGCAGTCGGGTGATGCGGCTGGGGTCAAAACGCAGTGGCAGGCCCACGGGCTTGGCCCGCACGGAAGCCCGCAAAGCGGAAAAAGGAATCCTGATCGCGGTGGGCCCCATGGCCTCCGTGCCGAATTCGAACACCCAGCGCAAGCCACCGGGAATCAGATTGGTCAACCCAGCCAGGCCATCGGCGCAGGCCACCGCAAGCTTGAAACACCGCCCCTCGCCGACCAGCTCCAGCTCCAGGCCCGTGCAGGCTGAAAGGTCCAGTGGTGGGGAAAACAGGGGGGATCGGCAGCTGATGAAGCCACCACCGGCCTCGATCACGGTACCTTCAAAGACCAGTCCAGAGCTGCCAATCCGACACTTGCCCTGGCTGCGGCCGCCCATCACCGTGTCGTTGAGGGCATGCCAACCAGCAAAACCATCGCCGCTGGCGATCGGTATCACGGATCCAAACCAGCCGCTGCGGCCCGGTCAGCCAGGATCAGCACCTCGGTGCGGGGGGCAACGAGTTTGGCCGGCGTGCGCTCGGGCGACTCCGACGGATCGAGCAGACGCCTGAGTGCCTCCACCTTGCCGGCACCACTGACCAAAAACACCACCTGACGCGCGGCGGAGAGGGTCGGCGCGGTGAGGGTGACCCTGGGCAGGCCTTTGCCCTCCCCCAGGGTCACAGAACGATCCACCACCTTGGTGGCGGTGGTGCCTGGAAACAGCGAGGCGGTATGGCCGTCATCGCCGAGGCCCAGCAGCACAAGATCCAGCTCTGGGGGTGTGCCCGTGCAGAGCTGCTGCAGCAAAGCCCCATAGGCCCGGGCTCCCTGCTCCGGATCGGCCATAGCGGTTGGCACGGCATGCAGACAGGAATGGCTGCCAGGACCTGCGGCCATGAGGGTTTCGCGCACCATCCGAGCGTTGCTGGAAGGATCATCCGACCCAACCCAGCGCTCATCACCGAGCAGCACATCCACCCGCCCCCAGGGCAAATGCTGTTGGCCCAATTGCCGGTAGGTTGCCTTGGGCGTTTCCCCTCCCGCCAGGGCGATCTGGGCCCGATCCCTTTGGGCCAGCACCAGATCCAGCGCCGAACCGATCGCCTGGGCCGTGCGACGGGCCAGATCATCGGCCGTATCGGCCACCACCAACTGGTAACGGGTCGAGGCGGGGGGCGAGACGGTCATGGGCAACAGGGTGGAAGGAAGGGTACCGACGCTCAGTCCAGCCATTCGGTGTGGAAGCTACCGGGCTTGTCGACCCGCTCGTAGGTGTGGGAGCCGAAGCAGTCCCGCATCGCCTGAACCAGGTTCTGGGGAAGGCGGGGGCTGCGGTAGCTGTCGATGTAGTCCAGGGTGCTGCTGAGGCAGGGCACCGGAATGCCCGCCAGAGCTGCGCCCGCCACCACCTGGCGCAGTCCGGGCAGGCGCCGGTTGATTTGCTCGGCAAACCAGGGATCCAGCATCAGGTTGGCCAGGCTTGGATTGGCGCTGTAAGCGTTTTGGATCCGCTGCAGCAGCCGGGCTCGGATGATGCAGCCTCCCTTCCAGATCTGGCCGATGGCGGAGAAATTGAGGTTGTAGTCGTGCAGTTTTGAGGCCTCCTGCAGCAGGGCCATACCCTGGCCGTAGCTGACGAAGCAGGCGGCGATGCAGGCATCCCGCAGCGGCGCCATGCCATCGGAGGGTTCGCCCAGGGAGAAGGGGTGGGTTGGGGGAGCGGGAATCAGGGCCCCGGCCGCCAACCGTTCGGTGCGCAGCGAACTGAGCACCCGGGCATTGAGGGCTGCGTAGATCGTGGGCACCGGAACGCCCATTTCCAGGGCGCTGACCACAGTCCAGAGGCCAGTGCCCTTCTGACCGGCCGCATCGACAATCGCCTCGACAAGATCGGCCCCGGTTTCAGGATCCTTGGTGCGGAGACACACCTCCGTGATCTCCACCAAAAAGGAGGCGAGTTCCTCGGTGTCATTCCAGCCCGCCAGAACGTCAGCCATTTGGTCGCCGTTCAGGCCGCCAATCCGCTTCATCAGGTCATAGGCCTCAGCCAGGATCTGCTCAATGCCGTACTCAATGCCGTTGTGCACGGTCTTGACGAAGTGGCCGGCACCACCGGGACCGATGTAGGTGACGCAGGGCCCATCACTGACCTGGGCCGCCATCTTGCGCACCAGCGGCTCGATGGCGTCGTAGGCCGCTTTGGTGCCACCGGGCATCATGCTCGGCCCCTCCAGGGCCCCCTTGGCACCACCGGATACGCCCATGCCGATGTAGCCAAAACTTTGGCGCTCCAGCGCCGCCACCCGACGTTCCGTATCGGCGTAGAGGGAATTCCCCCCATCGATCAGCAGGTCGCCTTCCTCCAGATAGGGCGAAATGGCCGAGATGGTGTCGTCGACAGGCTGGCCAGCCTTGACCATCATCAGAATCCGTCGGGGCCGCTCCAGGGCTGCCACAAAATCCTCCAGGCTGGCCGCCCCGACAATGTCCTTGCCGGCGCCACGACCGGCCAGGAACTCCTCTGTTTTGGCGAAGGTGCGGTTGTAGACAACCGAGGAGTAACCGTTGCGCTCGGCATTGAGCACAAGGTTTTCGCCCATGACCCCCAAACCAATCAGGCCGAAATGCGCCTTGCCCATGGCTAGATCTGAAACCGTTTCCGCTTCAGTGTGGCGAGAGGTAGGCAGGGGCCCGTTGTTCCGTCACAACTTGCTGGCAACCCTGTCAGCAACTCCTGGCAAGGGGCTAGATGACCGTGCCATCGGCAATCGAACCATTTTTCTCGACGACCACGATGCCGTTGCGAATGTAGAAGCTGTGTTCGGGACGGTCGGCCTCCTCCAGATGGTCCTTGTTCACAATCGTGACGTTTTGACCGATGCGCACATTTTTGTCGAGGATTGCCCGCTTCACCGTGGTGCCCTGACCCACTCCCACGGGGATTCCACCCTGTTGGCGCAGGGCTAGCCGTTGCTCAGCTGACTCGAAATAGTCAGCGCCCATGACCAGGGTGTCCTGGAGCACCACCTCATCCTCAACCCGGGAGCGCACGCCCAGCACGCAGTGGTGAATGCTGCAGGCCTTGAGCAGCGAGCCTTCGCCGATGATCGAGGCGGTGACTTGAGCATCCTGCATTTTGCTGGGGGGCAGGTAGCGAGGGCGTGTATAAATCGGAAACTGCTCATCATAAAATGAGAAAGCCGGATTGGGTTGGTCAGTCAGGGCAAGGTTTGCGTCATAAAAAGCACCAATCGTGCCGATATCTTCCCAGTAATCATCAAAGAGATAGCTCTGCAACCGATCACCGCGCTGCAGGGAAGCCGGAATGATTTCCTTGCCAAAATCGGTTGAAGAGGGATGCTTATTCAGCAGGTCAAACATCGTTTCACGGCTGAAAACGTAGATTCCCATTGAGGCGAGGTAGGGTCGCTTGGCGGCTTCCTCAGCAGACAAGCCCATCGCCTGGGTGTCCACACGCATCTCAGCCAAGGCATCCCCCTTGGGCTTCTCGCGAAATTCCTGGATACGGCCATCCAGGCTGGTGCGCATCAGGCCAAACCCCTCTGCCTGGGCCGCATCCACGGGCAGGGCGCCTACACTGAGCTGGGCGCCGCTATCGATGTGGTGCTGCACGAAGCGGCTGTAGTCCATCCGGTAGAGCTGATCGCCAGAGAGAATCAGGTAGTGATCCACATCCCATTCATGGAACAGGGACTGGTACTTCCTGACGGCATCGGCGGTGCCCTCAAACCAACTGGGGCTATCCGGGGTCTGTTGGGCAGCCAGCACTTCGACAAACCCCTGGCCAAATCCGGCCGAGAGGTTGTAGCTCATCGTCAGGTGACGGTTGAGCGACGCACTGTTGAACTGGGTTAAAACATAAATTTTATTGATGTCCGAATTAATGCAATTGCTAATTGGAATATCAATCAGGCGGTACTTACCAGCCAAGGGCACAGCTGGCTTGGCGCGCATCTTGGTGAGGGGAAAAAGGCGCGTACCCGCACCGCCGCCCAGAATGATCGCCAGTACACGCTTCATACAACTTGCTTCCGGCGGGTCTTGCGGCTGACCGTACTGGAGCGGCTGTCCCGAGGGCGAGGTTTTGGTCGTCGGTGGCACGAACTGTTGCAGAGACGACGGAACTGCCGTTCGCCCCCGGCAAGCCCGGATCGCTCAGGCCCCGGGGGAGCGATCGTCCAGCTCAAAAAGCTCAAGCAGAACCCGCATTGCACTGTGACGCTGCTGCCGGGGCTGGGGGGCCCGCAAATTGGTTACCGGGGTATGGAGAATCTTGTTGATGATGCCTTTGCTCAGGGCCTCGACCACCTTGCGTTCGCGCACGGATAGGTCTGGACCCATGCGGCTCAAGGCCTTCTGAAGCTCCTGCTCGCGAATGTCCTCCCATTGACGACGCAGCCGATTGACCACGGGAACGGCCTCCAGGCCATCCCACCACTCAAGGAACAACCTCGCCTCCTCAACCAACAGGCCCTCAGCCTCAGCGGCCATCTCCCGACGGGCTTCCTGGTTGCGGTTGACAACTTCCTGCAGATCATCCACGTCATAGGACTGAACGCCAGGCAGGGCTGCCACATCGGCGGTGATGTTGCGGGGCACCCCGATGTCTACCAGCATCAGGCTGGAGCGTCTGTTCAGGCCGCCGAGCCGGTCCTCCGAAATGATCGGGGTCTCGGCGGCGGTGCTGGTGAACACCAAGGAACAGGTGCTGAGGCAGTGGTCCAGATCGTCAAGGGGCCGACACTGGACAGGCAGGGCGGGGAAATCAGCGGCCAGTAACTCGGCCTTGGCAACCGTGCGGTTCAGCAACACCACACCGCGACAGCCCTTGGCCTGGAGGTGTTGAAGCAACAGCCGGGCCATTCGCCCCGCACCCACCACGGCCACCTGTTCCTGGTCAAGGGACACCAGCTCGTCAAGACCGCGTGCCTGGCCCACCTTGAGTTGGGCGAGTTCCACCGCCGCTGAACTGATCGACACCGCACCGGTGCCTAGGTTGGTTTCCGTGCGGACCCTCTTGCCACTGCTCACCGCCTGGTTGAGCAGACGATTGAGAATTGGGCCGACGGAATGGTGCTCCTGGCCCAGCCGCACCATTTTCTTGACTTGGGCAAGAATCTGACCCTCGCCAAGCACCAGGGAGTCGAGACCGGCCGACACCCGCAACAGGTGGGCGATCGCCTCCTCGTGGTGAAAGGTGAAGAGGTGGGGGAGAAGCTGGTCCACAGCCAGCCCCGAATGCTGGCTGAGGAACGCTCCGATGGAGTCGATCCCCTGCTCGGGATGCCTGAGCAGGGTGTAGATCTCGAGACGGTTGCACGTGCTGAGGATGGACACCTCAAGCACCTGCTCATCGGCCTTTAACCGTTGAAGCGATGCCTCCATGCTCTGGTCCGGGATGCTGAGGCGCTCCCGGATCTCCACTGGGGCCGTGCGATGACTTAGGCCGACGACGGCAATATGCATGAAGGCAGGCGGCTGGGCTCAGGGGCGGAGATTCAGCTCAGCGCGATGTTTTTAGCACCAGGCTTGATGTGAATGGTATTCGTGAACCGGGCGGAGTGATCGAGGGTGCTGATCACCAGGGAGCTGGTGCGGGTGCAGTCCTTTTCAAACTTGACGCCATGGAACAACAGGCCATCGGTGATGCCGCTACCCGCGAACACAACGTTTTCTCCAGATGCCAATTCCTCAGCCTCGTAGATTTTATCCACATCGGTGATTCCCATTTCGTTGAGGCGGGCAATGTTTCCCTCCTTGGTGTAATCGGCCCATTCCGAGGTTTGGGCGACTGCGGGGTCATAGACCAATTGGCCCTGGAAGTGACCACCTAGGGCGCGCATGGCAGCCGCCGAAATCACACCTTCAGGCGCCGCCCCGATCCCCATCAGGCAGTGGGTGCCCGTGCCAGCGAAGCCGCAGGCAATGGCAGCCTGCACGTCACCATCCGAAATCGGCTGAACGCGGGCACCGGTAGCCCTGATCTCGGCGATCAGGTCCTTGTGGCGGGCCCGGTCCATCACCACGATGGTGAGCTCGCTGGCGGCCAGGCCGAGGCACTCACTGAGGATGGCGATGTTCTCCGTAGCGGATTTGCGGATATCCACCTTCCCTTTGGCAGCGGGGGGCGCTGCCAGCTTTTTCATGTAGAAATCTGGCGCATTGAACAGGCCACCGCGGTCGGAGGCAGCCAGCACCGCCATCGAGCCGCGCTGGCTGTTGGCACAAAGGTTGGTTCCCTCGCAGGGATCCACCGCGAAGTCAACACCCGGCCCCGTACCACTGCCCACCTCCTCACCGATGTAGAGCATGGGGGCCTCATCCCGCTCTCCCTCTCCGATCACGATTCGCCCCTGCATCTGAATCTGGCCCATGCGCGTGCGCATGGCCTCAACGGCAGCGGCGTCAGCTTCATCTTTCTTGCCCAAGCCGGTCAACTCGGCTGAAGCGATGGCGGCTTGTTCAACGACCTCGAGAATTTCCTGGATGAGGGTGCGATCCACGGTGATCCGGCAGGGGAATGGGCTTCAGGAATGGGCTTAGGCCAGGCAGGAGTGGGGGCAGAGTCCTGCTGCTGCTGGGCCTTTCAGTCGTGAAGCGGCCGCAACTGTATCAGTGCCAATGGCCCTGCCAACCACTACCTACAATGGCGTGCCCGTTGCG
The DNA here is from genome assembly GCA_965662115.1 of Cyanobium sp. Classification (GTDB taxonomy): domain Bacteria; phylum Cyanobacteriota; class Cyanobacteriia; order PCC-6307; family Cyanobiaceae; genus Cyanobium_A. Next base: position 124,724 of record CBFIGH010000004.1, read on the forward strand.
CCGGATAGACCAGCATGAGCACGAAGCCCCTGGTGATCTCCCCATCGATCCTCTCAGCCGACTTCTCCCGCCTGGGTGAGGATGTGCGCGCCGTCGACCAGGCTGGTGCCGACTGGATTCACGTTGACGTGATGGATGGGCGGTTCGTGCCTAACATCACGATTGGCCCCCTGATTGTTCAGGCCCTGCGTCCGGTCACCAGCAAGACCCTGGACGTCCACCTGATGATCGTGGAACCGGAAAACTACGTCGCCGATTTTGCCAAGGCTGGCGCCGACATCATTTCGGTGCAGGTGGAGGCCTGCCCTCACCTCCACCGCAACCTCGCCCAAATCAAAGACCTTGGCAAGCTGGCCGGGGCCGTGCTCAACCCGAGCACACCACTCGATAGCTTGGAATACTGCCTCGAACTGTGTGATCTGGTCTTGATTATGAGCGTCAACCCTGGCTTTGGCGGCCAAAGTTTCATCGACAACCAGGTGCAGAAAATAAGCTCCCTGCGCCGCATGTGCGACGAGCGTGGGCTGGACCCCTGGATCGAGGTCGACGGTGGCATCAAGGCAGAAAATGCCTGGAAGGTGATCGAAGCGGGTGCCAACGCCATCGTGAGTGGCTCAGGAATCTTCAACCAACCCAACTATGCCGAGGCGATCACCGGGATTCGCAACAGCAAGCGCCCTGCCCCGGTGGCGGCCTGACGGTGACGGGCCTCGCTATCAGCTATCGAAAAACCAACCGTAGCTGTGCAAGCCGATCCCTAACAAGTTGACTCCGATGTAGCAGACCGCAATCACTACCAGGCCGGCGGCGGCAACCAGGGCCGGTTTACGGCCCTGCCAGCCCCGGATCAGGCGGGTATGGAGATAGGCAGCATAGACCAGCCAGCAGATCAACGCCCAGGTTTCCTTGGGGTCCCAACTCCACCAGCTGCCCCAAGCCTCATTGGCCCAAACCGCGCCGCTGACCAGACCGACCGAGAGCAACAGGAACCCCACAGTGATGGTGCGGTAACTGAGCGAATCGAGTTGTTCCACCACCGGCATGGCCACGCTGCTGAGTTGCAGCCCCTCCGCACCACTTGCAGGGCCCTCGGTTGCCGTGACCAGCCTGGCTTGGCGGTAGCCCCCACTGCCGATCGAACTGCTGCGCAGCTCCAGATTGTTGCCGCGGTCGGTGACGAGCACAGCCACCGACAGCAGCGAACCGACCAGCAGGGCCGCGTAACTCACCATGATCACGCTGACATGCATGACAAGCCAGCTGGACCGTAGCGCCGGCACCAGGGGCGAAGCTTCCTGAAGCCGATCTGGCAGTGCAAAGCTTGCGAAAGCCACACAGCCCAGGGCCATGGGTGTGGCCGATGCGGCCACCAGGGGGGAGGGCCAGGTTCGCTCGACCAGCAGCTGGGTCAGGGTGCATGCCCAGGCCAGAAAACAGAGCGACTCATACAGGTTGCTAATTGGAAAGTGGCCCGAATCCCACCAACGCAGCACAAGCTGGGCGGTTAGGCAGAGGTTGGCAGCAGCAACGAGCAAACGCCCCGCCGTGCTGGTGCGGCCGCCACTCAGGGACCAAAAGGCGAGAGGCAACACCAACAGCAAGAGGGCAAACGCTGTGAGGCCCAGGGCAATGACAGGATCCGCGAACATTTGAAACGTCCGATGTTGGTTTAGCTTAGACGAATGCAGGAGATGGAAGCCCAGGTAGGCGAAGTAACTTATCGACTTGAACGGGCCAAAATAAATGTCCCTGTTGCTAAGCCCAACAACACTGGTGCCCAAGCGGCAACAAAAGGCGGCAGGAATCCGTTAACACCAATCATGCTGAATATATAGGCGCCCAAGTAATAAAGGAAAAGGAAAACGACCGTCATACCAAAGCCCTTGCTGCTGCTTTGCCGAGAGGTGGGCCGGCTTCCCAGGCTCGATCCCAATAGCCCAAAAACAAGGCAAACTGCCGGGAAAGAAAATTTTTCCCAGATCCTCACTTGAAACTTACGAGCACGCTTGGTTTGACCCGATTCCCGCAACAACCGTTCAGCAGTGATCGCTTGGCCGACGGTTAGGGTGTTGGAGAAAACATCAAAGTCCTTTGGCAATTTAGCCGTTTGAATCGGCTCCATGCCAAGCTTGAACCGATAATTATCAAAACCACCTGTTGTTAGCTGTTTATCCTTACCTGAAGGAAGAATAGATATTATTCCATCTTTGAACTCCCAACTCGCCTCCTTCTCAAGCCAACGGCCAGATTCGGCCTGCAATATCATTTGGCGATTGGTATCGGCAAAATCTAATACTGTGACACCAAGCATTTGATCATTCTTGAACTCCCTGGCCGCAAAAAACGTCGTGAGGCCACTGTTGACGACATTATCACCATCTTTAATGGCACCAAACTTTGAATAGATAATATTGGAAGCAGATTGGCCAACAATCGCTCTTCCCAGCGACCGGTTAAGCAAAGCCTCGGACTGATACATTGTGCTTGGCACAACCCACTCATTAAAGGAGAGCGTTAAAAGCATCATGACCAGGGATAGAACTACACCTGGAGCAACCATGCGCCACTCCGGGACCCCAAGGCTTCTCAAGGCCGTCAATTCACTGGTTGAAGCAAGCTTGCCATAACTGAGCAGTGAAGCCATCAGGGTGGCCATTGGGAATGAAATCACCACAAAGGATGGTAATTGCAGTAAAAGTATTTGAATAACATTGCCAAATGGAACAGATGTTTCCGAAATCTTTCGCAAGATATCAAAAACGGCACCCACGGAAAAACTCACCGCTGTAAACGCGCCGATACCAAACAAGAGCGGGGGTACCAGCTCAGATAAAATCCAACGGTCCAACAAAGGAACCCTATTCAGGAGTCGGGCAAAGCAACCTACCGAAAAGGAATAACGTTTCAAATTCTGAAATCCTCACCTAGGTAATGACGGCGGACAAGTGGATCAGTCGATATGGTCTTGGACGAACCAGATGCTAATATTCTACCCTCGGATAATATATAGGCACGATCAGTTATTGCCAGGGTTTCGCGGACATTATGATCGGTGATTAAAAGTCCCATCCCCCGTGAACGCAATTGCTGAATTAAACTTTGCAGATCACCAACCGCAATCGGATCGACGCCTGCAAAGGGCTCGTCTAGGAGCAGATAGCGCGGGCCTTCCTCCCCCACGGCAAGCGCTCGGGCGACCTCACAACGGCGACGTTCACCGCCCGATAGCTGGTAACCAAACCGATGCTGAAATTCACTCAGATGAAAGTCCTCGATCAGGGCATCAATCCTTTGGCGCCTCAAACGCCTCGGGGTCCTACTTTCCTGGAGAGCAAGCCCCAAATTATCCCGAACAGTCAGCTGTCTAAAGACACTTGGTTCTTGGGGGAGGTAGCCAATGCCCAGTTGGGCTCTCTTCGGCATTGGAAGATGGGCAATCGAATGTCCATTCATCAACACCTGACCAAAATCAGGTCGCAAGAGCCCTGTTACCAAACCAAAAGTCGTTGTTTTACCAGCACCATTTGGTCCCAGCAACCCGACCACTTCTCCTTGGGCAAAGTCTAATGAAACATGATTGACGAGGCAGCGATTTCCTATGGAGAGAACAACATCGATTAACTCTAAACTCATGGCAATGCAGAGTTTTGACCATCCTGGCTACCCAGCAAGGCTCGATCGGTTGGGTTGAGATAATAGCGGATGATCACCTGCTCACCTGGGGCCGGATCAGCAACAATGCGCTCCAGTTCCACGAGATAAACAATGCGCTCTGCGCGGATGCTGTTGCCATTGTCCTGACGAATATCCACATCCCCACTAAGAACAACCCTACCTTCCCTACTAAAGTATTGCGCTTGCCGGGCCGTTGCAACCACCCTTCGATCTGGATACAAAATCCGCACGTTTCCTGTAGCAGTAACGACACCGGTCAAATTATCAGCTTTCTGAAGGTCAGATTCGATCGTAACAAGGCCACTTAGCGGTGTCCCAGCTGCAGCACTACCCATCAAGCCCGGGTTAACTGGCGAATGTTGATCAACCTCTGCTTCACTGCCCGCTGTTGTCTGAACCATCAATGGTTGGGATCGAGCCGCAACGGACAGCCCGGTTTGAACCCACAGGCTCAAGGGAAGCAGCAGCCAACCCATGGCTGCTGAACGGGTGATCGGGCTAGGCAAGACCAGGCAAGCAATCGAATTCATCAATCTACAGAGGCAGGGGGCATGGAATCCGCGCTCAGCCACGGCTTGGGTAACTCCTGAAGGGGGTGCTGCTCCTGCAGAGCCCGCAACCGCTCGGCCACTGTTAGCCGAAGGGTGACAAGGTCGAGGCCGAGGGCCCTGGTCGCCATGACTCCATTGAGGCGGCCAAGCCCCTCTCCCATGAGGATCGTGGCACCGCGACTATTGCCCCGCTCATGGTGCAACTCTGC
>CBFIGH010000005.1:0-14883 GCA_965662115.1 Cyanobium sp.
TGGTCGCGCCGCATCAACGCAGAACATCGCCTGATTGTCCGGCTGGAAGGAGAGCTGCTGATGGTCAGGTCGCCCAACCCATCCCAGGGATTCAGACTCCAGTATTCAGATTCCGGGATTCAGAAGGTTTTCAAGGCTCTCACCACCCGGCAGTCGATAGATCCCGAAGTCGTGCCGATCGAGGGTGGCAATCCGCCGGATCCCATGCTGCTGGGCCACCCAGAGCAGGGAAGCATCCGCCAGGTCCATGGGTAGGTCGCCGTACTGGCGCATCCAGGTGGCCATCAACTCCAGGGCGGATCCACCAAGCTCCGCAAGGCTCAGACCACCGAGCGACACCCAGGAGAGGAAGCGCGGTGCCACATCCGCAGGGATCAGATGGCAAACCTCTGTCAAAACCGGCCAGGTGGACACGAAAGTCCCCTGATGCCGCTGAAAGAACCCCGCACAGACCCCGTGGTCCTAATCACTGCGATCGAACCAGGCGACCAGCGGACCGGTGTCCAGCAAGGTGGCACGGCGAAACAGGGAACGACTCACGGCTGCGGCCCGATCTGCTGCTCCCGCTTGTGCTGATGACTCAGCTTCTGACGGAGCAGAGCGGCATGGTCGCGTCCCCGGCTAGTGGTGCCCCTGCCCGGAGTGTTGCTGGAGAAGCTGCCGACCAGGCCCAAGTGCTCCGCCAGAGCTGCCGGACTGGTGGATTGCTGCTGAAGCAGGGCAAGGCCGGCCTTGACGACCTCGCTTCGGCTGAGGCCGAGGGTCTGGCAGAGGTTGTCGAGCCTGGCCTCGCTTCCGTCATCGAGGCGCACTGAAATGGTCCGCATGGCTCCCATCCGCCCGTATTACACCCATATTACGAGCATTGGGGCTGCTGCATTGGGCGAGGGCTACAGCACCGGCTGACCGGTGCGAATCGCCTGCTCCACGATGTCGGCGGCGCGGATCACACCACCGGAGCCGGCGAGCGCCTGCTGCAGCCTCTGGGCGTTGGTGCGGTAGCTGGGATCGCCCCACCCCCGATCGATGGCGGCCCGCAGCCGGGGCACCAAGGCGCGCTTGAGCGGCACCACCGCGCCGCTGCCGCTCCAGGCCACGCGGGCGGCCACGCCGGGTTGGTCGTTGGCGATCGGGATCGCCACCATCGGCACCCCGCAGCTCAGGGATTCCAGCACGGTGTTGAGGCCGGCGTGGGTGATGGTGAGGGCGGCCCGTTGCAGCAACGCCAGCTGGGGCGCAAAACCCACCACCAGGGGGTGACCGGGGAGGGATGGCAGGGCCTCGGGGCTGCTGCCGCCGCCCAGGGCGATCACCAGCTGGGCATCAAGGTGCCGGCAGGCCTCCGCGATGCGGGCAAACAGGTCCAGCTGCTTGTTCTGGATCGTGCCGAGGGAGGCGTAGATCAGCGGCTTGCCGTTGATCTGCTGCCAGGGGAAATTGACAACCGCCCGACTGGCCGGATCCACGAGGGGTCCTGTGAAGTGAAACCAGGCCGGCAGGTGGCTGCGTGGGTATTCGAAGGCGGCTGGCTGCTGGCAGATCTGGGCCAGGGGCGACCAGGCCTGGGAACGGTCGGTGAGCACGGGCAGCTGGTGCTGCTGGCGGTAGTCGAGCACCACCTGGGTGATCGGCCGCGCCAGCCGGGCGAGCAGCCGCTGGCCGAGCCGGTTGCGCAGCCGCGCCCAGGCAGCCGGGTGATAACGCCAGCCGCTGTTCACCGGAGGCACAGCCGGATCGGGATTAAGCAGCAGGGCACAGCTGACGCTCACGAAGGGCAGATCGAGCCGGTGGGCCACCGTGGCGCCACCGAAGGAGGTTTGATCGATCAGCAGGGCCTCCGCCCCCTGGGCGCGCAGGGCCGGTGGCGCCTCCCGCAGGATCATGGCGGTGGACCCCTGGAAGTACGCCACCGTGGCGCGGAACGCTGCCGCACCACTCAGCTCACCCATGCGGTTGAACAACTCTTTGGTGGATCCGGCTGGATAGTCGACCTGGCCAATCGGCACAAACTCCAAGCCAGCCGCCCGCACCCGCTCCTGGGCATCGGCGATGCCGATCAGACTCACCCGGTGGCCACGCTGGCGCAGGGCATGGCCCAGAGTGGTCATCGGATGAAGATGGCCGCTGGCGGCGGGGCAGAGCAGGCCGAAGTGGGTCAAGGAAGGGGATGAAGCGGAGGGAAATCAAGCCTTAACTTTTTTGCCTGAACGGCTGGCGCGAGCAAGACGCGGCCAATGGATTCTCAATACCGCAAGACCTCTCACCAGGCGGTGGGCGTGGGAACGCTGCTCCATCAGCCACACTCCCCTGCCTCCATCATTCCAGCGGTGCCTGTTGCCCGTGCCCCACGGATCCCGTGTAGCGTGAAACCATGGCCAATCTCACCCTCGCCATCGACGACGCCCTGCTGCAGCGGGCCCGGGAGGCGGCCCTGCGCGACAACACCTCGGTGAATGCCCTCGTGCGCGACTTCCTTGGCCACTACGTTGATGCCCGCAGCCGCCGGCTGGCCGCCCTGGCCAGCTTTGAGGCCGTGGCCACCTCCAGCCAAAGCGCCAGCCCTGAGCCATGGCGCCGGGAGTCGTTGCACGAACGCAGCTGATGCGGGTGTTCATCGACACCAACCTCTGGGCCTACCGCCTCGATCAACGGGAACCCACCAAGCGCGCGCGCATCCGCCAGTGGTTGGCGGAGGTGACTGCCGAGCATGAGGTGGTGATCAGCACCCAGGTGTTGATCGAGCTGCGCTCGGTGGCCAGCCGCAAACTGCAGCCACCGCTGGATGCTGGACAGATCACCGACCTGCTGGATGCCCTGAGCGGGTTTGAAGTGGTGGGCACCGACAGCCATCTGGTGCTCGATGCCCACCAGCTCGCCATTCAGGAGCAGTTGGGCTGGTTTGATGCACTGATCGCCGAGGCCGCCATCCGCAGCCGCTGCGCTGTGTTGTTTTCGGAAGACTTTGCCCACGAGCGGTCGATCGCGGGTCTGCAGATCATCAATCCGCTGCGGGATTGAAGCCCCCTCAATCCCGCACCCGCTCCGCCAGCACCCGCCCACCCGCATCCACCAGCGCGATCCGCAGCGGCATCTGGCCCGCCGCATGGGTGCTGCAGCTCAGGCAGGGGTCAAAGCAGCGGATGCCCGCCTCCACCCGGTTGAGCAGCGGCTCAGGAATCTCGGCCCCCTCGGCCAGCGGCGCAGGGCCGATGACGTGGCGGGCAATCTGGGCCACGGTGCGGTTCATGGCCAGGTTGTTCTGTCCGGTGGCAATGATCAGGTTCACCCGGGTAATCAGGCCGTCGTCGTTCACCCGGTAGTGGTGAAACAACGTGCCCCGGGGGGCCTCGCTCACCCCAACGGCCTCGGAGGCGTTGAGGCTGGCATGGCTGCGCACGTGGGGGGATTGGAGCGCGGGATCGTCCACCAGCTGCTCGATCGCCTCCAGGCAAGCGACGATCTCCACCAACCGGGCGTGGTGGTAGGCAAACGAACTGGTGGCGATGCGGCCGTTGCGGGCGCGGAAGGCAGCCAGCTCGCCATCAGCCCAGGGGCTGCCGATCCGCTCGCACACATTCAGCCGGGCCAGCGGCCCCACCCGATACATCCCCTCCGGATAGCCCAGGGGCTTGTAATACGGAAACTTCAGATAGCTCCAGCTCTCCACGGCCTCCCCCAAAAAGGCGGCGTAGTCGTCTTCCGAGAGGCCATCGGCCACCACCGCACCACGGCTGTCCACCAGGCGCAGCAGGCCATCAATGCACGACCACTGACCCAGCTCATCCACCAGACCCATGAACAGCGAATCAAACGTGCCGAACACCCGCTGCTCCTCCACCAGCTGCTGATCCAGCAAGCGCTGAAACACGTCCAGCGCCAGCCGCACCGTGGCCTGGGCCTCCGGCAGCCGCCCACGGACCCAGGCCGCTGTTTCGGCCGTCATCGGCGTGCGCACCCCACCGGGCACGGCCCAGGCGCTGTGGATCTTGCGGCCCGCCAGCTGCTCGATGATCTGCTGGCCAAACTGACGCAGGCGGATGCCGGCGCGGGCCAGCTCCGGATCAGCCGCCATCAGGCCGAACACATTGCGCTTGGCCGGATCGCTCTCCCAGCCCAGCAGAAAATCGGGGCTGCTGAGGTGAAAAAACGAGAGGGCGTGGCTCTGGGTGAGCTGGGCCAGGTTGAGCAGCCGCCGCAGCTTGCGGGCCGCTGGCGGCGGCTGCACCGCAAGCAGCTTGTCGCCGGTTTTCGCCGCGGCCAGCAGGTGGCTCACCGGGCAGATGCCGCAGATGCGGGCGGTGATGCCCGCCATCTCCGTAAACGGACGGCCCTCGCAGAAGGTCTCGAAGCCGCGATACTCCACCACGTGGAAGCGGGCATCGGCAATCCGGCCCGCCTCATCGAGGTGGAGCGTGATCTTGGCGTGCCCCTCGATGCGGGTCACCGGGTCGATCGTGATCGTGCGGGGGGTGGGATCGGTGCCCATGGCGATCGCCCTCAACCAAACCCCAGCATGGCCGGGATCCAAGCCAGGTGATCACGCTCACTCTGCGCCTGACAACTCTGGGGTCAGCAACTCAGGCAAGGGCATCCCGAGCCAGCGCGCCTCTTCCAGCGCCGCCGGCAGCAGCCGTTGCAGCTGCTCGCGGCTGGCGGCTGGATCAACCTTGAGTTGGTTGTACCGGCGCAGCGCACTGTTGGGAAACAGCAGCAGCCCCACCGCCAGGGCCAGGCCACACCCCATCAGGTAATCCACCCAGCGGTTGGGGACGTACCAGGCCACCAGCGGCCCATAGCCCACAAACGCCACCCCACTGGAGATCAACGCCGTGCGCAAATAACTCGCCTTGTTCAACGCCACCACCAAAGCCGCCGTGCCGCCCATCACCAGGCCGGTCTGTAGCGCCCCGATCCCCAGGGAGTTGAACACCAGCAGCGGCATCAAAATGCCCAACGACACACCCACCATCCGATCGCGCACCCGGCCGAGGGTGTCGCCGATGCTGTCGTTGAGCAACAACACCACCCCGAAATAGAGATATTTCGGGGTCACAGCTCCGACCCCCTGGCCGATGGCCAACGCCAGGCTGGCAAACACCAGCTTGCGCCAGAAAAACGGTGATTGCAGGCCCGCTTTCAGCCGCTCAGCCACGGGCGGCTCCGCCGCCTCCTGCCCAGGGCTCGCTGCTGAGCCCGCTGCTGAGTGTTCAGAGCCAGGGATCACGGCCGGGGCGAAGGCCAGCTGCACTCCCGTGCCGATCGCCAGGCCAAGGGCAATGGCCAGCAACTCCTGGCCCCAATCACTCCAGCTCGGTGAATTGCTCAGCAGCGGCAGCACGCCCGCCACCGCCACAACGCCCGAGAGCAGCCGTAATTTTGCAGGCAAAAGCAGCACAAACAGCTGCATCAGCGCCGCCATCAGCCCGAACACAAACACCAGCGGCACCGAAGCCAGGGCCAGCCCCAGGGCCACCCCCATCGCCATGCACAGCCCCACCACCACCAGCAACACCGGGTAGATCGCCAGGGGCCAACGGCTGAAGTCGGGACGAACCACCAGAGCCGCGATCACCGCGCCATAGGCGATGGCCTCACTGCTCAGGGTGAGGCCGTCGCAAACCGCACTGGTCAGCCCAGCCGCCAGAGCGATCACCAAGGCTCCCCGCAGCAGCACCATTCAGGCGCGCGGGGGGCGCAACGCCTGGGCCCAGCCCACCAGCAACACCACCAGCAGCAGTGCCACCCAAAACCAGAGCCGCGGCGGTGAGCTGATGGCGGCGATCACCAGCAACACCAGGGCCAGCCAAGGGGCTGGCTGACGCCAGGGGCTCAACCAACGCTCGAGGTTCTTCATCGCTCCGCAGCTCTCATCGCTCCGCACCGCCCAGCCAACGCAGGAACGGCAGCACAAAGCTCACCAGAGCGCGGCGCTCGACCTCCACCTTGGCCCGGGCCGGAGTGCCGTTCTCCAGGGCGAGATCGGGGCCCCGACCGCTACTCCAGCGCAGCCCAGTTGGGGTGTTGGCCGCGATCAGTTCCACGGTCACCAGTTGCACAGGGGAGGTGATTTTGTCGGCGGCGGTGGCCAGGGGGTCACCGCCCTCGCCAAAGGCAGCCTGACGGCTGCGGGCGATCAAACTCTGGGCCAACTCAGGATCGCCCACCACCCGGCTCACCTCGGCCAGATCGGCGATGGCTGGGGAGATGGCCACAATCCGGCCCTCCAACGATCCGTAGCGCTCGGCCGTGCCGCCATACCGGTCGCGCGTCTGCAGCAGGGGATCGAGCTGGATCGGCTCGCCCAGCCGCAAGCGCACCGCATCGGCATCGCTGAACAGGGCGGTCGCCAGCCGCGGACGGGTGGTTTGCTGCGGCCCGGGGCCCAGGGTGCCAAGCCGTTGCCCCGGCAGCACCGCCTGCCCAGGGCTGACGGCCAGGCTCAACAGCCGGCCGGAGCGGGGCGCCAGCACCGCTTGGCCATCCTCCTGACCCTCGAGCTCGGCGCGGTTGGCGTCAAGCTGGGCCAGTTGGCCCTCCAGGGCTTTGATCTGGCTCTGGTTGCGGAGGTACAGATCCTGCGCTCCAACCCACAGCGGGCTGTAGCGGGGGATCACCTCATCGCGGCGCAGGGTTTCGAGGGCCTGCAACTGCTTCTGCACCGGCTGGTTGGTGGTGCGCAATGTGGCGATCTGGGCCCGAATCGCCTCCTGCTGGCGATCGATGGCCTGCCCCTGGCGCACCAGCGCAGCAGGGTTTGGCCCCACCGCACCAGCTCCCGCCGCCGCCTGGTCCACCCGGTTGAGGCTGGCCAGCAATTCGCCCTGACCCACGGCGTCGCCCACCCGGCGAGGCAAGGCCTGCACCTGGCCTGCCGATCGGGCGTAAAACCCCACACGGCTATCCGGCTGCAGCAGCACCGCACTGCCTTCCACCTTCACCGGCACGCCGGGGGATAGGGCCCAGGCCGCACTGACAACGGTGACAACTGTCATCGGCAGCAGGCTCAGAGCCCGATTCACTGCTGCCATGCCGCTCCTGCTGCCGAGTCCGTGGAAAAGTGGCCTTACCATACCGGCAATGGTTCCGTTTGAAGCTTTGGCTTGGCGATCCCGCTGGCTGAGTGCGGTCGCAGCGGCGATCCTGGGCCTGGCACCTGGTGCGGCGGTTCAATCCGCCACCCCTCCCCTGGTGCTGAGCCGCCAACAGGCGCTCGAGCTCGGCTTGGGCGCATCCCTCAACCTGCGCAGTCAGACGCTGACGGTGGAGGAAAACCAGGCGCTGGTTGGACTGACTCGCTCCCGTTTTTTACCCAAACTCGACCTGGTGGCCCTGGGCACCTTTGCCCAGGTCAACACGGAGGTGGGCTTTGTGTCCAACCTGCCCACCATTGGCGATCTGAACCTCAACCTGGGCGCCAACGGTTCTGCCCTGATCAACAACACCTTTGTGAATCTGGGCCTGATCCTGACCTTCCCACTGGTGGATTTTGGCCGCGGCCCACTGCAGCAGGCGGCCCAGGCCGATCTGCAGGCGGCCCGCGCCGAGCAGGACGAGCAGCAGCGGCGTTCTCGCTTTGAAATCCTCAGCCGCTATCTCTCAGCCCAGTTGAGCGCTGCCCAAATTCCGGTGTGGGAGAGCTCGCTGGCCCTGTCCCGGCGCCTGCTGAGCGATGTCAATGCGATCCGGCGGGAAGGCCTGGCCCCGCGCATCGACACCTTTCAGGCCGAGGCCCTGCTGCAATCCGATTTACAGGGGATGGCGGAGGCGCAAGCCCAGCACGAAATCGCCCTGAGTGGTTTGGCGCGGGTGCTGAATCTGCCAGCCGAATCCCGCGTTGAAACCAGTGATCCCCTGCAGAAGGATCCGCCCTGGACCCACAGCCTGCGCGACAGCATCAGCCAGGCCATGGAGCAGCGCCCCGCCCTCGAAAGCCTGGTCCAACGGCAGCAGGCCCAACGCGCCAAAGTGCAGCTGGCCCGGGCAGGGCGCATGCCCAGCATGGGCTTGCTGGTCGGAGGGGGTGTCAGCGGCAATTGGCTGGGCATCCCCAGCCAAAGCGCCAGCGCCAATGTCAGCAGCAGCGGTGGCAGTGGCCTGGGGTCGCCCTCGCTCAGCACCAGCAGCAGCACCTCAGGCAGCTTTACGGATTGGGGGGCTGCCATCACCGTGCGCCAACCCCTCTACGACGGCGGCCTCACCCGCGAGTCGATTGCCCTGGCCCAGCGCCAAGCCGCCCAGGCGGAGATCACCGTCGCGCAGGCCCAGCAAGCCATCATCCAAAGCGTGGAAACCTGGTTTGCCACCCACCGGGCTGCAGCCGCCCAAACCACGGCCGCCCGCGCCGCCATCACCGCAGGCGAGCATTCGGTGCAGGATGCCCTGCTGCGCTATCGCGCTGGCCTCTCGCCGCTCACCGAACTGCTGATCGCCCAGCGCAACCTCCAGGTGGCCCGCTCGGCAGAAGCCAGCGCGATCTACCGCTGGAATCTCAGCCGCGCCGGGCTGGAATGGGAAACAGGTTTGGAGCGCTGATCGCAGCCCGGCTCAACCCAGCTCAGCCAAACCCCAGCATGGCCGGCCCCTCCATCACCGGCAGCTCACCGCGCAGCAAGGGCTCGAGAAAAGCGCGGATCCGCGCCGCCGAGGGCGGGCAGCCCGGCAGGTAGTGGTCCACCGGGATCACCTCGTGCAACGGCAGCACCCGCTCCAGCAACTCCGGCACGATGCCGGGGGCGTGCGGGTGCTGGGCGCCGGTGTCGGCCAGCTCCAGATAACCGCGGTCCAACACGCTCTGGCGGCTGCCGCCATCCACACCAGCCCAGAGGTTGCGCAGGCCCGGCACGTTGGCGGTGACGGCGCAATCGCCGAACGACACCACCACCGTGCTGCGGACCCGCAACTGCAGGGCCAGCTTGAGGTTGTCGGCGTTGGCCACCGCCCCCTCCACCAGGCACAGATCGACGCCGTCAGGAAACACCTTGGTGTCGCTGGCCACCGGCGAGTAGACGATCTCCACCGCCTCGGCGAGCTCAAAGAGCCATTCGTCGAGGTCGAGGAACGACATGTGACAGCCGCTGCAGCCCGCCAGCCACACCGTGGCGAATCGCAGTTTGTGGGGCGGCGTGAGGGATGGCGTCATTGGTTGTGCCAACGGTGCTCGGTGCGCGCCTGGTCCAGCTGCTGGGCCCGCTCGGGGTGGGGATGCTTCTCGCCGGTGGCGTCCTGCTTGCGAAACAGGGCACCGGTGGGGCACACATCCACGCACTTGCCGCAGCTGGTGCAGGCCGTCACCTCACCCCAGGGCTGATCCAGGCCGGCGATGATCGAACAGGCGCTGCCGCGGTAGCCCACATCCCACACATGGGCCGCTTCGATCTCATCGCACACCCGCACGCAGCGGGTGCAGAGGATGCAGCGGTGGTGATCAAGGCCAAACAGCGGGTGGGAGGCATCCACCTGGCGTTGGGGATATTGGTAGGGAAAGCGGGAGTGGTCCATACCCACCTCCACCGCCACGTCCTGCAGTTCGCAGGCGCCGTTGGCCACGCAGAAGGCACAGACGTGATTGCCCTCCGCGAAGAACAGCTCCACCGCCATGCGCCGGTAGGTTTCCAGCTCCGGGGTATGGGTGTGCACCACCATGCCGGCCGCCACGGCGGTGACGCAGGCGGGCTCCAGCTTGGGGTGCCCCTCGATCGCCACCAGGCAGAGGCGGCAGGCGCCAACGGGCGTGAGGCCGTCGAGGTGGCAGAGGGTGGGCACCCGCAATCCCGCCGAGCGGATTGCCTCCAACACGGTGGCGTCCCCGGCGGCGCTCACCGCGCGTCCATCGATCTGGAGCTGCAGGGTTGTCATGGCGCGATGGGAGCCGCCATGGCCGCTTCGTATTCGGCGCGGAAGAAGCGCAGGGTGCTCAGCACCGGATTGGGGGCCGACTGGCCCAGGCCGCAAAGGCTGGTGGCCTTGACCATGGCGCAGAGCTGCTCGAGCTGCAGCAGATCTGCTGGCGTAGCCCGCTTCTCCACAAACCGGTCCAACAACTGGGCCAGCTGGACCGTGCCGGCGCGACAGGGCAGGCACTTGCCGCAGCTCTCATCGACGCAAAAGCGCATGAAATACCGGGCCAACTCCGGCATGGCCAGCTCCGCATCGATCACCACCATGCCGCCGGAGCCCATGATTGAGCCCAGCTCCTGCAGGCTCTCGTAGTCCACCGGGGTGTCGAGCAGGGCCGCCGGCACACAGCCACCGGAGGGGCCACCGGTCTGCACCGCCTTCACCCGTCCCGGGGCACAGTCCCCCATGGCCTCGACAATCGTGCGCAGGCTGGTGCCCATCTCCACCTCGATCAGGCCGGTATGGGGGATGGCGCCAGAGAGGGCAAACACCTTGGTGCCCGCAGAGGTGGCCGTACCCATGGCGGCATACCAGGCGCCCCCCTCCCGCAGGATGGCGGGAACAGCCGCGAAGGTTTCCACATTGTTGATCAGGGTGGGTAAGCCCCACAGACCCGAAACCGCCGGATAGGGAGGCCGCGGCCTTGGCGTGCCCCGCCCCCCCTCGATGGAGTGGAGCAGGGCCGTTTCCTCACCGCACACGTAGGCCCCGGCCCCGATGCGCAACTGGATCCGCAATCCCGCCAGCACCCCCCGGGCCTCGGCGACGGCGATGGCGGCGCCCAACCGCTCGATCGCCAGCCCATATTCGGCCCGGACATAGATGAAGGCCTCCGTGGCGCCGACGGCATGGGCGGCGATCGCCATCCCCTCCAGCAGCCGGTGGGGATCCCCTTCCAGCACGGCCCGGTCCATGAAGGCGCCAGGGTCACCCTCATCGGCATTGCAAACCACCGCCTTGCTGGTGCCGCCCTGGGCCGCCACCAGCTGCCACTTGCGGCCGGTGGGGTAGCCGGCGCCGCCGCGGCCCCGCAGGCCACTGCGCGCCACCTCCCCAATCACCGCTGCCCCAGGCAGCAGCCGGCAGCGCTCCAGCGTGGCGTAGGCGCCATGGGCCAGGGCATCGTCCAGGCTGCCGGGGTCCACCAATCCACACTGCTCCAGCACCACCGATCGCTGCAGCACAAAAAACGGATGGGCCAGATCCAGACGCCGCTCCCCTGCGACTCCACCCAAGAGCTCCGTGCGGCCATCGGCGTGGTCGGCGGCCGCCAGGGGGCCCTGGCCGCACAGCCGCAGGCAACCCACCGGCTTGACCCGCTCGGTCCCCACCTCTGCCTCCAAGCGCTGGCGCAGGGCCGCGGCCCCGGCGGCCCGGCAGGCGGTGGCGTCGCAGCAGCGCCAACTCACGGCCATGGCAAGGTCTCCGGCTGGCCCGTGGCCACGGCTCCATCGACCACCAGCACGGGGGCCTGACCGCAGGCACCCACGCAGCTGGCTGTCTCGAAGGCCACCCCTCGCTGACGCAGGGCAGCCTCCAGCCGCTCGGCCCCCCGCACAAAACAGGCGGTGCCGCGGCACACCACACAGCGGTGCGGCGGCGGTGGGTCGAGGCGAAACAGGTGGTAGAAACTCGCCACCCCCATCACGTCGCTGAGCGGGCGAGCCATGTTGATCGCCAACTGCTGCAACGCTTCCCGGGGCAGATAGCCATGCAGCAGCTGGACGCGATGGAGCCGCTCGATCAGCGAATCGCGCGGATCATGGGATGGCGATCGATCAGGTTTCGTTGCCACCCAAATCATCCTCAAAGCCTTCGTCTGGATCGAATTCACTCCAACCTGGGCTGGCATCATTGAACAGCCCGTAGCGCGCCGTCTGATCGTCCATCAGGGTGTTGCCCGTGGGCCTGGTGTCGCAGCTGATGCCGCCGTCTGCGGTGGGCTGGCAGTTTTCGAATTCCACTCCAGCGCTGGCAGGGCCCAGGGGGAAAAGGGCCAGGACCAATCCCGCCAGGGCTAGCGAACCGATCGACACAGGCTTGATCACGGGGGAAAGGGAGGAGATCGGGGACGCTCTACTGAGATGATGGCGAAGGTTTGGCGTCTGAGCGATGTACACCGACTGGACTGCTGTCATTCTGCTGCTGTTGACTGCGGCGCCCCTGGCCGTCGTGGTGTCAACGGCAGCATTCTTCATCTGGCGACAAAAGAAGCAGAAAGGCTGACAGGCCTGTTTTCAAATCCCGCCCGAACTTGACCAGGCCTGGGGAGCCCGCCGGGCGAGGTCAGCCCGCAGCTCGGCAGCGCTGAGGCGACTCCCTGGGGCCACCAGGCCGGCACTGGCGGCCAGATCTCCGACCACCGAACCGGCATCCAGGCCCCGTTGGCGGTAAGCGGCCAGCCCTTCGCTCCCCTCCCGTTTGCTGAGCCGCCGTCCCTGCCCGTCACACCAGAGGGGAACGTGGCGGTAGTGGGGCGGCGGGGCCCCCAGGGCGGCCATCACGGCCACCTGGGCCCCGGTGGCGCTGCGGAGGTCGTCGCCGCGCACCACATCACTGATACCCAGGCTGAGCTCATCCACCGCCGTAGCCAGGTGGTAGGCGATGTAGCCATCGGCCCTGCGCAGCACCACATCGCCCACAGCGCTGGGACCATCGCCCTCCAGCCAGCGCAGCATCCCGGGCTCCAGGCGCAGCCGCCAGCTCGGGAGCCGTCCCTGCTTGGCCCCCCAGCCTCCAGCTAGGCCGCGACAGGTGCCGGGGTAAATCGGCGTGGCGGCATGGGGAGCGGAGATATCCGCCAACAGGCGGCGACTGCAACGGCAGGGATAGAGCAGGCCAGCACTGCGCAGGGCCGAGAGCACCGTGCCATACAGGCCGCGGCGCTCGCTTTGCCGCATCACCTGCCCGTCCCAATCGAGGCCGAGCCAGCCCAGGTCGGCCAAAATCGCAGCTTCCGCTTCAGGGCGATTGCGGGGTGTATCGAGGTCGTCGAGGCGCAACAACCACTCTCCGCCGCTCAGCCGGGCATCCAACCAGCCGAGCAGGGCGGTGCGCAGGTTGCCCCGGTGCAGGGCGCCGGTCGGCGAAGGGGCGAAGCGCCCCCGGTAACCCTGCCGGCGCCGATGCAAGCCGGCATCGAGCAGGGCCTGCACATGGGCTGGCAGCAGGTGAAAGGCTCCTGGAGTGATGCCCGGATCAGCCCTGAACGCGATCCTTAAACATCTTGCCGGCCGTGAAAGCAGGCACCCGCTTGGCGGGGATCTTGATCTTCTCGCCGGTCTTGGGGTTCAGACCCTGACGGGCGGAGCGGTCGCGGGGCTCGAAGGAACCAAAACCGAGGATGGACACCTTTTTTCCTTCCACCACGGAGTCAATGATCGTTTCGATGGCGGCATCCACCACCAGGGAGACATCGGTTTTGGTGAGCTCGGTGCGGGCGGCAACGAGGTTGACGAGATCAGCTTTGTTCATAGGAGGAAGGAGCCTCGGGGTTGACGGTCGGGATACGACAGAAGGGGCTGGCGAGTCGGAAACGCCGACCGGCCCTGAGTTAAGCCCCGCAATCGTATGGGGACTCAGGCCAGGCTGCAACAAAAAAGTGCGGCGCTGCAACGGTTTTCGTGACAGCATCCCCACACAGCCGCGCTCAGTGGGGCTGGGCGGTCCTGAGATCGAGGCTCGCCAGCAGGGCCGCGCCACCGGCCACCAGCTTCTCGCCCCGTAGGGCACCAAGCCCGCCACCACTGGCGATCCAGGCCGGCGAGCCGCTCGGCAACCAGCCCCGCAGCCGCTCCAAACTGGCCAACTGGCGGGACCAGTGAAAGGTGCGCGCCGTGCGCAGCGGGGCGAGAGCCGCCGGGGCTACCGGCACCAAAAGCCGTCCACAGAAGAGGCCGTCAAGGCCACCGCAACGCACGTGCAACACACAGGCCCCCGGTGTGGGCCCCGGCGTCCAGAGCAGGGCCGCCCCCGGCGCCAGGCTGTGCTCCGCAGCAAAGCTTGTGCAGTGCCGCACCCCGGGCAGCAGGTAGGCCTCCTGCTCCTGCACGAGCACGGGCCAGTGGATGGCCTCCTGAAAACGACGGCAGCGCCCGTGACCCTCGCGGCTGGTGAGCACGATCGTGCCTGGGCCCACCTGGAGCGAGCGCTGGTGGAGCATCTCCAGATTGGCCTGGGTGAATCCCGGACAATCCACCAGCAGATCGCCGCCGCCGCCATAGGCCGAGGCTTCCAGCAGCCAGCTGCTGCCCCCCTGGCTTTCGCGGCTGGGCGCAAACAGCCACAAGCCCGGCATCACCTGCAGGGGCGGCCGGCCGGGTTCGGGCAGCTGGGCGAAGGAAGACAAGGGTGGGGAGCAGACAGACGGTCTGGAGACGGGCACCTCAGCCCGCTCCTGCTGGCCAAGGGGAAAGGCCTGCCTAACGTTGCCGTATCCAGGCCAGGCCCTTTGACGGTCCAATTCAACAGTCCTGCGCTCTCCATGGACGCCACCGCAAACCACCACCCGGGCAAGGGGCTCCACACCGGCCATCCCTGGCCCCTCGGCGCCAGCCTGACCTCCAGGGGCGTCAATTTTTCCGTGGTTGCGCCCCTCGCCACCCGGGTTGAACTGCTGCTCTTCCCCCACGGCGACGCCGCCGAAGCCGACCGGATTGTGGAGCTCGACCAGCGGCACCGCTCCGCCGATCACTGGCATGTGGAAGTCGAGGGCCTTGGGCTGGGAAGCTGCTATGGCTACCGGGTGTTCGGGCCGCTGCAGCCAGGCGGCCATGGCTTTAACCCCTCCAAGGTGCTGCTCGACCCCTGCGCCAGGGCCATCGCTGGCTGGGGCACCTATGCGCGCGGCAGCGCCGTGGGAGCGGCCCCGAATACCAGTCAATGCCTCAAGGGGGTGGTGACCGAGCGCGATCGGTTCGATTTCAGCCACGCCCCCAGGCCGCGCCACAGCTGGCAGAAAAGCGTGATCTACGAGCTGCATGTGGG
>CBFIGH010000006.1:0-60047 GCA_965662115.1 Cyanobium sp.
CTCACCAAAGAGCGTTTCGTTGCTCGGTGTGCGGCGGCGGTAGCCGTGGCAGGCAGGCTCGTCTTGGGAATACGCCTCCGTTTCCACAATCACGCCCCACAGCAGCTCGCCATCGGGCTGGCGTTTCACCAGCAGGCAGCCGATCAGCTCGGGGGCGACCAGCTGGGCGGGGCGGGCGAAGCAGGCTTGGGGGAGGGCTGGGAAGGGTTCGGTGGTCATGGTGGCTAGAGGTGTGCGTTTCGCCTGTCGCTACGCCCACCGATTGGCATCGCAACATTGCATGGGCTCCATGAAGGGCGACCGTAGGTTGACTTCACCGAAACGGGCCCCGTGAAAGCTGGCACGGGTCGGCGCTTTGCGAACGCGGTGGCTTCATGCTCGCCAAGCAAGGCCGACGACTCAAGTCATTCCAAGGGCTCAAGGCCTGATCAGACCCGATGACGACCTTCCTTTCTGCTTCTGATCTGGCCGCCCGCCTGGAGGCCGGCGAAGCGGCGCTGTTTCCGACCGACACGCTGGTGGCGCTGGCGGCCCTGCCTGAGCATGCCGCCCAGATCTGGCAGCTCAAGCAGCGCCCGCCGGACAAGCCCCTGATCCTGATGGGGGCTGATCTTTCCCAGTTGCTGCAGCACACCCCCGGGGTGGAGTGGCCCTCCGACGCGCTTGAGCTGGCCCGGCAGCATTGGCCCGCCGCCCTCACCCTGGTGCTGCCGGCCACGGGCGCGCTGGTGCAGTTCCTCAACCCCGGCGGCAGCAGCCTGGGCCTGCGGGTGCCGGCCTGCCCCCTGGCCCAGGGCCTGTTGCGACGCAGCGGCCCGCTGGCCACCACCAGTGCCAACCGCTCGGGCGAGCCCCCGGCCACGACCGCCGCCACCGCCGCCATCTGCTTTGGCAAGCAGGGCGTGCCGTTGCTGGGCCCTGCACCATGGCCGGCGCCCAGCGGCGAGGCCAGCACGGTGGTGGCCTGGCAGCCGAATGGTTGGCGGACGCTGCGGGCCGGCAGCCTGCGTCTGTGACGGAACCATCTCACCTCAGCTCGCCACCGCCGGCCACAGGCAGCACAATGAACTCCTACCGATCTCCCCCCCACGCCATGCACACCAGCGGCTTCAACCTCGCCACCGTCTTGATCTTCGGCAGCGGCCTGTTCGTTCTGGCAACCCTCTTCTTCGGCACCAAGGGCGGCTATTACAACACCGACAGCTACGACGGCAACGGCACAGCCCACTGAGCCAAGCCTCCTGACTGAGGGTGGCCAGGATCGCCACCTGCAGCATCCACCACGGCAGAAAACGGATGCCGCAGCGGGCGATCAAGCCCTACTGGGCAAGACGTCCAATAGAGCCTGGCCCACTAGGGATTGCTGAGCCGCTCGGCCTCGGGGCAATCTTCCGAGGTGATCACGTCGTCGGGGCTGCCGCTGCGGCAGACGTAGGCCAGCCTGGTGCTGACCGCACCGATCGAGTCGAGCCGCACACTCTCCTCCCAGCTGTGGGTTTCCTCGTCGTCCTCGGCGTGATAGCGCAGGGTGACCAGATCGCCCTCGATCTCCACCACGGTGGCCTCCTCAATCCAGCGCTGCTGGTCGCGCAGAAACACCCATACCGGGCGCTGTTCGCTACAAAACTGATCAAGCTTGCGGTGCAGCATGGGCCCAGGGCACTGCTGGCTCCACCATCCTAGGCAGACCTGCCAGGTCTGTAGCTGTTCACCATGACCCAATCCACCCACGAGCCGGCCAGCTCCATTGAGGCCATCCGGCTGCAGCTGCGCAGCTGGCCTGAGGTGGAGAGCTATCTGGAGCGGTGCAGAGGCGTGATCGTGCCCCTGGGCTCCACCGAGCAGCACGGCCCCACCGGTGCCATTGGCACCGATGCGCTCACCGCGGAGGCCGTGGCCCTGGAGGTGGGCCGCCGCTGCGGCGTGCTGGTGACACCCACCCAGGCCTTCGGCATGGCCGAACACCACCTGGGCTTTGCCGGCACGATCAGCCTGCAGCCGTCCACCCTGCTGGCCGTGCTGCACGACGTGGTGCTGTCCCTGGCGCGCCATGGCTTCGAGCGGATCTTCGTGATCAATGGCCATGGGGGGAACATCGCTACCAGCAAGGCGGCCTTTGCCCAGGCCTACGCCACCGCCGCCAGCCGCGGCCTGGCGAATGCGCCCCAACTGCGCTGCAAGCTCGCCAACTGGTTCATGGCCGGACCGGTGATGCAGGAGGCCCGCAGCCTCTACGGAGCCCGCGAGGGACACCACGCCACCCCCAGTGAAATCGCCCTCACCCTGCACCTGGAGCCCAGCCTGCAGACCAAGCAGCGCCCCCTGCCAGAAGCGGCTCCCGCCGGGCCCATCCACGGGCCCGAGGATTTCCGCCACCGCCATCCCGATGGCCGCATGGGCTCCGATCCCTACCTGGCCCAAGCCAGCCATGGCGAGCGGTTGCTCGATCTGGCCGCCACGGCCCTGGCGGCCGATCTGGAGGCGTTCCTGGCCTGAGCGCTAGCGTCGATGCTGACAACAAACGGCCGATGAGCAAGATCTCCAGCGACGATGTGCGCAAGGTGGCCCTACTGGCCCGCCTCGCCCTGCCAGAGGAGAAGATCGCCACCTACACCAGCCAACTGGAGCGCATTCTTGAGTATGTGAACCAGCTCGAAGCGGTGGACACCGAAGGGGTACCGCCCACCACCAGGGCCGTGGAGGTGGTCAACGTCACCCGCGCCGACATCGTGACCCCCACCAGCGTGCGGGAAGAGCTGCTCGATGAAGCACCCCAGCGGGAGGGTGACTTCATCCGGGTGCCGAAAATCCTGGTTGAATGAGCCTGAAGTCAGCGCACCGGCGACACGGCCGTGCGGTGCAGCAGCTCCAACACCCTTCGGCGGGCATGGCGGGTGGGCATCAGGGCCGCGAGCGGACGCAGCTTGCTGCGCTTTTTGCGATGGCTGCGGACACCCAGCAAAATATCATAGAGAAAGTTGAATGTATCGCCTTTGGTTTCAAAGAGGCCCAATCTTTGGGGCGATCCTTTGGCATCGAGAATCGGCTTGGTGGCGTGATAAGCAGGCCTGTATTCAAACCAGGGAATGGATGGCCAGAGGTGGTGGACCAGGTGATAGTTTTGGCCCATGATCAACCAATTCATCAACCGTCCGGGATAGACACGGGCATTATGCCAACGGTTGCGCGATTGGAAGGGGCGGTGGGGCAGATAATCGAAGAAAAGACCCAAGGTCACCCCCACCATCAACGCCGGCGCAAACCAGCAGTTGAACACAAAGGGTAGGAAGCCAAATTTGGCTGCCGCAATCACAATTGCAGCAAACATCCCCCTGGCTATGCCCCATTCCAGCAACTCGTAGCGGCGCCAGAGACGCCGGCGAAAGAAAAACAGTTCGTGATAGAAAAATCGCGGGGCGATCAACCACAGGGGCCCAAAGGTGCTGACGATGTGGTCAGGGTCATTCTTGGGGTCGTTGACATGGGCGTGATGTTGCAGGTGCACCCGCGTGAACACCGGGAAGCTGAAGCCCAACAGCAGGGCGGCGCCATGGCCCATCACCGCATTCCAGAACCGGCTGGGATGGGCAGCGTTGTGGCAGGCATCGTGGATGACGGTGCCCTCCAAGTGCAGGGCCAAAAAACCGGTCGCCAACAACACCGGCAGGGGCCAACCGCCGACAAACCAGCCCCAGATGGTCAGGACGGCCAGCGCGTAGCCAGCCAGGAACAGCCCCACAGTGGGGTTCCAGGCGGCCGGAGGGTCCAGAAATTCCCGCGGCACCAGGGTCGATGGAGCTGCCCGGCCACCAGCAAGAGAGACAGTGTTGGGGGGAGCAGCCAAAACCTGTGTCATCGCAGCTGAAGCGTGCCCTAAGCGTTGGCTCAGGGCAACCTAAGCAACCATCCATGCCCACCGGGGGACTTGAACCCCCACGACC
The DNA here is from genome assembly GCA_965662115.1 of Cyanobium sp. Taxonomy (GTDB): domain Bacteria; phylum Cyanobacteriota; class Cyanobacteriia; order PCC-6307; family Cyanobiaceae; genus Cyanobium_A. The sequence goes on from CBFIGH010000006.1 coordinate 3,942, forward strand.
AAGGCCACTGGTACCTAAAACCAGCGCGTCTACCAATTCCGCCAGGTGGGCGCTCACCAACATTACGGAAAGCCCAGCCCGCACGCCCACAATGGGATCACCCATTCCTCCAGGCCATGCTCGCCACCCTGGGCGGACTCCTGGCACTGCTGCTGGGCCTCGCCATCCTGCTTCTACCCCTACTGGCCAGCGAACTGAGCCGGCCGCGGGATTCGGCTTGGGGCGCCGTGGTGCTGTTGCTGGGCTTGGTGCTGGTGACCAGCGCTGATCGCCTCACCGGGGCGCCGATGCTGGGCGTGCTCTGCGGCGGCCTGCTGATCGGCCGACTGGCGGGAGAGGTTTCCCAAGGGCGCTGGCGGCAACTCAGCCCGGAAGAGCAGCACAGGCTCTGGTCTGCCGAACGCTGGCAGACCAGTCTGCAGCAGGCGGGGGCCACGTTGGCAAAGCTCTTGGCCGTCGTTGCGGCAGCCAGTGGGGGCCTGGGCCAATGGCTGGCGGAGCGACGGCAACCCAAAACCACCAGCAAACTCTGGGTGCGCCCAGAGGAGCCCCCCAGCCCAGCTGAAGCAGAGGCCATGGTCGTGAGCTCCTTTACCGAGATCGACGCCCTGCTCGATGCCGAACCAACAGAGCCCCAGCCCCCCAGCAGCCAGGCGGGATAATCAGCCCTTGCTGCCCCAGGCGCCGTGACCGCCAGCTCCGCGCCCTCCTACAAAGACACCCTCAACCTGTTGCAAACGCCCTTCGCCATGCGGGCGAATGCCAAGGCGCGCGAGCCGGCAATCCAGGCCTTCTGGGCCGAGCAGAGGGTTTACGAGCGGCTGAGCCAGCAGAACCCAGGGGAAAGCTTCACCCTGCACGACGGGCCGCCCTACGCCAACGGGGCCCTGCACGTGGGCCACGCCCTCAACAAGATCCTCAAGGACATCATCAACAAAACCGCCCTGCTGCAGGGCAGAAAAGCGCGGTTTGTACCTGGCTGGGACTGCCACGGCCTGCCGATCGAGCTCAAAGTGCTGCAGGGCCTCAGCAGCAGTGACCGCGCCGAACTGACCCCCCTCAGCCTGCGTCAGAAAGCCCACGCCTATGCCCTCGAGCAGGTGGAGGGCCAGAAAGCCGGCTTCCAGCGCTGGGGCATCTGGGCCGACTGGGACGCGCCCTACCTCACGCTCCAGAAGAGCTACGAAGCCGCCCAGATCGGCGTGTTCGGCGCCATGGTGCTGGCCGGCCACATCTACCGGGGCCTCAAGCCGGTGCACTGGAGCCCCAGCTCCCGCACCGCCCTGGCGGAGGCCGAGCTCGAATACCCCGACGGTCACACATCGCCCAGCGTGACTGTGGCCTTTGCGGTGGAAACCATTCCCGAGGCCCTGGCCAGCAAGTTGGCCAGGGCCGGCCTGGCTGACGCCGCCACCAACCTGGCCGTGGCCATCTGGACCACCACCCCCTGGACCCTGCCGGCCAACCTGGCGGTGTCGGTGAACGGGCGGCTCGACTACGCCATCTGCCGCAGCGCGACGCGCTACCTGGTGGTGGCCGCCGAACTGCGCGAAAGCCTGGAAACCAGCCTGGAGCTGGAGCTCACCCCCCTGCTCACCGTCAAGGGCAGCGAGCTGGAGGGCATCACCTATCGCCATCCCCTGCTGGATCGCAGCAGTGCTGTGGTGATCGGCGGCGACTACATCACCACCGAGGCCGGCACCGGCCTGGTGCACACCGCCCCCGGCCACGGCGTCGACGACTTCAACACCGGCAAGAAATACGGGCTGCCGGTGCTCTGCCCGGTGGATGAGGCCGGCAACCTCACGGCCGAAGCCGGCCCCTTCGCCGGCACCAACGTGTTGAAAGACGCCAACCCCACGATCATCGCGGCCCTCGAAGCGACGGGGTTGCTGCTCAAGCAGGAGCGCTACGAACACCGCTATCCCTACGACTGGCGCACCAAAAAACCCACCATCTTCCGCGCCACCGAACAGTGGTTTGCCTCGGTGGAAGGCTTCCGCGCCGCCGCCCTGGAGGCGATCGCCCAGGTGGAGTGGCTACCGGCCAGCGGCCGCAACCGCATCGAGGCGATGGTGGGCGAGCGGGGCGACTGGTGCATCAGCCGCCAGCGCACCTGGGGCGTGCCGATCCCCGTCTTTTATCACCGTGAAACCGGCGAGGTGCTGCTCAACGAAACCACCCTCCGCCACATCCAGGAGCTGATCGCCGAGCACGGCGGCGACGTGTGGTGGCAGCGCGATGAGGCCGGCCTGCTGCCTGCGGCCTACGCCACCGAAGCCAGCCAATGGCGCAAGGGCACCGACACCATGGACGTGTGGTTTGACTCCGGCTCCTCCTGGGCCGGGGTGCTGCAGGAGCGGGGCCTGGGCTACCCCGCCGATCTGTATCTCGAAGGCAGCGATCAACACCGCGGCTGGTTCCAGAGCAGCCTGCTCACCTCGGTGGCCGTCCACGGCCACGCTCCCTACAGGCGGGTGCTCACCCACGGCTTCACCCTCGATGAGAAGGGCCGCAAGATGAGCAAATCCCTGGGCAACGTCGTTGATCCGGCGGTGCTTGTGGAGGGCGGCAAAAACGAGAAACAGGATCCCGCCTACGGCGCCGATGTGTTGCGGCTGTGGGTGAGCTCGGTGGATTACTCCGCCGATGTGCCCCTGGGCCCGGGCATCGTCAAACAGCTGGCCGATGTGTACCGCAAGGTGCGCAACACGGCCCGCTACCTCCTCGGCAACCTGCACGACTTTGTGCCCGAGGGCGACGCCGTGCCGTATGGCGAGCTGCCGCTGCTGGATCAGTGGATGCTGCAGCGCACCGCCGCCCTGATCGACAGCGTGACGGGCGACTTCAAGCGCTTTGAGTTCTACCGCTTCTTCCAGGCGCTGCAGAACTTCTGCGTCGTCGACCTCTCCAACGTCTACCTCGACATCGCCAAGGACCGCCTCTATGTGAGCGGAGCCGCGGAGTTCCGCCGCCGCAGCTGCCAGACCGTGCTGGCCCTGGTGGTGGAGCGCCTGGCCGGCCTGATCTCGCCCGTGCTCTGCCATATGGCCGAGGACATCTGGCAGAACCTGCCCTACCCGGTGGCCGAAGCCTCGGTGTTTGAGCGGGGTTGGCCCACGGCCCCGGACGAGTGGCGCCAACCGGAGCTGGAGACGCCGATGGGCGCCATCCTGGAGCTGCGCGCCCTGGTGAACCGGCAACTGGAGAGCTGTCGCGCCGGCGGCCAGTTGGGCGCCTCGCTGGAGGCCCAGGTGCAGCTGGAGCTCAGCACCGGCAGCGAGGCGCTCGTTGAGGCGCTCCGCTGGCTGGAGCGCTCATCCCATCAAGCGGTCGACAACCTGGCCGACTGGCTGCTGGTATCCCACCTGCGCATCGGCGGCGCTGCCCCGGAGCTGTTGCTGCAGCAGGCCGAAGCTGGGGGGGTGCGGGTGAGCATCGCCCGGGCCGAAGGCCAGAAGTGCGAGCGCTGCTGGCACTTCGAAACCGACATCGGCAGCCACGCCAGCCATCCCCGCCTCTGCGGCCGTTGCGTGGCGGTGCTGTGCTGAGCGCGGCAACCCTGATTGACCAGCTGGAGCTCCAACCCCATCCGGAGGGCGGCCACTACCGGGAGACCTACCGCTCCAGCCAACTGGTTGCCACGCCGCAGGGCCCGCGGGCGGCCAGCACCGCGATCCTGTTTCTGCTAACCGCAGGCGAGAGCTCGTGCTGGCACCGCATCCGCTCCGATGAGCTCTGGCACCACCACGGTGGCGGCAGCCTGCGCATCTTTGAATTGGATGCAGGCGGCCAGGTTGGCCGCACCCAAATCGGCCTTGAGCTAGCTGGCGGCGAGCGACCCCAGCATGTGGTGCCAGCCGGCAGCTGGTTTGCCGCAACCCCGGTGGAGGGTCACCCCTGGAGCCTGGTGGGCTGCACGGTGGCTCCAGGGTTTGACTTTGCCGATTTCGAGTTGGCCTCGCGAAGCCAACTGAGCCCCCATGCCGGGCAGCTCGAAACAATCTGCTGGGACTGGCGCCGGCTGTGCGCTCGCGGTTGACCAGGCGACTCAGGCCCAGCCAGCGGGATCGAGGAACCCATCCGCTCCGGCAGGCCCCGCCAAACGCTGCTCAGCGGCCGGGTCAAGGGGGGCTCGCAACAGTTCGGCCGTGTCGATCTGTGCCCCCTCGGCCAGGAGCGGCTGGTCGGGGTCAAAAGCCGTGGGGTGGGTGGTGCTGCTGGAGAAACCGCGGAAGATGAGCAGCTCAAAGGGGTCCTGACCGAACCGACCCCTCAGACGCAGCACCCGATCCGGCCGCTCGCGGCTGATCGCCTCCAAGCCAGCCAGCAGATTCGACACGGTCCCTGGGCTGGTCATGGTCTGTCTGGGGATTGGGGCAACTCAGAAGTCTCCAGCGATGCGGCCCTGCTTGGGCAGCCGCACCAGCAGCCATTGCAGCAGCCCGACCCCGTAGGCCACCAGGCCGAGATAGCCGATGAAAGCCGCCACCCCAGGGGTCCAGGAACCACCGAACACAAAGGCGAACACCCCCACCAACTGCTGGTGCAGCCCAAGCGGCGGCTGGATCCAAACGGAGCACGTGGGCCCAGCCAGGGCAGCGGGAGCCATGCAGCCCAGGGCCGTCGCGCTGAGGGCGGCCCCGAGCAGGGCCCACACCGTCAGACTCCAACGCCAGATGCGCAGGGTGAGGGGCAAAGCGCGCCAGGGGGGCATGTCTGCCAGTTCCTCATTGAGGTCCACCCAGAACCAAACACTCGCCACCACCAGCACCTGGGCCAGCACCGCCATCAGGAAGCCCAGGGGACGGCGGTCGGTCAGCAACAGGGTGACCAGCAGCAACAGGCTGGCCACTTTCCAGTAAATGCCAAGCAGCCGCACCAAGGCCCCCTCCCGGCGCAGAGCAGCCCAGATCAGCAGCACCAGCGGCAGGCCGATGCTGAACACCACGGCCACACGAACGTCGAGCCACACCAGCGAGCGGTAGAGGGGTTCCGGCAGGGCAGCGAGCACACGGTTAGTTCGGTAAGGCGCCATTATCCGCGGCCCCCGGCAGGCGATAAGGTCCGCCCTATGGCTGCCTTTTCCCTACCCAGCTGGCTCTCCCAGCGCATCGGATCCAACCGGGGCCAGGCCTGGTGCCGCACCGCCCTGGCCTCGGAAACCTCGCTGCAGGCCTCGGTGGAAAGCGTCGTCCGCCAGTTGCGCGGCGCCGGACCAGCCGACCTGGCCCTGGTCTTCGCCGCAGCCAGCTTCGCCAGCGATTTGCCCAGACTGCTGCCGCTACTGCAGGACAAACTGCGGGCCAGCCATTGGATCGGCTGCCTTGGCGGAGGGGTGGTCGGCACCGACGACTCCGGTAGCCCCCATGAGCTGGAGAACAAGCCAGCCCTCAGCGTCACCCTGCTGAAGCTGCCCGGCGCCCAGCTCCAGCCCTTTGCCATCGATACCGAGGTCCTGCCCGACCTCGATGGCCCGGCCGAGCCCTGGCGCGCCCTGCTCAACGCCACCGAAACGCCTGGCAACGCGCCCAGTCCCTCCATGTTGCTGCTGGTGGATCCCAGCTGCTCCCGCATCAACGACCTGATCAGCGGCCTCGATTACGCCTGCCCCGAAGCGGTCAAACTTGGCGGGGTCGCCGGGCAGCACAGCGCTGCCCATGGCTCCTTGCTGTTTGGCAACCAGGTTGTGCGCGGAGCCATCGGCTGCCTGATTGGCGGCAGCTGGCAGCTCGACCCTGTCGTCGCCCAGGGCTGCCGGCCGATTGGACCGGTCTTCGACATCGAACAAGCCCAGCGCAATGTGGTGCTGGAGGTGAGCCAGGGCCAGGACCGCCGCAGCCCTGTGGCTGCCCTGCAGGCCATCCTCACCGACCTCAGCCCCCAGGAGCGGGAGCTGGTGAAACACTCCCTCTTTCTTGGCGTCGGCCGCAGCAACTTCAACCTGGACCGCGCAGTACCCTCCAAGCCAGGCGCCTTCTTGGTGCGCAACCTGATCGGTGTGGACCCGCGCAACGGAGCCGTGGCCGTGGCCGAGCGCCTGCGGGTGGGGCAGCAGGTGCAGTTCCAGCTGCGCGATGCGGATGCCTCCCGCCAGGAACTGCGCCAGCTCCTGGCCCAGCAACACACCCAGACGCCCGACCCCCTGGCCACCCTGCTGTTTGCCTGCCTGGGTCGGGGCGAAGGCCTCTACGGAGCAGCGGATGGCGATGTGACGCTCTGCCGCGAAGCCTTTGACCAGGTGCCGATTGCCGGGGTGTTTTGCAATGGCGAGATCGGACCGGTTGCCGGCAGCACCCACCTGCACGGCTACACCGCCAGCCTGGCCTTCCTGGTGCCCCGGGGAGAAGGCTGAAGGTGCGCCAGCACGTCAACCCGCTCAGCCGCTTCTTCCAGCAGCCCAGGCCTTTGCCGACCCCGGCGGAGCTGTTCACCCATCCCGATCAGCCCCTGCACCTCGACATCGGCTGCGCCCGGGGCCGCTTTCTGCTGGCCCTCGCCCAGCAGGAGCCCGGCTGCAATCACCTCGGCGTCGAAATCCGACGGGCCCTGGTGGAGGCTGCTGAAGCCGAGCGCCAGGCCCTGGGGCTCGGCAACCTGCACTATCTCTTCTGCAATGCCAACATCAGCCTGCAGGATTGGCTGACCGGCTTACCGGCCGGCTTGCTGGAGCGGGTTTCGATCCAGTTTCCCGACCCGTGGTTCAAACAGAAACACCACAAGCGCCGGGTGCTGCAACCCGCCCTGCTCCAGGCCCTTGGCCAAGCCCTGGCCCCTGGCAAGGGCCTGTTTATCCAAAGCGATGTGCCGGCGGTGATCGAGCCGATGGTGCAGCTGATCGAGGCCAGCGGCGGCTTCGAGCGACCCAGCCAAGATCAGCGACCCTGGCGAACGACCAACCCCCTGCCAGTGGCCACCGAACGGGAGGCCTACGTGCTGGCCCGGGGGTTGCCGGTGTACCGGGTGCTCTACCAACGCAACACCAACCGCCTGCCACCCCTCCAAGAGCTGGAGAATCGTCCCCATGGGGTGGATAATCCGGCCTGACGGCAGCTTTCACCCCTTGAGCGCCCCCTCCACTCCCTTCCTGCTGCGCTGGCAGGGCGCGCTTCAGCACGCTCCCAGCGGCCCGCTCGGCCGGCAGTTGACCCTGGTGGCGGGGCTGGTGCTCTGCGCCCTGATGGCGGGCCTGCCCCTGGTGACCCGCAGCGGCCTGAGCCTGCTGGTGCTGGCCAGTGGCCTGCTGTGGCTGCTGATCGCCCTGCGCACCCCGCCAGGGCCGCTGGGGGAGATCGACCGCTGGATCCTGGCAATTCTGGCCCTGGCCCTGCTGGCCACAGGATTCTCGCCGGTGCCCCTGGCTGCCGCCAAAGGGCTGGTGAAACTGGTCAGCTACCTGGGGGTCTACGCCCTGATGCGCCAGCTGCTCAGCAGCGCCCCGATCTGGTGGGACAGGATTGTGGCGGCCCTGTTAGCCGGGGAACTCATCACCAGCGTGGTCGGCATCCGCCAGCTCTACGCCGACACCGGCGAACTGGCCCGCTGGGCCGACCCCAATTCGGTGGCCGATGGGACAGTACGGATCTACAGCAGTCTGGGGAACCCCAACCTGCTGGCGGGATACCTCTTGCCCGTGCTGCCGCTGGCCCTGGTGGGCCTGCTGCGCTGGCCCGGGTTGGCCCGCAAGCTGTTTGCCCTGACCGCACTGGTGCTGGGGTTGGTAGCCCTGGTGCTCACCTACAGCCGGGGGGCCTGGATGGGCCTGGTGGCCCAGGCCGGTGTGGTCATCCTGTTGCTGGCCATCCGCGGCACCCGCAGCTGGCCGCCCCTGTGGCGCAAGCTGGCCCCCGTGCTTCTGCTGGTCGGTGGGGCAGCCCTGCTGGTGGTGCTGGTGACCCAGGTGGAGCCCTTGCGGGTGCGGGTCCTGAGCCTGCTGGCCGGCCGTGAGGACAGCTCCAACAATTTCCGCATCAATGTCTGGCTAGCCGCCTTGGACATGGTTCAGGCCAGGCCCTGGCTGGGGATCGGCCCGGGCAACGACGCCTTCAACCAGATCTATCCCCTTTTTCAGCAACCCAAGTTCAATGCCCTCAGTGCCTATTCCATTCCCCTGGAGCTGGCTGTGGAGGCGGGGATCCCGGGGTTGCTGGCCGGCATCGGCCTGCTGGTGGCCAGCCTGCGCACCGCCACCGGCCTGTGGCGCGGCGATGGCTTGTTCAGCCTGCCGGCCCTGGCCGTGATCGCCGTGATCGCTGGCCTGGGCGTGCAGGGACTCACCGACACCATCTTCTTTCGGCCCGAGGTGCAGCTGAGCGGCTGGTTCTGCATCGCCACCCTGGCGGCCGGCGCCGCCCAAGACCATGGCTGACGGGGCCTTGCTCGCCGGCTTTGATGCCGGCCAGACCCACACCACCTGTCGTCTCAGTGAGGTCAGCACGGGGGCCACGCTGGCCGAAGGCCAGGGGCCCGGTGTGTGCCACCTGGATGGGCCCGATGGCCCCGAACGCTTCCGCCACGCCCTCAGGCAGAGCTTGCAGCAGGCCCTGGGCCGACGCGCTCCCTCCAGGCTGATCGCGGCAGGAATCGGCGCCAGCGGGGTCGAAGTGGGTGCCCCGGTGCAGGCTCAGGCCCGGCAGCTGGCGGCCGAAGCCCTGGGCCTGGCCCCAGCGCGCGTGGTTGTAACGGGCGACGAGCGCACGGCCCTGCGGGGGGCGATGGGGAGCGGATTGGCCGGCATCGTTGTGATCAGCGGCACCGGCATGATCGCCGTCGGACGCAATGCCGCCGGTGAGGAGCACCGCTGCGGGGGCTGGGGCTGGCTGCTGGATGGGGCGGGCTCAGCCATGGACATCGGCCGCGATGGGCTGGCCCTGAGCCTGGAGATGGCGGATGGTCGCCGGAGCGACTCGCCCCTGAGGGCGCGGATCTGGGCCGGCCTCAACCTGGACCCCAACGACCCCCAAGCCCCCCAGGCGATCAAGGCGCGCGTGGTGGCAGCCGACTTCGGTCCGGCGGGCTTTGCCCGCCTGGCTCCCCTGGTGGCAGCGGCCGCAGCCGAAGGCGATCCGGCTGCGGCCGTGGTGGTGGAGCGCTCCGCCCAGGCCCTGGCCCGCATGGTGGCCACCATCAGCCAGCAGTTGGCGTTAGTCGCTCCGCCGGTGTGGCCGATGGGCGGTGCCTTGGACCATCTTGAGGCCCTTCGTCAGGGGTTTGTGGCGGCGATGCAGCTCAACTGCCCAGGGGCCCAGCTGCTGCCACCGGCCGGTGATGCCTGCAGCGGTGCCCTAGCCCTGGCGCGGCTCTGCCTCGAGCCCTAGGCCACATTGAGATGGTGCTCAGCCTCCCTGGCCAGCATGGAGGCCCAATGATCGACCAGCTTCTGGTCGGCCGCCTCCACCATCACCCGCAACAGGGGCTCGGTCCCACTGGCCCGCACCAGCACCCGGCCGCAGCCGTCCATGGCCGCCTCTGCCGCAGCCACAGCCTTGCTGAGGGGTTCACACTGCTGCCACTGCTGGCGCCGCTGGCGATCGGGCACCGTCACATTCACCAGGACTTGCGGGTATGGGGTAAAGCTGCTGTCCATCCAGCCAGCCAGGCTTTGGCCGGAACGGTGCAGCAGGGTGGCCACCTGCAGGGCCGTCAGCAGCCCATCACCACTCATGCCATGGCGGGCCGAAAGAATATGGCCCGACTGCTCTCCGCCAAGACCGGCCCCCATCTGCTCCATGGCCTGGTGAACATGCTGATCACCGACTGGGGTGCGCTCGAGCACGCCGCCCTTCGCCTGCCAGGCCCGCTCGAAACCCAAGTTGGACATCACGGTGGCGACGATGCGATTGGCGGGAAGCTGGCCCTCCACCAATAGGGAGGTTCCCCAGAGGTAGAGGATCTGGTCACCATCGACGACCCGGCCCCGACCATCGACGGCCAGCATCCTGTCCGCATCGCCATCAAAGGCAAAACCCATCGAGGCACCCTGCTCAACCACGGCCCTGCGCAGGGGGTCGAGGTGGGTGCTGCCACAGCCCACGTTGATGCGCTCGCCATCGGGTTGGCCATGCAGCACGGTGAGGTTCGCGCCCAGGGCTCGAAACACCGCCTCACCACAGGCAGTCGCCGCACCCCAACAGAGATCGAGCACGATCGAGCAGCCATCCAACCGCCGCCCCAACACGCTGGCCACCAGGGCCCGCTGGTAGTCGGCCAGCAGATTCTGGCGATCGTGCACAACCCCATCACCCCGAAACCCCCCTGATGCCCCCACGCCCTGCAGACCGGCTTCGATCGCCTGCTGCTGGCCGCGACTCAACTTGGCGCCGGAGGCTCCAAACACCTTGATGCCGTTGTCGTGGGGTGGATTGTGACTGGCCGAAACCATCACACCGCCGGCCGCCCCCAGGCGACGAATCGCACCCGGAATTGCCGGGGTTGGGCAAAGACCCAGGGTCCACACCTCCCGGCCGGCGGCGGTGAGGCCCGCCGTCAGTGCCGCCACCAACATCGCACCACTGCTGCGTGAATCCATCCCGATCAAGATCGGGCCGCTTGGCGGCAACACCTGGCCGCACCAAAAACCCACCTGCATGGCCAGGGCTGGACTCACCTGGGTGCCCACCCGGCCCCGGATGCCATCGGTGCCAAAACCGGCAACGCCACCCCGCAGGGGAAGACCAACGGGATGGGGAGCCAGCTCGGCCATGAACGGATGCCACAGAAGGGCTCAGGCTACGTCGATCAGTTCCAGCGACGGGGCCACCAGATCCAGCGCAGCAGCTCCCCCAGGGCCCAGAGCAGCAGCAAACCCACCAGCCAGCCAGGCAGCCAGATCAACGGCCACCAGGAGCGCAGCAACACCACCAGACCCACAGCCGCCAACACCCGCAGGGCCCGCAGCCGCTGGGGCGCCCCCGGCAGGGTGGAAAGGGAGGGGGGAAGGGGGCGCAATCGCACCAGCCAAACGGATCCAGGCCTGCCCAGAATGCCCCAATCGCGCTGCTGATCAACCTGGCTCGCCTCCCCCTATTGCTGGCCATCACCTGCCTGGGCAGCGGCACCCTGCTCGTGGCTGGCCGGGCCCTACTCGCTCAGATCCCGGCCGCTGATCCGAATACCCCCACCGCCAACCTGGAGTTGGTGCGCAGGCTCAGCCCGGATCCCCAGCGGCGGCGCGAGGCCAACCTGCTGCTGCTGGCCCGCCAGGGTCAGGACCCGGTCCGCGAACGCCGGCTGCTGCGGGGCCAGGGTTGGGGCAGGGATGCCCTGGCGGCCCTGGTGCTCAAGCGCGATGCCCTGGCAGCGGCGGCGCTTGGCGAGCAAACAGCAACCCAGCAGCTCTGGCGGCAACTGTGGCGGCGCTTTCCCCAAACGCCTGCCGCCGCCGATGCGCTCTACGCCCTGGGGCGCGACCAGCCCGGGCTGCGCGAGCAGCTTCGCCAGCGCTTCGCCGCCCACCCGGCCGCCCTGGCAGCAGCCGTAGAGGCCGGCCCCTCAGCCCCATCCAGGCGCGATGGGGCCCTGCACCTCGCACGCCATGGCGTGCGCTGGCCCGGGGCCGCACCGAAATGGCGCCAGGCGTGCCACAACAAAACCGCCGCGCCCACCCCCAACCAACGCGACCAGCTGGCCCAAGCGCTGGCCCAGCTCGGCGACGGGGAAGCCGCCCTGGCCTGCCTCCAGGGCCATCCCGCCGGCCCGGCCACCAAACTGGCCCTGGCCAAAACCCTGCTTAGCGGCAGCTCAGCCCAGCAGGCCCAGGCCGAGAGCCAGCTGCTCGAGCTGGCCCTGGCCAAGCCCAACTCACCCCAGGCTGGCGAAGCCGTCGCCCTGCTCAGCGACCAACCCGGGGCCTCCAGCCTGCAGGCCCTCAACAGGCTGCCAGCCTCCTTACAAAACACCGCGCCCGTTCAGGCCCGACGGGCCCTGGACACCCCCGGCACCGCCGCCGTGCTGGCGGTTTTGAAGCGCTGGCCCAGCCATCCGGCCAGCTGGGAGCTGCAGTGGCAACGGGCTCGCCAGGCCCTGCTAGCCGGCCAGTGGAGCGCAGCCCAACAGATTCTGAGCGCCCCAATCGATCGCCATCTGCCGGTGGGCCTGGTGGGCCGCCAGCGCTTCTGGCTGGCCATGAGTCAATGGCAGCAGGGCCAACAGAGCCAAGCGCGGGCCACCTGGGCCGACCTGCTCGAGCGCCATCCCCAGGGCTACTACGGCTGGCGGGCCGCAGTCCGCTTAAACCGGGGCGATCTCAGCCTGGATCCGGGCCGCAGCCCCGACCTGCGGCCGGTCAGCTGGCAGCCCCTGGCCAGCGGCGATCGCAACCTCGACCGGCTCTGGAGGCTGGACCAATCCCTGGAGGCCTGGGAGCACTGGCGCAGCCACCGCACCGCTCCGGCCCGAAGCCCCAGGGAACTGGTGCTCGAAGGTCGGCTGCGCCGCGCCGTCGGCGACCACTGGATTGGCCTGGGCCAACTGGAGCAGGCCAGTTTGCGGCTGCCCCCAAACCAGTCCTGCAGCCTGGCCAGGGTGCTGGCCAGCAGCTTGCAGACAGCCAGCTTCGTTGCCGAGCTGGAGCAAGCGGCGGCGGCGGCCAGCCTGCCGGCAACCCTGTTGGCAGCCGTGGCCCAGCAGGAATCGCGCTTCAGCCCAGGGGTGCGCTCCAGCGCCGGCGCCGTCGGACTCCTGCAACTGATGCCCGCAACCGCCGCCGAACTTGCCGGTGCCCCCTTGCCGCCCGAAGCCCTCAGCGATCCCAAGCGCAATGCCCAACTCGGAGCGCTCTATCTCAACAACCTGCGGCGCCAGTGGCAGGGCGATCCGGTGCTGATGGTCGCCAGCTACAACGCCGGCCCCGGCGCCGTCGCCGGATGGGTGAATCCCCAGTTGAAGCTGCTGCCTGAACTGTGGATTGAGGCAATCCCCTATCCGGAAACCCGGCTCTACGTCAAAAAAGTGCTCGGTAATCTGTGGAGCTTCCAGCAGCGTCCGCTGCCGCGCTGTTAAGCCCCACTGGCCAGCCAGCGGCCGAGGGCGGCCCCAGACAGCACCAGCACACAGAGGGCCGCAGCCAGGAGCAGGGGCGGGGGCGCCACACGCACCCTGGCCAAATCCAGACGAGCCAGCAGCACGGTTGTGCCAAGGATCAGCACATTGGCCAACACCTTGAGGTGAAGCACATAGAGCCCGCCCACCGTCACGATCAGCAGGGTGATCACCAGGCTCATCACCCGACTGGCCGCCATCACGCTGGAGATGCGCTGCAGCAGCAGATCGGGCATGGTGCAGACCACCACCACCAGCAGGGCATGGAGGCAATCAAGCGACCAAAACAAACTGGACAACTGCCCCATATCCGAAGCCGCCGCGCCCTCGAGCGGCTGGCTCCAATGCAGGCCCTCGTAGACGGCGATCGCCGCCAGAACGAGCAGCATCGGGGCCCGCAGGGGCAGCAGGACAAGGCGCAACATCGACTTCAAGGGGGGGCCAGCACCAGGGTGATCGCATCCAAAGGGCAACTCGGAATGCACTGCTCACACACCAGGCAGCGTTGCGCATCGAACTGCAACTGCCAAGCGGGCTGATGCAGCGCCAGGGCCCCGCTCGGGCAGACACTCGAGCAGAGGCCGCAGTCGACACAACGGTGAGGATCAATGCTGATCTGGGCCGGGGCGCGGTTGAGGGCGAGCCCCTGACTTTCCAGCCAGGTCTCCGCCGCGGCCAGCTCGTCGATGTCACCCGAGAGCTCCACAACCATGGTGCCGCTCTGGTTTGGGGCGATCTGGGCCCGCAGAATCTTGGCGGCAATGTCGAAATCCACCGCCAGTCGGTAGGTGATCGGCTGGTGCACCGCCTCCCGGGGGAAGTGGAGGATCAGGCGCCGTTTCACAGGGTGGGCCCCCAACCATCGCCAAAACGCTAGCAAGCACTGGCAAAGTGCTGGGATGGCGAACTCCCCTCCATCCCGTGGTCTGGGCCAGGGCGAAAGGCTGCTGCTGGTGCTGCTGGCGGCGCTCCTTGCCGCCGGGTTGCTGTGGTTCCGCGGTGGGCTCCACCCGGAGGCACCCTTGGAACACCTGGCGCGCCAATCCCTCGACCTGCCCGTGGCCCTCGGCAACGGCAAACCCACGCTGGTGGAGTTCTACGCAGACTGGTGCGAGGCCTGTCGCAGCATGGCGCCGGCCATGGAGACCGTCGAAGCCCAACACCGAAGCGACCTGGACGTCGTGCTGCTCAATGTGGACAACCCCCGTTGGCAACCCGAACTGGACCGCTATGGGGTCAACGGCATTCCCCAGCTGGAACTGTTCAACGCCGAGGGCGACAGCGTGGGGCGCTCAATTGGCGCCCGCTCGCTCGAAGAACTCCAGGCCTTGACCAGCGCCCTGATCGACAACGGGCCCCTGCCGGCCCTCGCCGGGGTGGGCGCCGTGAGCAGCCTGGAGCTGGGCGGCGGCCCAGTTTCGGCAGCTGAACCAATGGCTGCCACGATGGCCTCACCCCGCAGCCACGGTTGACGGCCCCATGGATTCCCGCTTCCGCGTCACCCTGATCGCCGCCACTCCCAACCCCCAGCAGTGCGTGTATGCGGGTATGCACCAGGACTACAGCGAAGGGTTTGTGGCGGCGGACCCGGCCAGTTGGCCCCCAGAGGCCAAGGCCGGCGAGATCTGCATCAAACGCCTGCTGGCCGGCGAGCGGGGCCATTACGGCCCCCTGGAGCACGCCCAGATTGTGCTGAATGTCGGCTGGTTCCCCCACTCAGTGATGCAACAGGCCCGCACCCACCGGGTGGGCGTGAGCTTTGATGTGCAATCGATGCGGTATACCGGCGATCGCATCTGCAAGGCCGCCAACGGTGAGTTGGAGCTGGAAGAAGTGTTCTACCTGCGGCCAACAGGCAGCTATAGCGATCGACAAGGCAAAAAATACATCTACAGCGACGAACAACGGGCCATTGATCTCGGGCTTTGTCAGGCAGCGGCCGAGCGCTATCGCGACCTGCTAGCGGCCGGTTTTGCTGAAGAGCATGCCCGCGGCATCTTACCCTTTGATTACCGTCAGCACTTTGTGGTGAGCTTTACTCTGCGGGCCCTGCTGCATTTCCTCGACCTGCGGGCCAAGTTGGATGCCCAGCAGGAAATACGCGAGCTCTGCGACCTGATCTGGCCACACCTCCAGGCGTGGACACCCCAATTCGCAGCGTGGTACGAAAAGAGCCGGCTGCATCGGGCCAAACTGGCGCCCTAGATGCGCGCCAGGGTGACCCGTTCCGGCTGATGCTGATACTTACCAGCCCGATCCTGATAGGTGGTTGCGCAAGGATCACCCTCAAAGAAGAGCAGCTGGCAGATGCCCTCATTGGCATAGATGCGACAATCGGCACCGGATGAATTGCTGAACTCAAGGGTGAGATGGCCCTCCCAGCTGGCCTCCGCTGGCGTGGTGTTGACGATGATGCCAAGACGGGCGTAAGTGCTCTTGCCTAGGCAAATGACGGTGATATTGGCTGGAACACGCATCTTCTCGAGGGCCACTCCGAGTCCGTAGGAGTGGGCCGGCAAAATGAAATAGACACCGTCCTCATCATGGTTGAGAGGGGCAGGTTCGAGGTTGGCGGGATTGAACCGCTTGGGGTTCACGACCGTGCCAGGCACATGCCGAAAAATCAAAAACTCCTTGGCCGACAGCCTCAGGTCATAGCCATAGGAGGAGCAGCCATAGCTGAGCACCGGCGAGCTGGCCGTGTCGGGATCCAAGTGGCGCACCAGGCTCGACTGGAACGGCTCCAGCATCCCGGCGGCGGCCTGCTCATTGATCCAGCGGTCGTTCTTGAGCATGGGCGGCGAAGGGGGGAAACAGGAATGAGCGAGCCCTAGAGACCGCGACGCAACCTGGTGACTTGGTCGGCCATCGCCATCAATTCAGGCGCCATGGCCGGGCCCGTCAGAATGACATCCACATGGACAGGCCGGCGCTCCAGGGTGGCCAGCACTTCGGCCTTGTCCAAGTAGCCCAGCTCGACCGCCAGCCCCAGTTCGTCGAGCACCATCAGGTCCACGAGGCCGCTGAGCAGCTGCTCCTGGCTGAAGGCCCACACCTGTTGCACCGCCTCCAGCGACTGGAGTACCAACGGCTTGGGCTGGGTCGCTACCGGCTCTGAGATACAGAAGGGCACGCCAGGCCGCAACCACTGCAGGCGCCCACACAACCAGAGGCTGCTCTCCAGCCCCTGATCCACTCCACCTTTGAGCAACTGGCTCACCAGAACCCTGCTGCCTAAGCCAGCTGTCCGCAAGGCCTGGCTCAACACGGCCCCGAAACTGCCCCGAAACGGAGCCGTATGAATCTGCAGCAGACCCTCCTGCTGGGCCACCAGACGCAGCAGGGGAGCTGGCGAAACTGCGGCAAGGGGCAAGCTGGCGGTCATGAACTCCCGAAAACGAAAGCCGTCGTGACGCGGCTTTCCAAAGCTGAATGTAGCGGCATCGGGCCCCTCCACAAGCGCCTGACCCCATCCCTGGTGGAAACATTTGTACCAACACGCCCCCGCCCCTGCGGGCCGGCGGCAAAACGTGTGCATTGCTACAGGGGTCCCCGCAGGCGATCCTTAAGGTCCCGAGATATGCCATCGCCTCAATGGTTGGCGCTACCCACGGATTCAGCCGTACCGCCAACACCCCGTCCACAGGCGCCCCAGGATCGGTGGCGGGCATGGGCAGTGCCAGCCAGGCAAGCCCCACCCTGCTGGAGGTGATCCGCGGGCTGGCCGGCAGCACGGCCGAAACCGTCGAGCGCGGCAAAACCATCTTTTTCCCTGGCGATCCAGCTGAGCGGGTCTATCTCTTGCGCCGCGGCGCCGTCCGCCTCTCCCGGGTCTACGAATCAGGTGAGGAGATCACCGTGGCCCTGCTCCGCGAAAACAGCCTGTTTGGTGTGCTCTCCCTGCTGACGGGCCAGCGCTCCGATCGCTTCTATCACGCCATCGCCTTCACCCGGGTCGAGATCGTGACGGCGCCGGCAACCTCAGTGCGCAAGGCGATCGAACACGATGCCAGCGTGGGCCTGCTGTTGCTTCAAGGTCTCTCATCGCGGATTCTGCAAACCGAAACGATGATTGAAACCCTCACCCACCGGGACATGAGCTCGCGGCTGGTCAGCTTCCTTCTGGTGCTGTGCCGCGATTTTGGTGTGCCAGGCAGCCAGGGAATCACCATTGATCTGCGTCTCTCCCACCAGGCCATCGCCGAAGCGATCGGTTCGACACGGGTGACGATCACCCGCCTGCTGGGGGACCTGCGCAATGATGGCCTGGTGCAGATCGACCGTAAAAAAATCACGGTGTTCGATCCCATCGCCCTGGCCAAGCGCTTCAGCTGAACTCCGGGGATACTGAAGCCGTTCGCAGAAGCATGTGACGGGTTGGCTGCTGATCCTGACGCTGCTGGTGCTGGGCGGCGTGCTCGCCACCCTGGGCGACCGACTGGGAAGTCGGGTGGGCAAGGCAAGATTGAGCTTGTTCCAGCTCCGGCCCCGCAACACCGCCGTGTTGATCACGGTGCTCACCGGCAGCCTGATCAGTGCGCTCTCCCTCGGCCTGATGCTGCTGGTGAGCGAGCGCCTGCGCACGGGCCTGTTTGAACTCGACCAATTGGAAGAGCGACTCGCCAACAGTCGCCGCCTGCTGGCCACCAGCCAGGAGGAGCTCAGCCGAGCCGAAACGGGCCAGAGGGATGCCCAGCAGCGCTTTGAGCTGGCCCAGGCCCGGGCCAGCAAGCTGCGCCAGGAACTCACCCCCCTGATCGCCCAGCGCAATCGCCTCGAGCAGGAACGCTCCCGGCTCAGCCTCGAGGTACGCGGCCGCGATGCTGAAATCCGCCGCACCGAGGCCGAATTGAGCCAGGTGCGCAGCCGCATTGCGGCTGGGGCGAAGGAGCTCAAGGGTCTCGAGAGCAACCTGATCGCCCTGCGCCGCGGCGATGTGGTGATCACCAGCGGACAAATCCTTTCCAGCGCCAAGGTGGCTCTTGAGCGCCCCGACCAAGCCCAGCCAGTGATCACTGCCCTGTTGCAGCAGGCCAACCTCAACGCCTTCCGCCGGGTATTACCCGGCCAACCCCCCGATCGCCAGATCCTGCTGGTGCCCAGAAACGACATTGCCAAGTTGGAGGAGCTGCTCGCCAAACCAGGCCGCTGGGTGCTGAGCATTCTCTCGGCCGCCAACGTGCTGCGGGGTGAACGCCAGGTGCTCGCCTTCCCCGATTTGCGGCCAAACCGACCCGTCGTCAAAGCTGGCGAGGTGCTCGCCACCACCACTGTGGAGGGCGACCTGAACGGCCTCGAGGGCATCAACCGCCGGTTGAACCTGCTGCTGGCAGCGGCCTATGCCCGGGCCCAGCGCCAGGGCACGCTGGTGGAGGGTTTGCAGTTCGATGGCGCCAGCCTGAACCAGCTGGGCCTTGAACTCACCAGCCGGCCAGCTGGCCAGGTGGTGCAGCTGGAAGCCGTGGTGCTGCGGGATGCCGACACCGCGGATCCGATTGCCGTGGACTTGCGTTGGCTGAAGCCACCGGCCGACGACTCCCCGAGGGGCCCCCGACGGCCATGAGCGCCCCGCCGACGTCAGGGCTGATCGCCGGCCTCGACCCAGGAACCAGCAAATCTGGCCTGGTGCTGGCCGATTGCTCGCAGGGGCAGATCCTGCAGGCGGCGATCCTGGCGCCCCAAGCCAGCCAGCGCCTCCTGCTGGCCTGGCAGCAGCGCGGTCTGGCCCGGGTGGTTCTGGGCAACGGCACGGGGAGTTCCAGCTGGAGCCCCCTGCTGCAACGCCGCAACCTGGAGCTGACCCTGGTTGACGAGCACGGCAGCAGCCTCGCCGCCCGCCACCGCTACTGGGAATTGCATCCGCCGAACCTCCTGCTGCGGCTCCTTCCAGCTGGCCTGAGGCTGCCGCCACGAGATATTGATGATGTGGTTGCCCAACTGCTGCTGGAGCGCTGCCTGGGCAAACGGCTGCAACGCTCTTGCGGGGAGGTGCTGCGCCAGTGGCCCCCGAATGGGTTCAAAAACGGGCCCGCACCGTAAACACATAGTCGCCACCAGGCTCCAGCTGGTAATCCACCTTGAGCAGATAGCGCAGCAAGGCGTCCTGGATCAGGGCCCGCCCAAGGGACGGCTCCACGCTGAGCTCGCCCCGGTCAAAGGCCCAGCGGAAGCTCCACTGATACCCGCCGGCACTCACCTCTCCCTCCAGCAGCCGCTGGCTGAAGCTCTGGTGCAGAACGCGCAGCTGGGCGGTGGTGGCAGGTAACGGGGCCATGGGCTCAGGCTGGCCTCCCATGGGGCTGAAAACTGTTCAGCCGATTACATGCCCGCTCCAGGCCCAGGCGCTGAACCAAACCAATGCCTGTTTCCACCTCAGCGAGCACCGCCTCCAGCAGGGGCTGTTCGGCGGCACTGAAGCGCCCCAGCACATGGCCGATCGTGCGGGCGCGGCGTTCGGCTGGCTCCTGGGCCGGAGCGCCGATGCCGATACGCAGCCGCGGGAACTCCTGGGTGCCGAGGTGGTTGATCGTGCTGCGCAGGCCGTTGTGGCCTCCGGCACTGCCGCAGGCCCGTAGGCGCAGCTTGCCGAGGGGCAAGTCCATGTCGTCAACCACCACCAACAGCTGGGTGGGATCGAGGCCAAACCAGTCGAGGGCGGCACGAATCGAACGGCCGCTGTCGTTCATGTAGGTCTGGGGCATCAACAGACGCAGCCGGGTTACCCCCGCACCCACCTCGGCCAGCAGGCCATGCAGCTTGGCTTGCTGGCGAAAGGAGCAGCCCCCAGCCCCAGCCAGCCGTTCCAAGACCATGAAACCGACGTTATGGCGGGTGGCGGCGTACTGGGTACCAGGGTTGCCGAGGCCGGCCACGAGCTGGAGCGTCGAACCGGCCGCACTCACGCCAGCTCAGGCCGGCGGGCCATCAACGGATGGCTGCAGGGCCGCAGCGTCGGTTTCCTCTGCTGGGAGCTCGGCAGGCCTTGGCTCAGGGTGGTCGGTGGTGGTGATGGCTGACTTGAATTCCTTTTCGAATTCGGAAGAGGCCGATTGAAACCCCTTGATGGTGCGACCAAGGGTTTTACCTAACTCAGGCAGCCGCTTGGGCCCAAACACCAACAACCCGATGGCGGCGATCACCGCCATTTCGGGAAGACCAATGCCGAAGATGTTCATGGGCTCGGGTTTGGCAGGAGAAGAGCGGCTGCGGCCTCAGCCCAGACCATTCCAGTTGACCGTGATCCCTTCGAGCAGCAGCGACTTGTTGTACAGCTGCAGGATCACCAGCAGGAAGACCAAAAACAGCACCATGAAAATGCCCATGACGGGCGTGGTGCCCCAACCGGGAACAACCTTGCCGTACTCAGAATTGAGCGGACGCAGGATGTCGCCGAGACGGGTGCGTTGGGCCATGACTGCTTGAGCCTCTCGGGCATGGAATCGCTGTCGTTACTGTAGGGGGCCTGCGCGCTCTGCCGCGCCGGGGCGTCGAGAGTTGTGACGCAACCCGACACCCGCCCCTCTCCCCTGCCATGGATCCCACCGTCCCCAGTTCACCGGCCATCTCCGTGGCGCTTACCGTGCTGGCGGTGCTCCTAGCCCTGACCGGATTTGGGGTCTACCAAGCCTTCGGCCCCCCGTCCAAGGGTCTCACCGACCCCTTCGACGACCACGACGACTGAGACCTGCCAGAAACCCAAGCTCCACGGCTGCAGCATCCACGGGTCGGCCCCTTCACACCCCTGGCCAACCGCCAACGGCTCCTTGGCCAGGGGCTGATCCAAGCCATTGAGGCGCTGGATCAACTGCCAGTGGGGCCCTAGTTCCAGTCGCCGGCGGCAAGGGGAGCAGTTCTGAACGCTCAGCACCACAGCCCCTGACTCGCCAGACGGCCTGCAGCCAAGCAGCAGCAGGCCCTCGCCTAGGGGAGGCAAAGCCTGGCGGCGCCCAGGCCGGCCCTGGGCCACCGCAGGCCGCAGCCAGAGGGGCTCGCGGAAGGCGACGGCCTGCTGGGGCACTTGGGCGCCGCTCCAGCCGGTGGGGCAGGGCAACAGGGCCAACCTGAGCCGTTGCTGGCCGTTGTCTGCGCCAGGGTCGGGCCAGGTGGGGGCCCGCAACAACGACACCCCCAACCGCTCGGGGCTGGCCGAACCCCCTTGGGGACCATCCAGCAACACCGCCAGCCCCCCATCGGCCGCCACCGAAGCCAGCCAGCTGATCACCGGCACCTCCCAGCGGGCCCGCTCCCGGGCCGTAACCGGCTGGGCCGGCCGCTCCAACACCCCCCCGGATGTGTCAGCAGCCCAGCGCTGGGCGCTCTGGGCTAAGGGAATCTCCAGGCGCAAAAGCTCATGGCGCTGCTGCCAATCCACGCTTAGCACCAACTCCAGCCAGGGGGTGTTGGCCAGCAATCGCCCCTCCAGCCGCAGCGCACTGGCACCGCAGCGCCCGCGCCACAGGAAACTGGTGCAGAGCGGCCCCTGCTCCAGCCAGATCGGCTCGCCCTGCCACACCCACTCCAGCGGCTGCTCCGGGTAGTTGGCAGCGATATCCCAGGCATCCCAGAACTCACCCCGATCGGCGTAACGCCGCCAGGCCAGGGGAGCAGCCAGCTGGGGCAGGCCCGTGCCATCCCAGAGCTGCTCCAGGCCCTGGGGGCCCAGCGCAAAGCTGACCAAACCGTTGCCGCAGCGCCAGCCCTCCACCCACACGGCCCCCTCCAGGGGGCCCGTGACTGCGGCCCTACGCCCCAAGGGCAGGGCCTCTACCCCGGCCAGGGCAGGCAGCTGCAGCCACTGGCCGCCGCCCCGGGCCGCCTGGGCCGGCAGACCGACGCCGCCATGGCTCCAGGGGCCCGGGGGCATCCGCAGGGTGCGGGCCCGCCCGGGCAGGGGCTGCAGCTGGGCAACCCACCAGCCCTGGCAGGGACCCAGCCAGCCGTGCATGGCCCGATCCCGCTGCCGGCAAGCACGGCGGCGGGCGGCGCGCCACTGGGGCTCGGCCTGGTCAAACACCTCAGGGATCGAGGTGCCCGGCAGGATGTCGTGGAACTGCTGAAACAGCAGGGTCTGCCAGCCAGCCGCCTCCGGCAGGTGCACAAAACCGGCCAGAGCACAGGCCAGATCCGCCTCCCGCAGCAAACGCTCCAGGCAGCGGTTGTGGCGTTTCTGGTCTGGCCGGGTGGTGGCGCAGCCCCGGTGCAACTCCAGGTAGAGCTCATCGCGCCACACCGGCAGCTGGGGCGCCAGGGCTTCGAGCCCGGCCAGATAGGCACGCAGGCTGCCGTGGCGCTGGGGGGCAGCCTCGCTCTGCTGCTGCCACAGCCGCAGCTGCTCGAGCATTTCGGCGGTGGGTCCACCGCCGTGGTCACCCACCCCGGGCAACCAGAGGGCTGCGTCCACCCCCGTCGCCCCCTGCCAAGCCAGGCGATAGCTCTCCATGGCGACGGGATCGCCATCGGTGCCGATCGGAGCCGTGACCAGGGCCAACAGCTCGGCACCACAGCGGCTGCGCCAGCGAAACAGCCGATGGGGGAACGGATTGGTGGCGTTCCAGGCGAGCTTGTGGGTGCAGAACCAGCGCACACCGGTGCTGCGGGCCACGGCCGGCAGGCCGGCAGCGAAGCCAAAGCTGTCGGGCAGCCAGGCCACCGCATGCTCCAGCTGCGGGAAGGTGGCGATGCTGTACCGCTGGCCCAGCTGAAACTGACGCACCAGGGAAGCGCTGCTGATCAAGACACAGTCGGTCTCCACCCAGGGGCCATTGATCGGCTCGAAGCGACCGGCGGCAACCGCCTGCTGCAACCGCGCAAACAAAGCGGGCCGGTTCTGGTCCAGCCAGGCATAGAGAGCCGGCGTGGAGTGGGCGAAATGGAGCTCGCCATGGCGCTCGATCAGCTCCAGTGCGGAGGAGAACGTGCGCTCGGCCGCCAGCCAGGTGTCGGCCACCGGCCAGAGCCAGGCCAGGTCCAGATGGGCATGGCCCAGCACGTGAAAGCCGCCTCGCACCGGCTGCCCACCGCGCAGCTGGGCCAGCTCCGCCTTGGTGTCGGCCAACAGGCCAGCCGGATCGGCCGGATCCAGGGGCTCGAGCTCGAGGCGACTCTCGATCAGGGCCCCGTCATCGTGCAGGGGGCTGCGTAGCCAAAGCTCCAACTGCAACACCTCCCCCAGCCACCAGCGCTGGGGCATCAGCCAGCGACAGGCCGTGTCAAACAGATCACCGCTGTGCACCAACTGCCCATCCACCCGCAGCTCCGCCTGGTCGGCCCACCAGCGCAACACCAGCCGGGCCTGGGCCACCGGGCCAGGATCCTGCAGCTGCCGCCAAGCCGGCGGGCAGTCCAGCACGAGCTTCAGCCGACGCCACTGACCGCCGCGGGGCCAGATCAACAGGCCTCGAACCTGCCAATCGGGACGATGGCGCGCCCCCCACGGATCGTCCAGGGCCGGGCCCTGGCCACCATCGGCCAGCGTCCAGCGCCAAAGCGGCTGCAGATCCCATCGGGATTGGGAAGGCTGCGATCGTGACTGAAACGTTTCAATCCGTGGGGACTGCCCTGGTGCAGGGGCCTCGGGCATCGTTGGATAGCAAGCCAGGTCCCATAGGATGATCCCGCCGTCGCGGGGTCGATCAGGCTCTCCCAAACGCCTGTCACTCCCTGTCATCCGCTCGCCGTACCCCAAGGCCGAACCATGCTCGCCCTCAAGATCTC
This sequence comes from Cyanobium sp., assembly GCA_965662115.1. Lineage (GTDB taxonomy): Bacteria > Cyanobacteriota > Cyanobacteriia > PCC-6307 > Cyanobiaceae > Cyanobium_A. The sequence goes on from CBFIGH010000006.1 coordinate 27,693, forward strand.
GGTTTACTCGGTCGTTTTCTTCTTCATCGGGATCTTCGTGTTTGGTTTCCTGGCCAGCGATCCCAGCCGCACGCCCAGCCGCAAAGACCTCGAAGACTGACCACTGACGCCCTTAGCCTTCGGATTGCTATGGAATAATCCCGCCATCAGGTGATTATTTGACCGGCATTCGTCGATATGTGCAGTCCCGTTCCCCAAGCCCATTCAAGGCAAAACAGGCTTTGGGGCTAACGCAACTGCGCGTCATGCTCCCTACCCAAAGATTGGGCTGGCGCCAACAGGTAGCACTTGCGATCCTGCCAGGCCTCTTGGTGCCTTGGCTGCAGATCCCAGCCACCCTGGCCGCGGAAAAGCCCAGCGCTCGAGTTCAGAGCCAGGATCCGGCGCCAAGAGCCCTGGCCGAGCCAGCGCCGAGTTTTGTGCTGATCAAGGCCGACCAGCAGGGCTATGACCAGCAGTTGAACCGCTTCGTGGCCACGGGGAACGTGGAGGCCCAGTTCAACGGCTGGCTGCTCCAGGCCGATCGGGTCGAAATCGCTGAGCGCAGCCGCAGTGTCTACGTCTCAGGCCAAGTTCGGCTGAGCAAGGGCGATCAATACCTTCAGGCCAGCCGGCTGCGCTACAGCGAACTGGAGGGCAGCGGAGAATTGGATGCTGTGTACGGCGTGATTGACCAGGACACCCTGATGGTTGATCAAGCAACGGTTGGCCCAAAACCTTCCTTTGCCTGCCCCGAGCTGGTAGCAGACCCCAGCAAAAAAAGCCTGATCCGCATCATTCCCCCTGGGCGAACCAGCCTGCCGACCATGCCGCCCCCGGCCGGCTGCCCCGGCAGTGAATTCACGCGGCCCGTGATCACCTTGAACCAGGCCCTGGAATCGGTCGCCTTTGGCCCGCTTCCGGGTGAAACCCCTGCCCAATCAGATCCGAGTGCGCAGGGTGCCGGGGAGCCCGAACAGCTCACGGCCAGTGGGCAGCGCGTGAGCGACGTGACCTTTCAACAGAGCTTGGGTATCCAGGTAAAACTCAACCTTGATGCCGTTATCGACACCAACGACTCCCTCAACAACGCTGGCTATGGATACCGGCCACCCTCTGTCAAGGGAGGCAACGTCAGCCGCATCCGCTTCCAGGGATCCCAGATCAAGATTCAGGCGCAGCGCTGGACCGCCGAAGAGATGGCCTTCACCAATGATCCTTTCACCCCGGCGGCCTCCTGGAGCATGGTCCGCAAGGTGGTGGCGGTCATGGACGAGCGCGGCATCACCAAAGTCAAGGGGCGCCGGGCCCAGATTCTGCTCGATGGCAAAGTCTCCCTGCCAGCGATTGTCAACACGACCATTGGCGAGGAAGAAGCCCGCTTTGTATTCGATACCGACAAACAGGATCGCGATGGCTTTTTTGTTGGCTACAACCTCGACCCAATCAAGCTAGGGCGCAGCGGCCGTCTGCAGTTGCAACCACAGCTGATGCTGCAACGGGCCTTCGAAGGCCGCACCAACAGCTATGTGCTGCCTGGCGAGAGTCTGGCCAGCCCCACCACAGACCAGCCAGCCAGCCTGGCTGACATGTTTGGCCTGCTGGCGACGCTCAACCTGCCGATGGGTTGGCTATCCCTGGATGCCCTCGCCAGCCTATCGACCTTCAATCCCGACAACTTCCGCTCCGGAACCCGCAGCACGGCCCAGCTGAGCGCCCCACTGGCCCTCCCAGGCCATCACAGCTCCAGCGCCAGCCTTTTTGGCTCCTATCGGGAACGCATTTACAACGGCAGCCTGGGCTTGCAAACAGTGGTGTACTCCTATGGCGCCAGTCTTGCGGGCAACGTCATACTCAACCGACCCAAATCTGTTGCCGAGCGTGGCAAGGGGCCATTCTTTCAGCCGATCAACCTCAATTGGGCCGCCCAATCCGGCAACTACCAGGCAACGTTGTTCGAAACGGACACCCTCGACACCCTTTGGCGCAGCTATGCCAATCTGGCCATCAGCAGCACACTTCAGCTCTGGCAGGGGACCGCCCTCGATACCAGCGTCGATCCAAGCCGCGGCTTTCGCTATGCACCATCGCCAATTGTTCCCGGTCTTGGCCTGGATTTTGGCGTGAGCGGTTATGCCGCCACCTACAGCGATGGTGCCAGCCAGAACACCCTTACCCTCTGGGGCGGTCCGGCCTTCACCATTGGCCAGTTTGACAAACCCTTTTTCGATTACACCCGCTTCTCCACCTCAATTGCCGGCACTTTTTTAAATGGAGCAAGCCCATTTGGCTTTGACCGAACCGTTGACCTCCGCACCCTGAGTTTTCAGGCTGCCCAACAGATCTACGGACCACTGGTGATCGAGGCAGGGGCCACGTTTAATATCGATAACCGTTCCGAATTTTACGGGGATGTTTCCTATTCCTATGTGGAACTGAAACTGCAGCGCCGCTCCTATGAGATCGGTGTTTTCTACAGCCCATATGACGGCATCGGTGGAATCCGGGTCAAACTCAACGACTTCAACTTCGCCGGCACCGGCACGCCCTTCGTGCCCAGGCCTAGAACCCGTTGAGATAGGGCAAGGCAGCCACCAAGCGATCGAGTTGAGCCCCATGGGCAAGCAGCTCGGAGGTGGCATCCCACGAACCGGAGAGCAGCATCTGACGTGGTCCTGGCTGCAATGCAAGCTCCCAGCCCTGGCCATCTATCGCCTTGAGCAAAAGGGAGTCCAGGTCAACCTCCAATGCAAGCGTGGGGTTGGCGGCCAATGCCGCCTGCAGATTCAGCACCCCGTCATGGGAAGCGGTGAAGCAGGGGATGCCCAGGGCCAGACAATTGCCATAGAAAATCTCGGCAAAGCTCTCTCCCACCACCGCCCGGATGCCCCAACGCATCAAGGCTTGGGGCGCGTGTTCCCGGCTCGATCCGCAGCCAAAGTTGCGATTCACCACCAGCAGCGAAGCGCCCTGGGCCGCTGGCTGATCAAAGGGATGACAGCCTGGCCGCTCGGCTCTGTCGTCGGCGAACACCTGATCAGCCAATCCCTCGAAGGTGATGCACTTGAGGAAGCGGGCCGGAATGATCCGATCGGTATCGATGTCATCTCCGCTCACAACAACGGCCCGGCCACGCACGGCCGTGATCGGGCCCGTGGGAAATGGCGTCTTGGTCATCGCTGCTGGCACGGCATGGTTGGCAAGAGCTGGCGCACATCGCTGACCTTGCCAGCGATGGCTGCTGCGGCCACCATCGCAGGACTCATCAGCAGGGTTCGGCCAGTGGCCGAACCCTGACGGCCCTTGAAATTGCGGTTGGAGGAGCTGGCGCTGATCTGGCGGCCCTCGAGGCGATCGGGGTTCATGGCCAGACACATCGAGCAGCCCGGTTCACGCCACTCAAAACCTGCTGCCAGGAAGAGGCGATCCAGACCCTCAGCCTCTGCGGCGGCAGCCACCTGCTCGGAGCCTGGCACCACGAAGGCCTTGATGCCTGGGGCCACCTGGCGGCCCTTCGCCACGGCGGCAGCAGCCTGCAGATCGGAAAGGCGGCCATTGGTGCAGCTGCCGATGAAACACACATCCACCGGCGTGCCGGCAATCGGCTGGCCTGGCTGCAGATCCATGTATTGGTAAGCCTCCTGGGCCAGGGGACGCTCATCAGGGTGGGTCTGCTCGAGGGTGGGGATCGCTTCATCGACGCCGATGCCCTGGCCTGGAGTGATCCCCCAGGTCACCGTCGGGGCGATGTTGGCCGCATCGAAGCGCACCTCGTCATCAAACACCGCATCCGGCCCACTGGCCAGGCTGCTCCACCAGGCCACGGCCCGATCCCAGGCCGCCCCAGCGGGGGCAAAGGGCCGGCCCTTGAGATCGTCGTAGGTGATCTGATCGGGGTTGACATAGCCACAGCGCGCCCCGCCTTCGATCGCCATGTTGCAGAGGGTCATGCGCTCTTCCATCGAGAGCGCCTCAATCGCTGGGCCGGCGAATTCGTAGGCGAAGCCCACGCCACCCTTGACCCCCAGGGTGCGGATCACATGCAGCACCAGATCCTTGGCATAGACCCCGCTCTGCAGCTGCCCATCCACCCAGATGCGACGCACCTTCAGCTTGCCCATCGAAAGGCTCTGACTGGCCAACACATCGCGCACCTGGCTGGTGCCGATCCCAAAAGCGATCGCGCCGAAGGCTCCATGGGTCGAGGTGTGGGAATCACCGCAGGCGACGGTCATGCCCGGCTGGGTCAAACCCAGCTCGGGAGCAATCACGTGGACGATCCCCTGGCGACCGCTACCGAGGCCATGCAAGGTGATACCATGCTCGGCGCAATTGGCTTCCAGGGTGGCCAGCATCTGCTCCGCCAGCGGATCGGCAAAGGGGCGCGCCTGAGAGGTGGTCGGCACGATGTGATCCACCGTGGCCACGGTGCGCTCGGGATGGCGCACGCTCAGGCCGAGATCCTTGAGGCCGGCGAAGGCCTGGGGGCTGGTCACCTCATGGATCAGGTGCAGGCCGATGAACAACTGGCTGGACCCACCAGGCAGCTGGGCCACCTGATGCAGATCCCAGACCTTGTCGTAGAGGGTGCCGGAACTCACGGCGGCGCTAGCAGCGGAAAAGCGGAGCCTAGGGCGACGCTTGCCTGAACCATCCCGCATCAGCGCGCCGCATCAATCCAGCAGGGCCAGGCGCAGCCGGTTGAGAGCCTCGCCCGCGGCCAGGGCCTGAATCCAGCTACGACCGCGGCTGGAGCCGAACCGTACCCCTTCACTGCTGCAGCCAGCAGGGCCAGCCACGGCGATATGCACCAGGCCGACCGGTTTGTCGCCACTGCCGCCGCCAGGCCCGGCCACGCCGGTGATCGCCAGGGCCCAATCCGCCCCGGTGGATCGGCGGACCCCTTCTGCCATCGCGCTGGCCACCGGATCGCTCACGGCACCATGGGTATCCAGCAGAACCGCAGGCACCCCCAGCAGCCCCTGCTTGACGCTGTTGGCGTAGGCGATCACACCCCCCATCAACACATCTGAAGCACCAGGAACCGCTGCCAGTGCGGCCCCCAGCCCCCCGCCCGTGCAGCTTTCGGCGACGGCCAGAGTCTGGCCGCACCGGCGCAGTTGATCCAGCACCACCGATGCCAACGAATCGTCGTCAACGCCGAAACAAAGCGCGCCGGTGCGGGCACGGATCTCCGCCTCCACCGGCGCCAGCAAAGCCTCAGCGGCAGCCATGGACCCAGCCCGCGCCGTGATCCGCAACTTCACTTGCCCGGCACCGGCGTAGGGCGCCACCGTGGGATTGGCGGCCTCCAGCAGATCGGCCATCTGCTCGGCCAGGTTGGATTCAGCCACGCCCCAGAAACGCAGCATGCGACTGGCGAACACCCCCTCCGCCAGGCCAGCGGCCTGCAGCCAGGGGGCAGCGGTGGCCTGCCACATCGCCCGCATCTCGCTGGGCACCCCTGGGAAGGTGAGGATCGTGAAGCCCGGCCGGGGGGTCCAGATCATGCCCGGGGCAGTGCCGGTGGGGTTGGGCAACAGCGCAGCCCCCTCGGGGAGGTAGGCCTGGCGGCGGTTGCTGGCGGCGCAGGGGCGGCCACGGGCCGCCAGCCGCGCCTGGATCTCCGCCCACACCTGGGGATGTTCCACCAGCGGCGTGCCAAAGGCTGCCGCAATCGCCTCGGTGGTGAGGTCGTCAGGGGTGGGGCCAAGACCGCCGGTGGTGATCAGCACCGCGCAGCGCTCGGCCGCGGCCTGGAGTTCGGCGATCAGGCGCTCACGGTTGTCGCCCACCACCCCTTGGCGGTGATGGGGAATGCCCAGGGCCGCCAGCTGTTCGGCGAGCCAGCGGGCATTGCTATTGGTGATGGTGCCCAGCAGCAACTCGGTGCCGATGCAGAGGATTTCGGCAGTCACAGCATCAAGGCTCCTGGCTCGATGGTGACTGCTGGCGCACGCGTCGGGTGCTGACCAACACCCAGATCAGCAATGCGGTGGCCAGCGCCAGCCAGAGAAAGCGAAGCTCAGCATTGACCAGCACCAGGGCCAGGGAGCCCAGCCATTGGGTGAAGGCGTAGATCAACAGAACCGTGCGGCGATGGCTGAGGCCGCTGCGCAGCAGGCGGTGATGCAGGTGGCGCCGGTCGGGGTAGAAGGGCGAATGGCCCTCGCTGAGCCGACCCATGATCACGGCCGACATGTCGGCTAGGGGCAGCGAGAGAATCAACAGCGGCAACAGCAGGCTGACGCTGGTGAGGGCCTTGGCCGGGCCCACGATGCTGATCGACGCCAGGGCGAAGCCAAGGAAATAGGAGCCCCCATCCCCCATGAAGATCCGGGCCGGGTTGAAGTTGTGGCGTAGAAAACCCAGGCAGCTGCCGGCCAAGGCCGCCGCCAGCAGGCCGGCCGCCGGTTGATGCAGGCTGAAGCTCACCGACAGCAGACCGACGGCAGCAATGCCGCTCACCCCAGCGGCGAGCCCATCGAGACCATCAAGCCAGTTGATCGCGTTGGTGATCCCCACCAACCAGATCAGGGTGGCGACCAAACTCAGCCAATCGGGCAGCTGCACCAGCAGATCCGCCCCCCCCAGCCAGGCCATGGGCAGCTCAATGCTGCCGATCCTCACCCCCTCGTTCCAGGTCACCATGGCGATCACCAGCTGGCCTGCCAGACGGGGCAGGGGGGGCAAGGCAAACAGGTCGTCAGCCAGACCGATCAGAAAAAAACAGAGTGCCCCGGCCAGGGAGGTCCAGATCAACTGATCCTTTTCCATGGGAAGGTTGGCAAATCCACCCAGCAGCCAGACCAGGGCAAGGGCCAGGCTGAAGGAGATCACAATGCCCACCCCCCCCAGCCGAACCATTGGGGTGGAGTGCTGCTTGCGCGCATCAGGGGCATCCACCAGACCCCAGCTCAACCCGAGTCGACGCACGACCGGCACCACCAGGGCCGTCAGCAGGGCTGCCACAGCGAAGGTGATCAGGGCAGCCAGGTTGGGACTTTCAGTAAGGGTCACAGGACCAGGCTGAAGCGAGCCGGAGCGCGGCCTTTTGCGCCTACCTTACGGGTGGGGACAGGGATCAGGCGTGCTGCAGCTGACGCTGCCCACCGGCGAGTTCTTCGCCAGACAACGCGCCATAGAGCGGAAAGCGGGCGCAAAGGTCGGCCACCCGATCGCGGCAGCCCTGCTCGATGGCGGCATCTTCCGGGTTGAGCAGCCGATCGGCGATCACATCGGCCACCTCGCGGAAGGCGGCCTCGTCGAAACCGCGGGTGGTGCAGGCGGCGGTGCCCAGGCGCAGGCCGCTGGTCACGAAGGGCGACTGGGGATCGAACGGCACCGTGTTCTTGTTGGCGGTGATGTGCACATCGCTCACCAGCAGGTCGGCCACCTTGCCGGTCATATTGATGCTGCGCAGATCGAGCAACACGATGTGGTTGTCCGTGCCGCCGCTGACCACGGCAATGCCCCGCTCCTGGATGCGGGCCGCCAGGGCCTGGGCATTGGCGATCACCTGCTGGCTGTAGGCCTTGAAGGAGGGTTGGAGAGCCTCGCCGAAGGCCACGGCCTTGGCGGCGATCACGTGCTCGAGCGGGCCGCCCTGGCTGCCAGGGAAGACAGCCTTGTCGAACTGCTTAGCGAACTCCGCGTCGCGGCAGAGGATCAGGCCGCCGCGGGGGCCGCGCAGGGTCTTGTGGGTGGTGGTGGTGACCACATCGCAATGGGGCAGCGGGTTGGGGTGCAAGCCGGCGGCCACCAACCCGGCGATGTGGGCCATGTCGGCCAGCAGATAGGCGCCCACCGCATCGGCGATGGCGCGGAAGGCCGCGAAATCGATGCTGCGCGGGTAGGCGGAGTAGCCGCAGACGATCAGCTTGGGCCTGTGCTCCAGGGCCAGCTGGCGGATCGTGTCGAAATTGAGCTGCTGGGTTTCGGGGTCGACGCCGTAATGCACGGCCTTGAACCACTTGCCACTCACATTCACCGGCGAGCCGTGGGTGAGGTGGCCGCCGTGGCTCAGATCCATGCCCAGAATCGTGTCGCCGGGCTGCAGCAGGGCCAGGAACACGGCGAAATTGGCCTGGGCGCCGCTGTGGGGCTGCACGTTGGCCCAGGCGGCACCAAACAGCTGCTTGGCCCGCTCGATGGCCAGCTCCTCGATCGCATCGACGTGCTCGCAGCCGCCGTAGTAGCGCTTGGCGGGCAGCCCCTCGGCATATTTGTTGGTCAACACCGAGCCCTGGGCCTCCATCACGGCCCGGGAGGTGAAATTTTCCGAAGCGATCAGCTCGAGGTGGTTTTGCTGACGATGCAGCTCCTTGCCGATCAACGCCGCAATGGCAGGGTCCCCGTCAGCGAGAGACTGGTTGAGGGCAGCACCGCCGGAGGAGGCCATGGTTGGGTTGCAAATCGTGTTCCGATCGTAAGGAAGGTCTTGCAGTGGGTGGAAAGGGTCGCCAATCGGGCACAAAAAAACCGCCCGAAGGCGGTTGGAAGAAAAAGCGCGCCTGGAGAGATTCGAACTCCCGACCCTCTGATCCGTAGTCAGATGCTCTAATCCGCTGAGCTACAAGCGCACGGGCCCATTCTCACCGCATGGAGGGCCTATCCGTCAAATCACCCATCCACCAATGCCAATTCGCTGGTACGGCCCTGCCAACCCCGAAGAACCCACCTACCGACATTTTGAGCGGATCGTGAACCTCACGCTTCACGCCGCCCTGTTTTCAGCCTTGAACAGCGGCCTCTGGGTCGTCCAGGAACTGCGCCACCCCTGGGTCCATCTCAACTGGCTCACGCTGGGCTGGCTGGTGGTGTTGCTGGTGCATGCCAGCGTGGTGATCACCCTGCGCCCTGGCCCCGAAGCCCAGAACGAACGCCCAACCACCGAGCCATGACCCTCAACGCCGCCGCCCTCAAGGAGCTCGAACTCGCCCTGGCCGATCGCCTCTACGTGCAGGTGGCTGGCTGGCACCTCTACCTGGGCGATGCCGGCTTGGCCCAAACCCTGGCCATCGAATGTGCGGCCCGGATCGACCAGGGAGCCGACGTGTGTGCCCGCCAGGCACTCGAAGCGGTTCAGGTGGCGATCGGCGGCGGCGCCACCCGCCTGCCCCTGGCCCGACTGATTCCTGCCGGTCAGTTGCGCGATCTCGAAGAGGTGTTGGAGCCGTTTTGCCGATAAGGTTGCGCCACCTGGCTGCGGGCTGTGCTGGTCATTGAGGTCACCAACGCCCGAGACGTGGTGCGCAAACGCATGGGACGCCTGGGCGGGCGCCTGATCGGCAAGGTGGTGGATGCGGAAGCCCAGGTGGAGAAAGCCCTGATCCAGGAACTGGAGACCGCCTTCAAGGAATTTGGAATCGAGGCCCGGATCTTCTCCGTCGATGGTCCCCAGATGGTTGGCCGCTCCCACCTGGAGATCCCTGTGCAGGTCAGGGATGTTCGCGATGTCAAATTGAACGGCTAACCCCTGGCGCCGAAGCGGGGCAACCGCCCACGCAGCTGGGCCATGGCGTCGGTGACCTCCGGAACCCCCGCCAGGCCGGCCACCAAGCCGTAAACAAGCAAGCCCACACCTCCGGCCAAGCCGCACTCCAGCAAGCGTCCCCCCAGGCCGGAAGGCCAGGCCACACCGAGGGCGAGCCCCCAGGCCGCCAACCCGGCCAGCACGGCAGACCCAAACAGCAGCAGGGTGTCCTTCAGCCAAAGACGCAGCGGCAGGCCGCCCAAGCGGCCCTGAAGGGCCAGCAGCAAGCCCACGCAAGTGATCAGGTTGACAGCCACCGTGGCCAGCACCAAGCCAGCGGCTCCGCAATAGAACCGCGGCAGCGACTGAACCCCCGCCGGCAGCGGTCCACCGACAAAAACCCAGCAGAAGAGGGCATTGAGCCCGATCCCGGCCATCGACCAGCGGAACGGTGTAACCCCGTCACCCAGGGCATAGAAGACCCGCACCAAGACGTCTCGGGCCAGATAGGCGGGCATCCCAATGCCGTAGGCCATCAACAGGGTGCCGACCAGCTCGGCCGCGCCGGCGTTGAAGGCCCCCCGCTCATAGATCACCGCCACGATCGGCAGGGCAAGAGCCACCATCAGGGCTCCGAGCGGCAACATGCTGACGTTCGAAAGCATGAGCCCCTGCCGGATCCGACCGATCAGCTCGGGGCGGTCTTCCGGTGCCGTCAGGCGGGAGTAAGCCGGGAGAAGCGGCACGAGCAGGGCATTGGAAATCAGCCCCAAAGGGGTCTGCACCAACAGGTTGGCGTAACCCAGCCCAGCCGCCGCCGCCGGAATGCCCGAAGCGAAGAACAGCGAGACGAACACGTTGATCTGCAGCATTCCCGAAGAGAGGGTTGCCGGCCCCATCACCCGGAGCACCTCGCGCACGCCCGGATCCTTCCAGTCCCAGACCAGCTGGAGGCGATTCAGCCCCTGACGGGCCAGGGCCGGCAACTGGATCAGCCACTGCAACACCGCCCCCAGGGTTGTGGCGCCGGCCAGCACCACCCCGCCGAGCACGGCCGTGGTGGGCAGGGTGATCGCCGCGCCCAGCTGCCACCAAAGCAAGGCGATGCCGGCGATCACGGCCAGGCTGGAAAGCAACGGACTCACCGAAGGCAACCAAAACTCATCGGCCGCATTCAGGGCGCCGAAGCCCAGGCCGATCAGGCCAGCGAAGAGGGCCATCGGCGCCATCCAACGCAGCTGCAACACGGCGATGTCATGGCGGGTGGCATCGAGGCCCGGCCCCACCAGGGTGATCAGGGGATCGGCGAACACCAACAACAGCACGGTGACCCCAAGCAAGCCAGCGCCCACCAAGGTGTTCATCGCCGCCAGCACGTGGGCGCCCTCCCGGCGAGGTCGGCGGGCCATCACGCTCACCATGGCGCTGTGGAACGGGCCGTTAATGCCGCCCAGCAGGATCAGCAGAAAACCTGGCAGCACATAGGCGTAGTTGTAAGCGTCATAAGCCGCTCCGACGCCAAAGGCGGCGGCAATGACCTGCTGACGCACCAGACCGGCCACCTTGCTGAGGGCCGTGGCCACCGCCACGACCAGGGCAATGCGCCTGAGGGACTGTGCCATCCAGTGGAGCCCGGAGCCCTGGGAGTTGAGCGGCAGTATGGCTGGCTTACGCCGCCGCGCCCGCCATGGCCTCCCCCGTGCTCCGCCTTGGCCCCCTGGTGGAGGGCACCCTGGTGAAGCGCTACAAGCGCTTCCTGGCCGATGTGGAACTCGCCAGCGGCGAGGTGGTGACGGCCCACTGCCCCAACACCGGACCCATGACCGGCGTGCTGCACCCGGGCGGGCGGGTGCGGCTGCGCCATGCCCCCTCACCCACCCGCAAACTTGCCTGGACCTGGGAGCAGGCCGAGGTGGCCGGCGCTGGCGGCAGGCTGATCTGGGTGGGCATCAACACGGCCCTGCCCAACCACCTGGTGCGGGCCACGATCGAGGCCGGCTGCCTAGAGCCCTGGCTTGGACCCATCGGCGCCATCCGGGCCGAGGTGCCCTACGGCGAGGGTCGTCGCAGCCGTATCGACCTGCTGCTCAGCCCAGCTGGAGGGGCCCCTGACCCGAGGCCGATCTACCTCGAAGTGAAGAACACCACGTGGACCCTGGGCGAACTGGCCCTGTTCCCCGACACCGTCACCGAGCGGGGCCAGAAACACCTGGTCGAGCTGATCGCCCTGCTCCCGGAGGCCCGGGCTGTCCTGGTGCCCTGCCTGAGCCGCGGCGACGTGAAGCGCTTCGCCCCCGGCGACGCCGCCGATCCCCGCTACGGCGAGCTGTTCCGCCAGGCCCTCGCTGCCGGCGTGGAGGTTCTGCCCTGCCGCTACGACTTCACAGCCACCGAGGTGTGCTGGCAGGGGCTGGCCAGTGTCGAGCAACGGGGACCCGCCAAGGCCCCATAGAGTTGATGGCCCAAGCTGCGGCCGTTGTGGATACCCGTGCCTTCAAGCGCTCGCTGCACCACTCGGAGCGGTACAACCGCCGGGGCTTTGGCCTGGGCGATGAGGTTGCCGGCAACCTCGAGCAGGCCTACCAAAGTGATCTGATCGCCAAGCTGCGTGAAACCGGTCACACCCTGCAGCGCGGCCGGCTCACCGTGCGCCTGGCCGAGGCCTTCGGCTTCTGCTGGGGGGTGGAACGGGCCGTGGCCATGGCCTACGAAACCCGCCGCCACTTCCCCACCGAGCGCATCTGGATCACCAACGAAATCATCCACAACCCCTCGGTGAACGATCACCTGCGCGAGATGGACGTGAAGTTCATCCAGGTGGACCAGGGGGTGAAGGACTTCTCCGAAGTAGCCAATGGCGATGTGGTGATCCTGCCGGCCTTCGGTGCCACCGTGCAGGAGATGCAGCTGCTCAACGAGCGGGGCTGTCACATCGTTGACACCACCTGTCCGTGGGTTTCCAAGGTGTGGAACACGGTGGAAAAGCACAAGAAGCACGCCTTCACCTCGATCATTCACGGCAAGGTGAAGCACGAGGAAACCCTGGCCACCAGCTCCTTCGCCGGTACCTACCTGGTGGTGCTCGACCTCGCCGAGGCCCAGCTGGTGTGTGACTACATCCTGGGCCATGGCGATCGGGCCGCCTTCATGGCTCGCTTCGCCAAGGCGTGTTCGCCTGGCTTCGATCCCGACCAGGATCTGATCCGGCTCGGCGTGGCCAACCAGACCACCATGCTCAAAAGCGAAACCGAGGAGATCGGCCGGATGTTCGAGCGCACCATGTTGCAGCGCTTCGGGCCCACCGAGCTGAACGAGCACTTCCTGGCGTTCAACACCATCTGCGATGCCACCCAGGAGCGCCAGGACGCCATTTTCACCTTGGTGGATGAGCCCCTCGATCTGATGGTGGTGATCGGCGGCTACAACTCCTCCAACACCACCCACCTGCAGGAGATCGCCGTCAGCCGCGGCATCCGTTCCTTCCATATCGACACCCCCGAGCGGATCGGTCCGGGCAATCGGATTGAGCACATGCCGCTCGGGGGCGAGCTTGAAGTTGAACAACCCTTCCTGCCTGAAGGCCCGATCCGGGTGGGGATCACCTCTGGAGCCTCCACCCCAGACCGGGTGGTCGAAGACGTGATCGAGCGGCTGATCGACCTCTGCGAAACCTGAATCGATCGTGGCCAGATCCAGACCTCTGAGGTCCGGGTCTCACAGCCTCGGGCGAAAGGCCCCTGAACCGCCTTTACATTGATTACAGAAAGGTTTCCGCTAGACCCACCGCCAGACCCAACCTCCTGGAGTTGCCACTGTTGTCTCCGCTGCTGTCGACCGCACCGCTAGAGCAGGACCCCACCGCAGCCGGTGGCTCGCAGCTGCGCCACAGCGATGACCAACAGGTGCGTCGCTACACCAGTGCTTTTGCCGATGTGATGGAGATGCGGGGCGCCGCAGCGGTTGTCTCCAACTACCTCGATCACCACGAAGGCTGGTTTCGTCGCTGCGCCGCGCCGATGACCGTCGAGGCGATTGGCAGCCAGGGCTACACCCTGACCCTCGGCACCTTTGGCAACTTCGGCTTCGAGGTGGAGCCCACGATCGGGCTCGAGCTTCTCCCCCAGGAGCAGGGGCTCTATCGGATCCTCACCGTGCCCCACCAATGCAGTGACCCCAACTTGGAGGGTCTGTATGACGTTGATTTCAATGCGTCTCTGCAACTGGAGGAGACGGGCCCGCTCACCCTGGTGCGCTGGCAACTCGACCTCAGCGTCTGGATCCGCCTGCCAGGGGTGATCACCCTGCTACCCGAGGGTCTGGTGCAGTCGAGCGGCGACCACCTGCTCAGGCAAATTGTGCGCCAAGTCTCCCGCAAGCTCACCTGGAAGGTGCAGGAAGACTTCCATTCCAGCCATGGGCTCGACTGCCCACCCCGACGCCAGGCCCAGTTCTGAGGGCCCGGCCCAGCCAGCTCAGGCTGGTCGTTTCTCCCAGATCTTGGCCAGGATCTGCAAACCACTCACGGCTTGCCAGGCAAACAGGGTCATCATCGCCATATTCAGGCCCACATGGGCCTTGCGAGCAATCAGGTTGCCCTGCTGCATCAGTGGCGTCAGGGACACCGCCAGGGCAATCAGACAGGTCATGGCGATGCCGACCAGCAGGTGGGGTCCAACAAACAACTTGCCGTTGTTGAGGTAGGTGACGGCCATGCCGCCAAACGTGCCCAGCACCATCAGCACCAGGATCAGGCTGCCGATTTGAAAATGGCGCTTGGCAAACTGCCCCTTGATCAACTCCTTACGGTCCGCTGCCTCGGCTGTGCGGGTTTTCTTCGCCTTGATGCCGAGAACCATCCCATAGCCAGAAAGGGCCAGCAGCCCTCCCATCAGCAGGGGATGGAAAAAGTTGAGGTTGTAAGCGAGCGCTTCGGGCATGGTGGGGAAAGGAGAACTGGGGAGGGCCGCAGCGGCAAAGACCGATCGAGCGAAATTACAACTCACGCGGCCCGGCGGGGAGAGCTAATGGAGAAAATGACGACGACCCGTCACCACCATCGCCACGCCGAGGGCGTTGCAAGCGGCTATCGAATCAGCATCACGCATGCTGCCACCGGGCTGAATCACGGCCGTGATGCCCTCGCCAGCTGCCAGGCGCACCGTGTCATCAAAGGGGAAGAAGCCGTCGCTGGCGAGCACCGCGCCCCGGGCCTGTACGCCGGCGGCGTCGAGGGCGAGGCGCGCCGAGCCGACCCGATTCATTTGGCCAGCCCCGATTCCGAGGCTCTGGCCAGCCTTGGCCACGGTGATGGCGTTGGAGCGCACGTGGCGCACCAGCTTCCAGGCAAAGCGCAGGTCATCCATTTCCTGGGCCGTGGGTTGGCGTTCGCTCACCACCTGCCAGCCACTCTCTTGCAGGGGTTGGTCATCGCGCTCCTGCTCCAGCACTCCACCCAGCAAGGAGCGCCAGTGGTAGCGAGGCGCCAGCAGAATCGCCTGGGGCGCCAGCTCTAACAGGCGCAGGTTGGCCCTTGAGGCCAGCCGTTCGCGAGCCAGGTCATCAAAACCAGGCGCCACCACACACTCCAGAAACAAGCTGCCCAGCTGCTCGGCGGCGGCGAGATCGACGGGATGGTTGAGGGCCACGATTCCGCCAAAAGCCGAAAGGCGATCGGCATCCAGGGCACGGGTCAGGGCATCAGCCCCATCGCGTCCGGTGGCTACGCCACAGGGATTCGTGTGTTTGACCACCACAGCTGCCGGCTTGGCAGCTGGGCCATAACCAAATTCTCGAACGGTGGCCAGGGCCGCGTCGAGATCGATCAGATTGTTGTAGCTGAGCTCCTTGCCCTGCAGTTGCTGCGCGGCGCCCCAGCCGCCATTCGGCTCGCTGTACCAACGGGCCTGTTGGTGGGGATTTTCGCCGTAACGCAGACTCTGCCGCACGGGCAGCTCCAGCCGCAGGGGCTCCGCGGCCCCCAGCTGACCAGCCAGCCAGGTGCTGATCGCCGCGTCGTAGCTGGCGGTGTGCTGGAACGCCTCCAAGGCCAACCGGCGCCGCACATCCAGAGTCAAGGTTGAGGCGGCCAGGGCCTCGAGGAAGGCGTCGTACTGACTGGGACTCGTCAACACCGCCACATCAGCATGGTTTTTGGCGGCCGCCCGCAGCATGGCGGGCCCACCGATATCAATGTTTTCGATGGCGGCATCAAACTCCACATCCGGATCGGCAACCGTTTCACGGAAGGGGTAGAGGTTGACCACCACCACGTCAATTGGAACAATGCCCTGGGCCTCGAGATCAGCCTGATGGCTGGATTCAGAGCGACGGGCCAGGATGCCGCCGTGGATGCGCGGGTGGAGGGTTTTGACCCGGCCACCAAGGATTTCCGGAGCTTGGGTATGGTCGGCAACCTTGGTGACGGGCAGCCCGGCTGCCTGCAAGGCTGCCGCGGTTCCACCGCTGGAGATCAGCTGGTAACCAGCCCCGACCAAGCCCTGGGCCAGGGGCACCAATCCCTCCTTGTTGGACACGCTGAGAAGGGCCGTGGGCGCCATGACTGACGGTGTTCGCGTTTGGGAGCCAACCTAAGCAGCAGCAGCAACCCGAACGTGACCTCTGGCAGCACAGCAACCGGCTCGAAAGACCACAGCCTGATTCGCCTGGGCCCCGATCGCAGCCAGCAGCGGCTGGTGCTGTTGCATGGCTGGGGGGCCGATGCCGATGACCTGCTCGACTTGGCTGCGCTGCTGGTGGGGCCCGCCGTGAGTGTGGTGGCACTGCGGGCACCCCTGAGCCATCCCAGCGGTCAAGGGCGCCAGTGGTATGACCTGGAGGCCCCCAATTGGCCCCAGCTCCCAGAGGCCCGAATCAGCCTGCGCCAGCGACTGGATGCCCTGGCCAAAGAGGTGCCCCTGGAGCAAACCGTGCTGCTGGGCTTCTCCCAGGGCGCGGCCATGGCCCTGGATGTGGCCACAGGTGGCACGGGCTTGCCCCTCGCCGGTTTGATCAGCTGCAGCGGCTACCCCCATCCCGACTGGCAACCCGGTGAGCAGACCAGACAAAAAATCCTGCTCACCCATGGAGAGCAGGATCCGGTCGTGCCCTACGGGGCCAGCGAAATGCTGCAGGAACAGTTGATCAGCAGCGGCAGAGAGGCCGTTCTGATTGGCTTTGCCGGTGGTCACACCATCGACACCAGCCTGTTTCCAAGCCTGCGGGATTACCTACAGGGCCGGTGGGCTGGCTGAACGACAAGCGTCAGACGAAAGCGTATTCGTACTCCTCCATCTCTTCCCAATCATCGGCGGCGAGGGCTTCAATGCCTTCGAACAACACCTCTTCGCCGATGCGATCAACGATGGTGCGCAGAGACGGGAACAGAAAGTGATTCTCCTCGGCGTACTGGGCACTGAACAGGCCCTTTTCGCCCCAAAAGAAACGATCGGTGGTGTGTTCGTTGCGGCGGACGTTGAGGATCGCAGGGGGCTCGAGCAGCTCTTCTGCGATGTAACGACGGGCTGCCGTGACTGGTTTGTGGGAGCCGGTCTCCAGTTTGAACGTGGGAACGTGCGCCAGCACCCGCTGGCCCGCGAGCCGGCGACGGCTGATCCGCTTGCGCTTCTTGGACATTGAGCTGCTCCCGCTGGGGAGGATTGATGGGACGGTAAGAAACCCGAAGGTTGGGAAGGGACCATGGGAACGCAAGACATGCGCAGGGTCCGTGACTCAGCCAGCCCTGCAAACCGGAAAACCGGAGAGCAGGGCCACGCCCAAACGTTCTGTTGTCCGCAAGGATCAGCTGGCCCGGAGGTCAATGACGCCACCACCCGCCCATTCGGGATGGGGAACAACAGGGAGAACGGATCGGCGAGAAGTCGAATCTTCCTCTGCTGTAGCCTCAATTGCTGAAAACAGCAACTGGGGGTGAGGGCGTCGCAACGTTGAGCCGCTGCCCGCTTGCGAGCCGCGTCGTCTTGGTCGATCCCTGAATCTTAAGACTTTTTTTCTGTTTTCACCGCTTCCGGCCCGTTCTGTGAAGCAAGCCGGCGGTTCATCGCCCCCAATGCACCTCTCCAAGCGCTTTTCAGCCCTGCTGAGCTTTCAGTTGGCCCAGTTCGCCGACCGGGATGATCTGCAATCCGTCGTCGTCTATGTCACCGAGCCTGGCAATGGCAAAGGCCCCAGCCTGGTTCCGATCGGCCAGTGGCCCCATAGCAGCCGTATCCTGCCGGCCGTGGAGGCCAACAGCACCTTGCGCGCACCGGCGGAGAAACGCCGCTGGCTGCCGCTACGGCACGACAACGTGCTGCTTGGTGCCATCCAGGTGGAAACCCTCTCGGTGCCTTGGCCTGAAGGTCTCCGTCAGCGGCTGCAGGCCGTTGCCCTCTGCCTGACCGAAGCCCTCTGCCTGGATCTGGAACAACAGCAGCTGCAGCAGGCCATCAACCAGCAGAAGGCCGAGCTGGAGGTTCTGCTGCACCAGTTGCGCAACCCCCTGGCTGCGCTTCGCACCTTTGGCCAGCTGCTCCTGCGACGCCTCGACCAGGACAACCGGAACCGACCGCTGGTCGAGGGTCTGCTGGCGGAGGAACGCCAGCTCAACCGCTACATCGACGCCCTCAGCCGACTGGGCTCCCAGGCCACCCCAACGGTGGCGGGCGAGACCGCCCAGCCCCCGCTCCTGCTGCCGCCTGCCCTGATCGGCCCAGAGGGCGAACCGCTGCAGGAGTGGCTCGAGCCCCTGTTGCAGCGCTCGGCCGCCACTGCGGCCCTGCAGGGTCGCCCCTGGCACCCGCCGGCCTGCTTGCCCAACTGGCGCGGAGATAGCGGCGCCGTGGCCGAAATCCTGGCCAACCTGCTGGAGAACGCCTTCCGTTACAGCCCGGCCGGAACAGCGATCGGACTCCACTGCCAGCCCCCCCTCCACGGCCCCTGGCAGCTGACGGTGTGGGACGCCGGCGAACCCATCGCCGGCCAAGAACGGGACGCCATCTTTGAGCGCGGCTTTCGGGGCCGCCAGGGCCAGGCCTGCCCAGGCACGGGACTGGGCCTGGCCCTGGCGAGGGATCTGGCCCGCAACCTTGGTGGCGACCTGAGCCTGGTGCTGCCACCGGCCACGATCGCTCCGGAACTCCCCGCTCGGGGCAATGCCTTTTGCCTCAGGCTGCCAACCGCAGCCCCAGAGCACTGAGCAGCAGGGCCAGGGCCTCGGTCCACTCCACGCTGGCCCCGTAGCTGTCGCCGCTGTGGCCCCCCAGCCGGCGCCCCAGCCAGAGGGGAACCAACAGGGCGGGCACCAGACCCCAGCCGTCGGGCAGCGGCCAAGCCGACCAGGCCCAGCCCAGCAGCGCCAGCAGCAGAGCCAGCAGCGACGGCACCAGTTCGGGAGCAAAGCCCCGCCAGTGCTGGCGATGGAAACCAGCACTGCCCTGCTCCCGCAGGTAGGGGAACCTATGCATGGCCACCAGGGGAGCCAACCGCCCCCAGAAGGCCGCCCAGACCAGGGCCAGCGGGGCTGCCCCGGCCAGGCAGAGCAGGGCGGCGGCCCGCAGCAGCAGCAGCAGGGCCAGGGCCTGCACACCGAAGGCCCCAACGCGGCTGTCCGCCATGGCTTCCAGGGCCCGGGGGCCGGCGCCCAGCCCGTCGGCCGTATCCATGGCCCCATCGAGATGCAGTCCACCGGTGAGCAGAAGCGCCAGGGCCAGCGCCAGGGCCACCTGGGCACCGAGCGGCAAGCGGCCGGTTGTCACCCACCAGAAGAGCCCCTGCAGGCCGCCAATCACCAGGCCAACCAGTGGTCCGAAACGGGCGATGCGTTCAAAGCGCGGCCTGATCCCTGGCCAAGCTGGCAACACGGAATAAAACACCCAGGCACCGGCCAGATCGGCCAACCAACCTGGGGTCAAGGCGGGCAAGGGCTTCGGCAAGCGACACCTAGCGTCTGAACAGAACGGATTCGGCGCAATCAGCTTCCCACCCCCCTTCTCCTTCGAGATCACAGCCCGCTGCCCGCGCACCCGCGCCCGCTGCGGCTGCTTCCACACACCCCATGGCACGGTCACGACCCCACGCTTCATGCCGGTCGGCACCCTGGCCACGGTGAAGGGCATCACCACCAGCCAGCTCCATGACACGGGGGCCCAGATGGTGCTCTCGAACACCTTTCACCTGCACCTGCAGCCTGGTGAGCAGATCGTGGCCGATGCCGGCGGCTTGCACCGCTTCATGGGCTGGAGCGGGCCCATGCTCACTGATTCGGGAGGCTTCCAGGTTTTCAGCCTGGACAGCATCAACACGATCAATGACGCCGGGGTGGTGTTCCGCTCCCCCCGCGACGGAGCCCGCATCGAGCTGACGCCCGAGCGGGCGATGGCGATCCAGGAGCGGCTGGGAGCCGATGTGGCCATGGCGTTCGACCAGTGCCCCCCCTATCCCGCCAGCGAAGCGGATGTGGCCGCCGCCAGCCGCCGCACCCACAATTGGTTGGAGCGCTGCATCACCAGCCACACCGCACCCAACCAGGCCCTGTTCGGCATCGTTCAAGGAGGCTGCTACCCCCACCTGCGCCAGGAGTCTGCCAGGGTTGTGGCCTCGATGAACTTGCCCGGAATCGCCGTCGGCGGCGTCAGCGTGGGGGAGCCCACCGAGGCCATGCATCGCATTGTGCGTCAGGTCGGAGCTCTGCTACCCGACGAGAAACCCCACTACCTCATGGGCGTGGGCACCTTGAAGGAGATGGCCATCGCCGTGGCCAACGGCTTCGATTTGTTTGATTGCGTGATCCCCACCCGATTGGGCCGTCACGGGGCCGCCCTGGTTGGCGGTGAGCGCTGGAATCTCAAGAACGCCTGCTTCCGCCATGACCACAGCCCCCTGGATCGGAGCTGCCCTTGCCCAGCCTGCCGCCGACACAGCCGGGCCTACCTGCACCACCTGATCAAAAGCGAGGAACTGCTGGGCAAGATCCTGCTGAGCCTGCACAACATCACCCAGCTGGTGCGCTTTACCAGCGCCATGGCTCGCGCCATCGAAGCGGGCTGTTTTGCAGAGGATTTCACTCCCTGGGAACCCAACTCTCCTGCCGCCCACACGTGGTAGCGTCCGGCTCTAGATCGGTGATTTTCGGGATGGCCGCTTACGCCCTGCAAACCATGGCCCAATTGCCTGAGGCCTATCAGGCCTTCGGCCCTTTGGTCGACATCCTGCCGATTATTCCCCTGTTTTTCCTACTGCTCGCCTTCGTATGGCAGGCCTCGGTCGGCTTTCGCTGAACCCCGTCCCTGCCGCAACACCGCCCAGGCGAACTGGGGTAAGGCCAGCATCCGGCGCCAGCGGCTGGGCTCCTGAATCAGCCGATACAACCATTCAATCTGCAGAGCTCCCATCCAAAGGGGAGCTCTTTTTTTGACCCCGGCCCAAACGTCAAAGCTGCCACCCACACCCATCCAGAGGCCAACGCGCCGGGCTGGTAAGTGTTGGATCCAGGTCTCCTGGCGCGGAATCCCCAGGGCCACCAGCACCAGATCGGGCCTGGCCGCGACCAGCTGCTGTTCGAGGCCTGGCCAGGCTTGTTCAGACTGGTAGCCATGGGCCGTGAGGATGAAGGTCAGCCCGGGCAACTCCTGGCGAAGTCGGGCTGTCAGCTGCTCCATCACCGCCGGCGAAGCCCCCACCAGGGCTACCCGCCAGCCCATGGTCGCCCCATGCACCAACAGATCCCGCGCCAGCTCAATGCCCGGGCTGCGACGCACGCGATAACCCTGCAGGCCAAGGGCCCACACCACGCCAGCCCCGTCGGGGATCACCAGGTCTGCCGCGGCGATGGCAGCGCCGAGCTCCCGGTCGACCCGGGCGGCCATCGTCATTTCGGCGTTCAACGTCACAATCTGCCCGCCACCGCGCCCATGCAGGGCCAAGGCCGCCTCGAACACGTCTGGGCAGACATGGACAGGCACGCCGAGAACCCTTGTGCGCAGAGATTGGGTTGCCGTTGCTGCCATGGGAAGGGCGATTGCGTGGATGAATCTATGGCGATCGTTCCGCCTCAAGGCCGCTAGATCGGCTCCGCCAGGCTCATGCAGAGATTGGGCTGTTCAACACACTGCTCGATCAGATCGGCAAGCCGGAGGGCCCTGGATGCCTGGAGGCCATCGACCGCAGGCACCTCAACGCCACGCACACACTCAAGAAAGTGCTCGAGTTCGGCATAGAGAGGCTCGATCGAGGTCGTACTGACCTCCTCGATCACGCCATCGGAGCGGTACACCAGTTGTCCGTGGTCAGCACTCACCGAGACGTGCGCCCGGCGGTGGATGTGCAGGGTGCGGTTGAGGAAGTCGGTTTCCACCAGGCTGCTGCGGCAATGGGCACTGAGGCTGCGAATCTTGCGGTGGGCCATCTTGCTGGCGGTCAAGCTGGCCACCACCCCGTTGGCAAAGGCGAGCGTGGCGTTGACGTAGTCGATGGGTCCGGCAGCTGTGCGCCCCCCGGCGGCGGCCAGGCGCACCACTGGGGCGCCAGCCAACTCCAACACCAGGTCGATGTCATGGATCATCAGGTCGAGCACCACCGACACGTCGTTGGCGCGATCGGGATTGGGACTGTGGCGGCGGGCCTCCAGCACCACCACCTCCTCATTGGCCACCACCTTGACCAACTCCCGGAAGGCGGGATTGAAGCGCTCGATATGCCCCACCTGGAGCAGGCGGCCCGCCTGGTCAGCGGCGTTGATCAGCTCGAGTGCCTCCTCCTGGCTGGCGGCGATCGGTTTCTCAATCAGCACGTGCACCCCTGCGTTGAGGCAGGCCAGTCCGACCCGGTGATGCAGCAGGGTGGGCACGGCAATACACACCGCATCCACCTCCGGCAGCATGGCCGCGTAGTCGGGAAACCAGCGGCAGCGAAACTGCTGGGTTGCCAGCTGGCCCCGCTCAGCATCCGGATCGGCCACCCCCACCAGCTGGGCGTCTTTAATCAGGCTGAGAACCCGGGCATGGTGCCAGCCCATGTTGCCGATGCCGATGACACCCACGCGCACAGGGTTCAAGGCCGGGCTCTCGTCTGGAACCATTATCGGTGCAGGGAAGCTCCCCAGGGGCAGCGGGGTCAATTCTGCTCAGCGGGGGTGGCATCAACCACCGGACGCTCGATCTGCACCCGTTCAATGCGGGGGCCGTCCATGGCCAGCACGAAAAACTGATGCCCCTTCCAGCGCAAACCCTCCCCCGGTGCTGGGATGTGCTGAAGCCGTTCCAGCAAAAAGCCCGCCAAGGTGTGGTGGCCATCTGCCTCTGGCAACTGCAGAGCCAGTTGCCTGTTGAGCTCAAAGATCTCAAGATCTCCGGCCACAGACCAGCAACCCTCGGCGAGCTGCAGGAGATCCTGGGCTGATTCCAAGGAGTCTTCCTCATCCCCGACGATCTCACTGGTGAGGTCGGCCACGGTGACCAGGCCCTCCGTGCCTCCATGCTCATCCACCACAACCAGCAGGGGCTGACCACTGCGAATCAGGGGTAGCAACTCAGCCAGGGGAGTGCTCTCCTGCACCCGAGCCACCGGGGTGATGTAGGGAGCCAGAGGCGTTTCGGCCGTCAGCAGCCCCCTGGCGATTGGATCGGCCAGGCGCCGCAGATCCAACAGGCCTCGCACGTCGTCGAGGGAGCTGCCAATCACCGGAAAGCGAGCATGGGCGGTCTCATGGACCTCCCGCATCAACTCAGCAAAGCTGGCATCGACAGACAGGGTGACCATGCCGGAGCGGGGCACCATCACCTCGCGCACCAAGGTGTCCCGCAGGGAAAAGACGCCTTCAAGGATGTTGCGCTCATCGGGCATCAGGCCGGTGACACTGCCGGTTTCAATCAGGGTCTCCAGTTCACCTGCCGAGAGCACGGGCACAAGCGCGTCCCAGTTGCGCGGTAGGCCCAGCAAGCGCAGCAGCCCGGCACTCAATCGCTCCACCAAGGAGAGCAGGGGCGTCAGGCTGCGGATCACCGAATCCAGCAGCGGTGCCAGCCGCAGGGCGGAGACCTCCGGCCGATGCAGCACCCAGGCCTTGGGCACCACCCCCCCTAAAACAGTGGCGAACAGCACCAGCAGCAGAAAGACAACACCATCCAGCCATGCCTGAGGGACCGAACCAAGCGCGGCCCGCCCCAGCCATGACGCCCCGAACTGCTCGGCCAGACCGCGACCGGCCCACCCCAGTGCCACCAGGGAGAGGGCCGCACCCAGCTGGGTGGCCACCAGCACCCGCCTCAGCCGGTTCTGCAATTTGGCAACGGCCAGAGCGCCGGCCTCGCCAGCTTCCTGGAGCTGGTGAACCCGACTGGGCCTGAGTCGAATGAGGGCGAATTCCCCAGCTGCAAAAAAGGCCAGCAGGGCCAGCAGGATGGCCAGCGCCAGGAGTTGAATCACGGGCAGACCCAACCAGGGAGCCATCACTGGGGCGAGGATAGGAGTTGGGAACCAATCAGTCGGTTCGCTGGCCACGCCTTTGAATGATGGGGGTCCCGGGGATCGAACCCGGCTAAGGCGAATTATGAGTCAGCCTGGAGGCCTTAGGTAGCAATGAATCTCGAGCGTGGTGTGCCTAGCCGATGCCTAAAGACAGTCGCAACTGTTCCTGTCAGTGCCGCGTAATGGCTTCCAAAACACCCTTGTCCCATGGATGGGAATCCGCATGTAGTGGGCTGACTGAGCACCTCCCCTACCTCACACCAGTAGTGGTGTCACGCCTGGAGCCAAACGGGGGATTCCCGCTACAGTTGGTCTCATATGAGCCTCATTGATCCCGGATTCGGCTCAACCGGCAACCACGGGCATGTCCACCAAGAGAGCGCGAACTGAGAACAACACTTCCGCGGCCATGCAAGGGGCCCCCATTCCGTGTACGGGCTTGGCCGCCGACATCCCGGTAGAAAGTCTGATCTTGGCCGATCTACGGCACCTACAGGCAGCTGCGGCCGGCAGCATCGACGCCCTGCAAACGATGAACCCCTTTCTGGAGGCGGAGAGGCAACGCTGGAGGCGGCTTTCGGAGCTTGCGAACCCGTGCAAGGGGGTGCTGGAGGGTCTGCGGATGCAGTCCATTCGCTTCGACAGCACAACACCGATCGCTACTGAGTCGCTTCGCCGAATGGCGGAAGATTGTGCTCCGCATTTCTCTTCCTTGGATATCGGCCTGGGCTCCGATGCCATCGCCGTCCTTGAAACTCCCTGCAACCTCAGTGCCGTCGGCGGTCTGCACGGTGCGATGCGGGCTCATGCGGTTCCGCGGCTGCCATCGCCGAAACCCACTCGTGTTGGGAGATGCCGAGAAACGTTGCCGGAGGGACCGCCGCTCGGATCCGTCCCAAAGGCTCCAAGCCGGACAACTCCAGCCAGCTGGCCTGACGACAACCTTGATGACGAAAGCGGTTGGGCCGCTCTAGAGCAGCTGGTCTTTCAACTGGCGTGCTGGAAGCCGAAAAAGACAGGCCTCAACAAGACGGAAAAGCACCAGCTCAACTTGAAAGTGGTGGACTTCCTGAGACAACACGGCGTGCTGCCATCAGCTGGTGGACTCCAACAACTTGAACGTGGACCGCTGGCTCCTCACTCCCATGGCAACTCACCCCTCCCAGATCTCGCCTCCGAAATCTTTACAACGGAGCAGTTGGCCAAGAAGTTGCACCTAACCACAGACACTCTGAAGCGTTACGCGATAATAGCCTGTAAGAATGGGCCCCTGCCTCAGCAGATGCCTGATCTCCCTGACTGGTTCGTCGTGGAGCAAGCTGATCCCAGAGGCGGGCGCAACCGCGGCTATAAGTATCAGGAATGCCTAGACTCAAAGAAGCCTGATCCCCTAGCAGCAGCCAGCGAACTTAAATCATCCAAACTGCAGCTGCCGGAAGCAAATCGGCCAAAAATTAGGTGACAAAACAAAGTAGCTAGGCACAATAAGACTATCAACAAAGCTTGCACATTTGCCTACAATTTGATGGCAGAAGCGAGGCCCGTTGGCTGCTCAAGGCGAACCGAAGTGAAGCAATCTCCCCATGCATGGCCAGCTACTCCTGCGGCAGCGCCTAGACGGGGACGGTGGTGGGATGGGTGCGCCATGACCACCGCGCCCCCCAATCGCGGATCAACGCTGGTGTTGGACCTGGGCCCGATTCCCGACCGCCCTGGTGCCCACAGCTTTGTGCTGTGCCGTCAACGCAAGTCGTTCGACCGGAGGGTGTGATTGCTGCTGAGCAGCTTGATGAGGGGTTGGAGATCGTGGGTCAAATCCTGGGCTTTTGCCCCTGGACCGCATTCGGGTCGCGACGACGCTTGGGGTTCAGCGGCAGCGGGCGCCCCCGAAATCCGTGGCGATCCCATCCACACCGAGCTGCAGGGCTTCTGCCATCCCCCGCCCGAACCCCTCCGAACGGTGCAGCGACAGAAACACATCGCAGCAGCCATAGAGCGCCAGCAACTCCTCGAGCGGCAGGCTCTCGGCGAACAATGGCCCTGCAGCAGCCCGAGCCGCGGCTGTGGTGCCGAACTACTGCTCAAGAGCGATCAGCTGGCGTTGTCAAGCGTTCTGGATCATTTCTTTCCGTAGGTGGCGTCGTGATCCGGGGCGATCGTGAGCAGCCGCATGAAATCGCCATCGCGGTGCGCTGTGGCTCGGCGTGATCGGCCGATCCGCAGCGAGACCACGGCATCGATCCCAGCAGGGGGCTTGATGCTCGTGATCTTCTCCCGCTTGATCCCCGCGTCGCGATACAGCTGAGTCCAGCTCAGCTGGCGAATCTTGTTGAGGGTGTCGAGCGCCGCATGACGCTCCGCTTTCTGAAGCGTCAGCAGCTGTTCCTGGAACACTGGATTGTTCAGATCCAGCCTGATCGTCGGCTCAGGTTTCGCCATGGCTGAGCTGTTTCAGGGTCTCCTCCACGCCGACATCCGCTGGTGGATGGCTGACAGACCAGGCCATGGCTCTCTGCAGGTCTGCTGCCGCCCCTGACTCATGCAGCCAGCGCTCGTTGTCGGGGATCACCGTGGCGGTGCGAACGATCCAGACCCCTAGCTCGCTCTCTTCCACCAGAACATGGCGGCCGGCGTATTGCTTGCCCAGAGAGATCTGACCGTTGCTGCCAACGAGCTTGAGGGCAGAGGGATGGACAGTGGCGGCCATGACCAGGCAACAAGTCTTGCTTTGCACCAAATCCTAGCTTTCGTGCCGCACTAAGAGTCGCCTGATCGGATTCTGACTGGGAATCCTCCGCGGCGCGGGCCTGCAGCCACTCCCATTCAGCGCTGAAGCGCAGGGGCGGAAAGGTTTTGATCAGCAGGGGGGGCCAGCT
The DNA here is from genome assembly GCA_965662115.1 of Cyanobium sp. Classification (GTDB taxonomy): domain Bacteria; phylum Cyanobacteriota; class Cyanobacteriia; order PCC-6307; family Cyanobiaceae; genus Cyanobium_A. The sequence continues at coordinate 54,483 of CBFIGH010000006.1, forward strand.
GGAAGGCCTCCAGCGCTGCCATCGGGTTCTTGCGGCTGGCCGTGGAGTTGAGATCAAAGCCATAGCCGAACTGCACCGTCTCGCCAGGCAGACCGTGGCGGGTGAGGGAGTAAGGCCCCACAGCGAGAGAGGCTCCTCTTTCGGCCTGCATGGCATGGAGCCGATCAAAGGGATCTAGGCCAGCGCTCAGCCGGCGTGATCAGCCAGCCAGCGGGTCAGATCAGCGGGCCCGCTGTAGCCCAAGGCCCGCGAAGCGGTAATCCAGGAGCGCCTCGGTCAGGGCCTCCAGCTGCTCCAGCGGCAGCCTGTCGCAGAGCGACGGCCGCTGGCGGAGCCGAATGACCCGCTAGCAAGCGTCTTTACCCCTGTCATTCTTGTGCAGCCAAGCATGCATACCCCCTAGGTCCGTGGGCTACATAGTGCTCAGACCCCTTATCCTCGTGTGGCACACCTGAAGACCAGATGCGTGACGATGAGCTGAGACGCGCGCTCTCGGATGCCAATCCCTGGTGGGCTGCGGCCGCTGCCGGCAGAGATCCGACCGCCTGGCAGCACGCCAATCGAACGCTGCGCGACCGCACGCAGTTCGACCTGGGTTATCGCAGCAGCATCCTGAGCGACATCGCCTCAGCCACTCCAGATGGATCGCTGGTGATTCTCACGGGTCCGAGGCGGGCCGGCAAAACGGTGGCTCTGCTCGATGCAGCGCTGCGTCTCTGTGGCTGCCGCAGCATCGATCCCCGTCAGGTGATCCATGTGCCCTGTGATGGCATGGCGGCACGGGATCTGCGCCGCGTGCTGACCCTGGCGCGCGTGCTGACCCGATCGGTGGATCTGGAGCAGCCGCAGCGGCGGGTGTGGTTGTTTGACGAGGTTTCCGGAATCAGCGGCTGGACAAGCGTGTTCAAGGCAGCCCGCGACAGCAGCGCCTTCGGCGACGACACGGTGGTGGCCACGGGCAGCCGCTGGGTAACACAGGAGGACATTCAGGCCAATCTGCTGGCGGGCAGAGCAGGCAGCAGCGAACGCCGGCGGCTGCGCCAACTTCTGCCGATGGGTTTCCGGGATTTCCTGGCGGTCACGCGGCCGGAGCTGGCGCAACCGCGCCCTTGTCATCCCGCGCGGCTGATGGATCCGTCGGTGGCAGAAGACCTGGAAGCGCTGGCCTATGGCGTGGACGACTACGACCTGGCCTGGCAGGACTATCTGGTCTGCGGCGGTTTTCCCCGGGCTGTGGCTGAGTATCACCGCATGGGGGCCGTGGGGAAGCCCTATCAGCGCGATCTGCTGGCCTGGCTGCGGGCGGATGTGGATCCGGATGCACCGCTCGAATCGGTGCCTGTGCTGCTGGCCACCTTGATGGAGCGAATGACCAGTCCGCTGGATCAGCAGAAAACGGCAGCGGTTGCTGGCTATGGCAGCCGTGAAGCCTTTGGGTTGCGGCTGCAGCGCCTCGTGAACACCCACGCCCTGCTGCGCTGTCGGCACCGGCTCGATGACGGCCGGCCTGTTGCTCGGGCCCAGGCCAAGCTGTACCTCACGGACCCACTGCTTGCCTGGCTGCCGAGTGCGCTCAGCCCCGGCCTACCGAGACCAGCGATGACGAGCCTCAGTGAAATGGCCCTGGCGGTGGCACTGGCCCGGGCGGTGGATGGGCTTGAGGAGGGGCGCTGGGTGGCCGACGACACGATCGGCTACAGCCGTACGGCCTCCGGCAATGAGATCGACCTCAGCCCGGTGCGCGTCCCCAGCGAGCAAGGATCAGGCCTGACCACCCCCATTGAATCGAAGTGGGTGGATGATGGCTGGCGCCGTGAGGCACTCGTGTTGGAGGGCCGATACGGCCGTGGTGTGATGGCCACGAAGTCGATCCTCGACCTGGCCCATCCCAGCTGGGCGATTCCGGCACCGTGGGTGGCCTGCCTGCTGGGATAGCCCTCGTTGCGCCACGGCCAGAACACGCCATCAAAGCGATACAGCGCGTTGGCTGAGCCATCGGCGGCAAGGCTGGGCGCTCCCGAATCGACGCTCGCCGCCGGCAGCACTGGTTGGTGCAAGTATGATCATATCAATCGTCATACCATCAATGTCTGCTGCCGCCCCTGCTGAGCGCGTCACGGTGACCATGCCCGCCGAGCTGATCGCCGGCATTGATCGGTTTGAGCGCAATCGGAGCCGCTTCATTGCCGATGCCGTGCGGCATGAGCTCAAGCGCAGGCGACGGCAGGAGTTGCTGCGCTCGCTGGAAGAGCCCCATCCCGACAGCATCACCACCGCCTCCCTTGGGCTGGAGAGTTGGAGCCAGGGTCTCCCGGCCGGTGATGAGGCCCTCCTCGACCCCAGGGGCGGAGTGCCGCTGCGTTGGAGTGAGGAGCAGGGATGGCAGGAGCCGGAGGCATGAGCCTGGCCAGGGGCACGGTGGTGCTGGTGGATCTGGAGCCCAGCCGGGGCCATGAACAGCAAGGCACCAGACCTTGCGTTGTGGTGAGCGATGCGGCTGTGAACAGCAACCAGCGTTTTCCCCTGATTGCCGTTGTGCCGGTTACCGGCACTCCAGCACCTGGGGCGCTGTATCCAACGCTTGAACCCGGCACCAGCGGTCTGAGCAAACCATCCACCGCATTGGTGGATCAGGTGCGCTCGATCGATAAGCAGCGCATCCACCGGCGTTACGGCCGGGTGTCTGTGGAGGAGCTGGAGGCCATCGACAATGGCCTCTGCCTCTATCTGGGCCTCGACCCAGGCCTATGAGGCCCTGCAGCACGGAGCTCGACGGGGCGATGCAGATGGTGTCGTGTCATCAGCTGGTCTGGTCGCTTTGCGGAGGCCCTGCCAATTCGTTGGCTATGTAGGCGAGGAATCGCCGGTGGAGGGGGGTTGGGTCGAGGAGGAAAAGAGCTCCTGCTCGAAGCGCGCGATTCTGGCGTTGCTCTCTTGCAGCTGCTTCAAGCGCCTCTCGCTCTCGAGCGATGCGATCCTCTGCCTCTCGGTTTCTTGCTCGATGTCGTAGACGGGTCGCCAGTTCAACAACTCCTACGGAGAAGACTTCGTCTACGCCAGCAAGCGCCGCCAGGGCGGCAAGGTGGAGACCCAGCCGGAGGAAGGCCGGCCGGCGCTGATCGATTTACAGATTCCATCACCGTAGCGGGATAGCACCACCCCCGATCACTCAACAGTGCGCCAGTACCAAGCTTGGCGCATCCGTGGAATCACGGAGACCAGCTCACCAGTCCACCGGACTCCGGTCTGCCCGCCAGGGCAGCCGCCCACCGATGGCTACGCGATCGGCCCACAACTCCTCCAGCCGCGCCCGGTAGCGGGCGCGGCTTCCCTGGGCCACCTCAGTTCAGATCTTTCTCAAGCGCATTTGATTGAGGTGATGCACCGCATGCACCACCACCCCAAAGAGACCGGAGCGATCGAATCTCTCCAGGTCGAGCGGAATTGCTGTGTCCCCTGGCCGCACTGGCTCGAGCAACCACTGGTCGCCTTGGCGCAGAAGCGGCCGCAGCAGGAAGCTGCCCTGGTGGGCCACGACGACGACATGGCCAGAACTTGGCTCAACACTGCGGTCGATCACCAGCAGGTCGCCGTCATGCATGCCGTGGTCCCTTAGCCCATTACCGCTGACCCGCATGTAGAAGGTGCAGAGCGGGTTGGGCACCAGGGCGGCATGGAGATCGAGGTCGTTCTGGAGTGAGCCCACCTGACAAGGGACAGGCTCGCCAATGGGCAGATCGGCCAGCATTGAACCGCTAGCAGCAGTACAGCAGTTCTACTCCTGACTTGGTGGGGCTGGTGGTGCCGTGCAGATTCGACCTGCTCAGCTGCCGGCTTCTGGCCAGGGAACCAGCTTCAGGTCACCCTCAAGGAACGCAGTCAGGCCGAAGCTCGCTATGTCCAGTGGGGTCAAGTGCGGGAGGCACAGAACCGTGCGCTCAGGGTCATTAACCTTGACGACAAAGAGACTGTGCACAACGCCTTTGGGACCGAGGCCACAAGAGAGGTACCCGATCCCAGCCATCCCAGCCTGCTGCGCACCCGCGCCATGAAAATCCGGTACTTCCCAAACACCGACACCCTCTACATCGAGCTGGTCGATCGGGTGAGCAGCAGCCCTGAGGCCGTCAGCGACAACCTGATCGTCGACTTCGATGCGCTTGGCAAGCCCGTGGGCGTCACCCCTGTCGGGCAGCATGCCTGAGGGGAGCATTCAGGGACAGCTCTTGCAGCAACGCCCACGTTCTCGGCATCAACGAAGTGCGTTGTCATGTCGTTGTGGGCTTTCTGCGGCGACCGGTCAAACTTGAAGAAGGGCGCAGGCCAAACCTTGGTTGGTGGGGATTGCAGGATTGATGGCTACCCCTCGCTCTGACAGCTACCACCGCCTCCGCACCACCATCGCCGAGCGGATGCGGATGAGCCACATCTACCAACCGCTGATGCTCATGGAGCTGCTTGGAAGGAGCAGCCCGGCGCCGGCGGAGGACATCGCCCGGCGGATCCTGGGAGAGGACGTGACCCAGATCGACTACTACACCGAGCGGGTGAAGCGGATGGTGGGCAAGGTGCTCACCGGTAACGGCATCACCAGCTGCGAGAAGGGCATCTACGCCCTGGTGGGCGGCGATGCGCTGAGCGATGCCGAGCGCGACGAGCTGCAGCAGCTCTGCCGCCAGCGCCTGGATGCCTTTCGAGAGCAGCGCGGCGAAGGGGTATTCGCCCACCGCAGCCGCAACCGAACACCGATCAACGGCTCGATCAAATACCGGGTGCTCACCCGTGCCCGCGGTCGCTGCGAATGCTGCGGGGCGCATGAACGCCAGCGAGCCCTGGAGGTGGATCACGTCATCCCCTAGGCGCAGCCTTCCGCGCAGCGGTGAAACCACGGCGGCTCAGACGACCTCAGCAACCTGCAGGCGCTCTGCTTCCGCTGCAATGCCGGCAAGCGCGACACCGACACCACCGACTTCCGCGGCCTGCAGGCCAGCTACGCCCTGCGCGAGGCGGGCTGTGTGTTCTGCGCGCTGGAGGGCAGCGGCCGTGTGCTGCTGGAGAACGAGCTGGCGCTGCGCATCGCCGATGCCTACCCGGTGACGCCTGGCCACAGCCTGATAATCCCGCGGCGTCATGTGGCCGACGGATTGGATCTGCATCAGCCGGAGTGGAACGCCGCGGTGGAGTTGCTGAAGCAGCGACGGAAGCAGCTTAGTGCCAACGACGCGTCGATCAGCGGCTGGAATGTGGGGTTGAATTCAGGCGAGACGGCCGGGCAGACGGTGTTTCATGCGCACTGGCATCTGATCCCTCGGCGGCAGGGGGATTGCGAGCAGCCGCGCGGTGGGGTGCGGGGAATCATCCCCAACCAGCAGCGCTACTAAGCCCCAGCCGCAGGCCTGGGCTACAACAGGGGCACCGCGGCCCAGCCATGGCCTTCTGGTGGGTCAACCACAAGCAGACCGTCCGCCAGGAAACAGAGGGCGGCTACGTGTGGTCGCCCAAGGCGAATGCCAACGGGGCCCGCAATGTGAGCTATGACAACCTCACCCGCTGCCAGCGGGGCGA
>CBFIGH010000007.1:0-25434 GCA_965662115.1 Cyanobium sp.
ATATATAAACCTAGATCGAGACGCGAGTTTTACTCAAGCGTCTTACGAAATGGTTGTTATTTAAGGCTATGATTTAATCGTTAGTCGGCGAGTGACTTTTATGATTGATAGTTTGCATACCTAAAAGGTATGCCTTTTAAAGAATAAGAGCCTTTGCGGAGTCTCACTCCACCATATCGGAGCAAAGCCCTCTTGCCAAGCTCAGGTGGACGGGTGGTTATCCGGGAGGCCACCTGGATCGAAGTTGTCAAAGTACAACGACCTGAGCAGAGCTTAGAGTTAATCTTCCATAACAGTGTTTGATATAATAAATATTCTTTTTTGCTGAAAGGAGCGCTCAGAGTCTCATTCGATTATTTGTCTAAGCGAGTGATCTAAAAACCTCTACAGGCTTCGAATGTCAACTTTGGTTTGAACGTAGAATTAGCATGTTAGCATAAAAGTATTGCTCACTGGTCACTTATCATATCTCCTTGAGGATAAAAGCATTGGCAGTAGTTAAATAAGAATGTGCTAAGAATGACATTGTAAAGACAAGTTACCCGCATAGGAAATATTGATCTAGTTGCTCTTCTTGACAGTATGCAGAAGCTCGGCCAAGCGAATCGCAAAAGCATTGGAGCCATACTTGCCCTCAGCCATGCTTCGCGCCCGGAGGCCCATGGCCCGAACCTGGTCTGGATGGTCTTCTACCCAATTAAGACGCTGAACCCATCCATCCACATCCCCTGGCTCTAGCCAAAACCCAATCCCTTCGGATTCAATGTCGATATCAATATGTCGATTTCGCGTCATTAGAACGGCCCTGCCCAGACCAAGCACATCCATGAGGCTTGTGAGACCAGCCAGATTTTGCTGCGCAAACAAGGGAATGGCAATGGCTGCGTGGGCTTGCATATGCTGACATAGTTCCGTATATTTTAACCAGCCACGCTTTTGTCCAGGAACTGGTTGTTCATTGCGCGCCTCGATTAACGTCAGTTTTGAAGAGCTATGGAAGATAGGATCATCGAGTTGGCCTTGTAGTCCAATGATGGTGGCAGGACATCGGGCCTCTAGAACTGCCCTTGCAAACGTCTTGAAATCTCGCCCTGTCCTTCCCGTCGCAATGACACCGGATCCGGGGGGTTGCCAAGGCCCATAGAACGCGACATCCGTACCCCATTCCATCGACAAAATCTTGGAATGGTCTGCTCCCCATGCCTCCAAATCGTTTACGAGCGCTTTACTTAAGCAGGGCAATTTATCGGCACCACGAAGAAATAATCTCCTCTGCCAGTTACGTACAAAGTCGAGCTTACCTTTGAGGAATGAATGGTGCATCAACGTTACGATCGGCAGCTTATACACGCCGATGGCGTGCAGATACTGGAGCACATGGGTCTGGGAGCCGCAGGGCGCGTAGACCAGATCTGCCTGTGCTGATAGACGTATTGCCATCACTTGCTGCTGCAGATCTCCCAGCTCTAAGGGTATCCGCAATCTGGCAAGCAGCCGCTGGAAATTAGACCAAGCACCAATGGCAGGATAGGGCAGGAAGACGGGTTCGAATCCAAACTCCTGCAGGCGGTGTACACCAAACAAGACTTGATCAGGCGTTTCGCCAAGCTCAACTTCCTTAATCACCCGATCCAATGGATAGTTATTCAGGATGAGCACACGACAGCGCTGCATAATTAAGGATTAGTGACTGATTGTTGGATCTTAGAGTAAAATCTTGATCAACCTTGGCTGCCGCGATAGTGAACTATAAGAGAGGGTAACAGCAGCAAGACCGCTACCGCCAGGGGTTGATTGCGGAGCGTTTCTACCAGTGCTATCAGCGTGAAGTGATCTGCCAACAGTTGGAGCTCGACCCTCAGATCCAGAAGAGCCAATAACCCCAGCAGCAGGGGCACGCCATACCGAAAGCCACGATGGCGATGGCGCGAAGCGGGCAATTTGGGCAATGGGTCAGCGACGGGACAACAGCGGCAATAGGGTGGGGGCCACAGCAATGCTGGACCAGGCTCCGACCAGGATGCCAAAGCTGAGCGCCAGAGCAAACCAGAACAGGGTGCTGCCGCCGAAGAAGATCAGGGCAATCAGGGGCAGCAGGGTGGTGAGCGAGGTGTATACCGATCGGGTCATGGTACTGATCACGGCTTCGTCGGCCTGCTCGCTCACAGGCAGCTCCTTGAGCTGGGAGCGCTTTTCACGGATGCGATCGAAGATCACCACCGTGTCGTTCACCGAGTAGCCAGCGATGGTGAGCAGGGCAACGGCAAAAAGACTGTTGACCTCCACCCCAGCCAGCAGCCCCAGCCAGGCGAACAGACCACAAGTAATAAGCACGTCATGGCCCAGACAGAGCAGGGCCAGCAGGGCGTAGATGCGGTCGTAGCGGAAGCTGATGTAGAGCGAAATGCCCACAAAACTCACGAGCAGGGAAACAAGGCTGGCCTTGAGCAGCTGGGATCCCAAGGTGGGGCCAATCGTGTCAACGGAAAGCCCCCCGGGCACGGTATCCCCCAGGGCCTGCTCAAGACTGGCCAGCACCACCTGGGCCTGATCGGGACTGAGGCTGGGCAGCCGCAGCACCACTGAGCGGCCGCCATCGAGAAGCTGTATGGCGGCGCCGGCCATGGAGGGTGAAGGAGCTCCGGGCTCGGCAGGCAGGGCCAGCTGCCGCAGGGAAGCCTCCACTGCGGGCACAGCAAGGGGAGCGCAGGCTGGATTGCAGCTCCGCTCGATCTGAATTTGGGTGCCACCGGTGAAGTCGAGGCCTGGTCGTAGCGGCGCACCAATGGCCGAATTCCCCCAGCTGATCGCCATGCCAAGCAGGCTGAGCAACAGTGCTCCAATGGAGATCAGCCAGAGCAGGCGGCGGTGGCGATTGACCCGAAACGTGAGCATCAGGTCAGGCCCTCGGAGCGCTGCGACAGGGGCAGAAAGAAATCGATCCGGCGCAAAGCCGGATAGCTGAGCACCACGCGCAGCAGGGTGCGGGTGCAGGTGAGGGCACTGAATAGGCTAAGCAGCACTCCGATGCCGAGGGTCACCGCAAACCCTTTGACAAAGCCGGTGCCCAGGGCAAACAGGGCCACGCAACTGATCAAGGTGGTGACCTGGCCATCAAGAATCGACGAGAAGGCCAGGGCAAAACCCGTTTCAATCGAGCGGATCAGGGTGTTGCCCGACCGCAACTCTTCCTTGATCCGCTCAAAGATCAGCACGTTGGCATCCACCGCCATCCCCAGCGAGAGGATGAAGCCGGCGATGCCAGGCAGGGTAAGCGTCACTGGAATCAGGGCATAGGCCGCCAGGTTGAACAAGCCGTAGAGGGAAAGGGCCAGCACCGCCACCAAGCCGGCCAGGCGGTAGACGACCACCATGAAAACGGCCACCAACACCAGGCCACTCAACGCAGCCAGCAGGCTGGTGCGGATGTTTTCAGCACCCAGGGACGGCCCCACCGTGCGCACCTCGAGAATCTTCACGGGCAAGGGCAGGGAACCGCCTCGCAGCTGCACCTCCAGATCCCGGGCCTCTTCGGCACTGAAGTTGCCGGTGATGCTCGCTGCCCCCCCACTGATGCCAGCTGCCTTGAACTCAGGCCCCACACTGGCCTCGCTGATCGAGCGCCCATCCAACACGATGCCGAGCAGGCGGCCGCTGCCGGCGATCGACTGGGTGAGCTGGGCAAAACGGTCGCCACCCTGTTTGTTGAAGCTGAGGGTCACCTCCCAGTTGCTGCCGCTCTGCTGTTGCTGGCGGCCGGCCGTCACCAGATCCTTGCCGGTGAGCTGGGCGGGCTCATACAAGCCGATGATGTCGGTGTTGATGCGGCTCAGGTCGCTCTCCACCTGGGCCCGATCAGCCTGGTCGGCTTCGCTGCGTTGGGGGTTGTCGGTGGATGGGGAGCTGAGCCTGGCTAACAGGGAGCTGGCCTGACGCTTGAGGCTGAGCAGCTCCTGCATGCGCTCTTCTGTGCCGGGCTTCTGGGCGCGGAATTCGAGCAGGGCGGTGCTGCCGAGCACGGTGGCTGCCCGGGTGGGGTCCTGTTCGCCGGGCAGCTGCAGCACGAGCTGGTTGTTGCCCACGGTCTGGAGGGTTGACTCGGCCACACCCAGACCATTGATGCGGCGGTCGAGCACCTCTTTGACCGCATCGAGCTGCTCCTTCTGCACCACTTTGACGGTGCCAGCAGGCTGCACCTGCAGGGTCAGCTGGCTGCCGCCGCGCAGGTCAAGGCCCAGGCGTTGACCCAGGGGCGTTTCAGGCGTGTTCCAGCTGAACAACAGTGATCCAGCCGCAATCGCCAGCGCCAGGATCAGGGCAAACCATCCCTGTTGACGGGCCATGCCTAGAGCCGACCTGCGAGCAGTTGCTGGGCCGTCTCAACGATCTGATGGGGTTGGATGATCGTGAGGTTTTCCAGGGTGCCGTTGTAGGGGGTGGGGATGTCCTGGGAGGACAGGCGGATCGGCCGACCATCGAGGTCGTCGAAACAGTGTTCGGTGATCAGGGCAATCAGCTCGGCGCCGATGCCACCGGTTTTCATGCACTCCTCCACCACAATCACCCGGTGGGTCTTGCGGATGGAGCGGGAGATCGTCTCGATGTCGAAGGGTTTAAGGCTGACCAGGTCGATCAGCTCCACGGAAACCCCCTGCTGCTCGAGCTGCTTGACGGCTTTGAGGCAGTGGTGGCGCATGCGGGAGTAGGTGAGGATGGTGAGATCGCTTCCCTCCTGCACCACCTCCGCCTGGTCAAGGGCGCAGATGTAATCCCCTTCGGGAATCGTTTCTGACAGGTTGTAGAGCAGCACGTGCTCAAAGAAGAGCACGGGGTTGTTGTCGCGAATCGCGGCCTTCATCAACCCCTTGGCATTGGTGGGGGTGCTGACCGCGACGATCTTGATGCCGGGCACGGCATGGAAGTAGGCCTCGAGGCGCTGGCTGTGCTCAGCCCCGAGCTGGCGCCCCACCCCCCCTGGACCCCGCACCACGGTGGGGATGGTGAAGTTGCCGCCACTGGTGTAGCGCAGCATGCCCATGTTGTTGGAAATTTGGTTGAAGGCGAGCAGCAGGAAACCCATGTTCATGCCCTCCACAATCGGCCGCAGGCCGGTCATGGCGGCGCCCACAGCCATGCCGGTGAAGGCGTTTTCGGCGATCGGGGTGTCGAGCACCCGCAGCTCGCCGTACTTGTCGTAGAGATCTTTGGTCACCTTGTAGGAACCGCCGTACTGGCCGACGTCCTCACCCATCACGCAAACAAGCGGGTCGCGGGCCATCTCCTCGTCGATGGCTTCGCGCAGGGCGTTGAACAGCAGCGTCTCTGCCACGGGGGGGCGTGCACCTTATCTGGGCCAACCTATCCCAGCCAAGGACGCCAGATCGCGCAGGAGGTTGCGCAGGGCTTCGCGGCGTCCAGCCCCACGAACGCGACGTGGACTCAGATGGGCGCGGACCAGGGCCGCCATGCGGGTGCGGTAAGGGATTACAGGGTCACTGACCTGCTCCCGCAGGCTGAAAAAACGGGCCCGGTCTTCAAAGAATCGCGTAGCGCGACGCAAACCGCCCGAGTAGGTGCCGTCCGCTTCGTTGGCCAGTTCACCCAGAGCTTGGGCGAGGGCAGACCATTTGCGCGCATGGCCCCTCAAAAATTCAAGGTGGGGTTGGAGTGTTGGGCTGGAATCCCCCACGGATTTCGGCTCGCCACAGGTATTATCAGCGTGCTGCCTCCAAAGCACAAGGGAGCCATCCAACACCGCGGTTGTGCCGGCAACAGTCCCGAGGAAATAGGTGAGGTCGTCATGGCCACGTCCAACAAACACACCTTCTGGCAGAACTTCGAGGAACTGACGAGCCAAATCCACCAGCTCCCGCCGGGCCACGATCGAGTGGCCGGGAACGATTCCCAAAGGATCCAGCTCTAGGGGAGGGAAAGTGCCTGGGGTTTGCAGGTGGGCCGGGAACAAGACCGGATCCAGATCATCTCCCCGGAGCAGGTTGCACGGGTGAACAACCAGATCCGGCAGGCCTGGGGAGCTGTGGAAGGCAGCCGCAACGCGGGCGAGCTTGTCAGGGGCCCAAATGTCGTCCTGGTCACAGAAGGCGATGTAAGAACCCTGACAGACGGAAGCGGCTGCCAGGAAATTGCGGGTGTAGCCAAGGCGCACAGCATTGACCCCGAAGTGAACGGGGAAGGGTGCCGAGCGTGAAAACGCTGCCACGATGTCAGCGGTACGATCCGAGGAACGGTCATCGGCGATGACGAGTTCCGATGGCAACTCTTTCTGCCGGGCCAAGGACTCCAATTGGGCCTCCAGGTGGCGCTCGCCATTGAACGTGGCAAGGGCGATCGAGATGGCAATGGGCTCAGGGTTCAGGGGTTCTCAGCCGCCGGCGGCAAAGGTGGAGAGCAACAGCACCGAAAGCAGCATGCCGGGCAGCAGCAGCGTTACCAGCAAGCCCAGGTCATGGGGAGTCATGGCAACAGATTAGGGCCCTTTGCCCGCTTCGTCACCGGTCGGTGCCCAACCCGGCACCAGGCTGCGAATCAGCACCAGGGCCAAGCCCAGGGCAATAAAGGCAAAACTGAAGGTGGCCAGAAAGGACATGCCAACAATCAGGGTTTTGAGCGCCGTGGCGATGCTCTGGGCGATCGCCGAGCCGTACTGGGGCGGATGGAGGGCGTAGTAGCCCACCAGCCGCTGGCTTAAGCCCAGGGCCAGCCAGGCCAGCAACCCGGCGGTCAGCGACCCCGAGAGGAAGCTGAGCGGCCCCTTCTTGGGCTTTGGCGCTGGGGTGGGAGCGGTATCGGTCACGGCTCCAGGCTGACACCCCGGCGGCTGAAGCTGCAGCACCAGGCCTCAAAACCAGCCTGGCTGAGCGGATCGGCCAGGGCTGCGCGGGCCGCTTGGGCCAGCTCCAGGCTGGGGAAGATGGCAAACAGGCTGGGGCCCGAGCCACTCATCGCCACCGCCAACGCCTGGTCTGCCTGGGCCAGCAGGGCCAGACCCTGATGCACGCTCTCGACCTCCGGTTCGACCACGGCCTGTAGATCGTTGCGCAGGGGCGGCAATGGCGCGTCCTGCCTTAAGGCGTTCAGCAACGGGCCCTGGCGCAGCAGCTGGCGACGCTGCTCGAATGCGGCTTCCCCCTGGAGGTAACAGTCGCCCCGCAGGGCCCTGCAACGTGCGTAGGCCCAGGGCGTGCTGACCCTGACCTCGGGGTGCTTGATCAGCAGAACCGCCCAATTCAGGGGAGCGGCCAGCGTCAGGGGCTCCAGCCGCTCGCCACGGCCGAAACAGAGCTGGGTGCCGCCATCGATGCAGAACGGCAGGTCAGATCCAAGCTCCGCCGCCAGGGTGTGCAGGGTCTCTGGCCCGAACCCGAGCCCCCAGAGGGCATTGAGCCCCACCAGGGCGGCGGCCCCGTCGCTGGATCCCCCCGCCAGCCCCGCACCGATGGGAATCCGTTTCTCCAGCACCAGTTCGGCCCCCAGCTCCACCAAGCCCGAGCGGGCCCGCAGCAGCTCAGCGGCCCGCACGATCAAGTTGGTGCCATCGGTCGGCAGATCGGGCTGGTCGCAGCGGAGGCTGATCAGGCCGTCGGCGCTGGGCCGCAGCCGCAGGGTGTCGGCCAGATCGATCGACTGCATCAGCATCGCCAGCTCGTGGAAGCCATCGGGCCGCAGGCCCAGCACCTCCAGATGCAGGTTGATCTTGGCCGGTGCCCGCACACAGAGATCAGCCATGGGAAGGGGCGGTGACAGGCGCTGGTGTGGCCTGATTCAAGCCGTCCGCCAACGCCACCCAGGCTGCTGGCGCTATCTCCTGGGGGCGCTGTTGCAAATCAATGCCCGCTCCAGCCGTGAGCGCCACCAGCTGCGCCTCGGGCAGCAGGCCCGCCAGGGTGTTGCGCAGCATCTTGCGCCGGGCGGCAAAACAGCGCTTGAGCAGCAGCTCCACCGTGCGGGCCAAGCCAGGCTCGAGCTGCTGTGCTGCGGGCAGGGGCTCCAGCAGGATCACCTCGGAGTGCACCTTTGGTGGCGGCCGAAAGCAACGGGGCGCCACGGCGCACACCGACTGGCAGCGGGCCATCAGCTGCATGCGCACACTGAGTGCCGAATAGGCGCTGGAGCCCGGCAGGCAGCGGATGCGCTCGCCCACCTCCCGCTGCACCAGCAGCACCAAGCGTTCGTAGGGCAGGAAGACGGGTCGGTCCAGCCGGCCCACCAGCCGCTCCAGTAGAGGGCCTGTGATGTTGTAAGGGATATTGGCCACCACCTTGTTGGCCGCGGGCAGCTCCACGGCGAGCACATCGCCCGAGCTGAGGCTGAAGCGGGGCTCGTCGCCGAAGCGCTCCTGCAGGCCCTCCACCAGATCCCGGTCGAGCTCCACCGCCAGCACCGCCCCTGCCTCTGAGGCCAGCAGCCGCTCCGTCAGCACTCCCTTGCCCGGCCCCACCTCCAGCACCCGATCACCAGCACCCAGCTCGGCCGCGGCCACGATGCGATCCAACACCCCCTGATCCACCAACCAGTGCTGGCCAAAGCGCTTGCGGGCCCTGTGGGCAGCAAAACTCATCGATGTCGCCGCTGCTTCTCCCATTGTCTGGCCCCTGGCACGTTGGTCCTGCGGACACCCAGCCCACGCCTTAAGCATTGGGTCGAATCCAGCGCACGGGGCCGCCCGCCGGCGCCAGCGGCACCAGGGCAAAGACCAACTCCACGGAGTGTTCAGCCCAGCCCGGGTGAACCTCCAGCCAGCAGGCCCAGGCCCGCTCCAACCGCTGGCGCTTACCCCGGCGTAGGGCCGCGGTACCCCAGCCATCAAGGCCGCAGCGGCGGCGGCCCTTCACCTCCACCAGCAGCAGCCGGCCGTCCTTTGCCAGCACCAGATCCAGCTCGCCCCAGCGGCAGCTCCACTGGCGCGCAAGCGGGCGCCAGCCCCGCTGCTGCAGCAGGCGCAAAACCCTCTGCTCAGCCCAGTCGCCCTGGCGGCGGGCGGTGGTGCGCGGCATGGGCAGGCTCCGGGCGAATCTGGCTGGCGCCAGTCAGCGTTCCCACCGGAGCCGCGGGCCGCCGAGGGATGGGTCAGCCGATGGCAGCCAGAAAATCGGCAACGGTCTGAATCAACAGGCCGTTGGCGAGCTCTGGGGCATTCATGAGAAAACCAAAATCACGTAGATCGCCTGTCAACAAAACATCGGCACCGCAGGCATGGGCAGCTCGGTAAATCGGCCTGTCCTTCTCGGCAAGCTGCTCAGGGAAAGGCAGAGAAAGGTTGTCAGGAACAATGCGGATTGGCCCAAGCAGCCGCGTGAGCTCAGGCAAACCCTCTGGGAATTTTCGAACAATGTTGCGGCGAGCCTCCTCCCTGGCATAGGCGCTTGTAGCCAGCTTGAAGATGCCTTCATGGCCCAGGGTGATCACCAACGCAGCTTTACCCTTGGGCTTGTGAGCTGCAGTGAACAAAACATTGGCATCGAGGAAGATGCCAATCAAGGCTTTTTAAGGCGATCAAGGATTTGACGCCGCTCGTTAGAACCCAGAACATCAGCCCGATCCCAGGCACCAATCTGATCGTCGTTGTAGGCCTCTATTTCGATCACGGCAGCCGGCTTGAGGCGTAATTCACCCTCGCACTCTTCGACAATCACCGCGCCGCCAGGCTCAATGCCGAGATGCCTGCGCATCTCGGCAGGCAAGGTGACCTGGCCGCGGCTGGAAACCATCAGCACTTCTTGCCAAGCAATCCGACCTATGGATGTCATTTTGCGGAAAAGCGGAATTTCAGCATATCGGAGTTGGGAGCCATGGGCGCCAGGTTCCTAGGCTTCCCCCAGCTGCTCCGCCGTCATGGCCCCGTTCCGGCGTTCCCTGGCCAAGCTCCTGGCGGCCCTGCTGTTCAGCCTGGTTGCCGCCTGCACAATCCAGGCCCCACCAGCCGTCGCGGCGATGGATGTGGCCAAGCAGGTGCTGATCGGCGCCGATTTCTCCGACCAGGACCTGCGAGGCGCCACGTTCAACCTCACCAACCTGCGCGATGCCAGCTTCGCCGGCTCCGACCTGCAGGGGGCCAGCCTGTTTGGCGCCAAGCTGCAGGACGCCGATCTGAGCAACACGAACTTGAAAGAGGCCACGCTGGACTCGGCGATCTTCGATGGCACCGACCTCACCAATGCGGTGTTGGAAGATGCCTTTGCGTTCAACACCAAGTTCACCAACGTGGTGATCGAGGGGGCCGACTTCACCAACGTGCCCCTGCGGGGCGATGCCCTCAAAACCCTCTGCGGCCTGGCCAGTGGCACCAATCCGGTGACAGGCCGCGACACCCGCGCCAGCCTGGGTTGTGGCTGAAACCCTCCAGATCGATGAGCTTTGACGCCCGCAGCCGCGAACGCCTCGAGGCCCTCGGCCGCACCCTGCCCCAACCCTTGCCCAAGCCGGCCGCGACTCCCTCGCCCAAGGCCAGCCAGAGGCGCCATCGGGTGGAGGTGGAGCAAAACCCCGAGGCCCTGTTCCGCGAGCTGATGCAGGTGAGCCCGGATGGCAGCGTACCGCCCCACCTCATGGAGCGATTGAAGCAGTTGGAAGGGCGCCGGCCGGAGCCTGCTCCGACCCGCACCAAGCGTCAGGGCCAGGGCCCCCTGGGGCGGCCAGATGCCAGCACGGCCGCCGAGCACGGCGATCTCTACACGGCCTTCCAGCAGCTGCTGCTAGAGGATGACTCCCCCGGTTGACGTGATGGCCATCCCCCTCAGCGCAGACCCCAGCCTGGCGGCCTTTGGCTCCAGCCTCACCGCCATCACCCTGGCCGAGCTGGGCGATAAGACCTTTTTTATGGCCTTGATCCTGGCGGTGCGCCACCGGGCCCGCTGGGTGTTCCTCGGCGCCTTTGCCGCCCTGACGGCCGTCACCCTGATCTCCCTGGCCCTGGGCTACGGCCTGCGGGAATTGCTGCCCCAGACGCTGGTGCCCTGGCTGGCGGCTGCCCTGTTTCTCGGCTTCGGCCTCAAGCTGCTGATCGATGCCCAGGCCCTGGCGGCGGATGCGGCCAGCGGCGAAGCCCAGCAGGCAGAGCAGGCGATCGATGCGGCCGAAACCGGTGGGGTGTTCACCTCCGCCCGGGCGGTGATCTGGGAGGCCTTTGTGCTGGTGTTTGTGGCCGAACTGGGTGATCGCACCCAGTTTGCGACGATCTTCCTGGCCACCGCACCGGCCCAGGTGTTCAGCTTCGCCGGCCTGCTCGCCGGCACCCTGCTGGGCCATGGTTTGGTGACCTGGCTGGCCGTAGGGGCCGGCAAGTGGATCGGTCAGCGGGTCGATGAGCGCCTGCTCTACCGGCTCAGTGGTGGTCTGTTTCTGGTCTTTGGCCTGGCGGCCCTGAAGCAGGCCCTGGGCTGATAGCTGATGGGCCCCGTAAGGTGGCTGGAAGCCAGCTGCCTTCAGGGTTTCAGGAGCACCGCGATGACCATCCAATCATGACAATCCGCCTCGGGATCAATGGTTTCGGCCGCATTGGCCGGCTCGCCTTCCGCCGGGCGGTCACTTTGCCGGATGTGGAGGTGGTGGGCATCAACGACCTGATCGACCGCGACTACCTCGCCTACATGCTCCGCTACGACTCCAGCCACGGCCGCTTCCAGGGCGATGTGCGGGTGGAGAACGACCAGCTGGTGGTCAATGGCAAGCCGATCCGGATCAGCGCAGAACGGGACCCCAACAACCTCAACTGGGGCGATGTGGGCGTCAACTACGTGCTGGAGAGCACCGGCTTCTTCCTCACCGATGCCTCCGCCCGCGCCCACATCAATGCTGGCGCCAAGCGGGTGGTGATGAGCGCGCCCTCCCAGGACGCCACGCCGATGTTTGTGATGGGCGTCAACCACAGCAGCTACGCCGGCCAGGATGTGGTGTCCAACGCCAGCTGCACCACCAACTGCCTGGCACCGATGGCCAAGGTGGTGCATGACAACTTCGGCATCGTCAGCGGGTTGATGACCACGGTGCACGCCACCACGGCCACCCAGAAAACCGTCGACAGCCCCTCGGTGAAGGATTGGCGCGGCGGCCGCGGCGCCGCCCAGAACATCATTCCCAGTTCCACCGGTGCGGCAAAAGCCGTCGGCCGGGTGATTCCCGAGCTCAACGGCAAGCTCACCGGCATGGCCTTCCGGGTGCCCACCCCGGATGTGTCGGTGGTGGATCTCACCGTCAACCTGGCCACAGCCGCCAGCTACGACCAGATCAAGGCCACCATGAAGGCAGCCTCTGAGGGGGCGATGGCCGGCATCCTGGGCTACACCGAAGACGAATTGGTCAGCACTGATTTTGTCGGCGAGAGTTGCACCTCGGTGTTTGATGCCCATGCCGGCATCGCCCTCAGCGACACCTTTGTGAAGCTGGTGGCTTGGTATGACAACGAGTGGGCCTACAGCTGCAAGTGTCTCGACCTGATGCGACACATGGAGACCATCTCCTGAGACAGGCCGGGCACTGGAGAAGGGCCATCCCCTTCCCTGCCCATGGCCTGCAGCGCCGTGATCTCCCTGCTCGACAACCACCGCAGCCGCCAAGTCAACTGGTGGCTCCCCGATCGGGGCTTCCCCCAGCACCTGGCCGACCTGCTCAGCGCACCGCTGCAGGCCAGCGGCCGGCCGCCCCGCAGCTGGCAGGAGCTGCAAGCGGTGTTTGATCCGCTGCGGCCCCTGGGCACGCCCGAGGCCCCTGCCGCCAGCTACCGCTACCTGATCTGCCTGGATCGGCGTGGCAGCCGTCTCTCCTGCTGGCGGCGCTATCCGGAGGGGCTGGGTTGGCAGCGGCGCTGCGGGCCCATGCCCCTGGCCCAGTTCATCCGCCGCTTCCGGCAGCCCGGCGCCGTTCCCCGTGCATCCAGCTGATCCAATCGGCGGAAATCTGCTTCGGGCACACCGCTTCACACTCGAGCTGGCTGCTGCAGCTGCCAAAACCCTCGCGCCCCATCTGCTGCTGCATCGCTGCTGCCCTGGTGGTCCGCTCGGGCTGGCCCTGGGGCAGCTGGGCCAGGTGGGCGAGCTTGGCCGCCACAAACAAGCTGGCCGAGGCATTGCGGCAACTGGCCACGCAGGCGCCGCAGCCGATGCAGGTGGCGGTTTCGAACGCGGCAGCGGCCTGGTCCCGGCCCACCAAAATGGCATTGGCATCCGGGGCATTGCCGGTGTTGACCGAGCAAAATCCCCCCGCCTCGATCAGGCGATCAAGGGCGCTGCGATCCACGGCGAGGTCTTGGATCGGCGGGAAGGCGCTCGCCTGCCACGGCGCGAGCACCAGGGTGTCACCAGTGCTGAAGCGCCGCAGATAGAGCTGGCACACCGTGGTGGCGGCCTGGGGGCCATGGGCCTGCCCATTGACCAGAAAGCCACAGCTACCGCAGATGCCTTCGCGGCAATCGTGCTCAAATCCCACAGGCCTCTCCCCGGAGCAGATCAGCTGTTCATTGAGCAGATCCAGCGCCTCCAGCAGGGACAGATCAGCCGAAACCTGCTCCAGCGCATAGTTTTCAAAAGCCCCGGGCGATTGGGGGCTCTCCTGGCGCCAGATTCGCAGGGTCAGCGAGAGCAGATCACTCATCGGTAGTTGCGGGTGCTCGGCTGGAGCTGGCTGAAGTTGAGCGGTTCCTGGTGCCTGATCGGCGTGCCGCCGGGCCGGTGTTCCCAGGCCGCGATGTGGGCGAAGTGTTGATCGTCGCGGCGGGCTTCGCCCTGGGCATTCTGATGTTCTTCGCGGAAATGGGCCCCGCAGGATTCGTCCCGGGCGAGGGCATCGCGAAGCATCAACCGGGCCAGGCCGAAGAAATCACTGAGCCGGAGGGCCTTCTCCAGCTCCCCGTTGGGCGCCAAAGCGTTGCCAGGCACCCGCACCTCGCGCCAAAAGCGCGCTTCCAACGCCTCCACCCCATCCAGCCCAGCCTGTAGGCCGGCGGCACTGCGGCTGATGCCGCAATACTCCAACATCAGCTGGCCCAGGGCCCGATGGAAGCTGTCCACCGGCTTGGTGCCGGCCACCGCCAGCAGGGCGTCGATCCGCCCTTGGGCCCGCTGGCTCGCTTGCTGGCAGGCCTCAAGGCCAGCGGGGTCATCTGGGCCAATCGGCGTGGCTCCCTGCTCGGCCAGCCAGGCCGTCACGGTGGCTGGGGCGATGAAGTATCCATCGGCCAGGCCCTGCATCAGGGCACTGGCGCCGAGCCGGTTGGCGCCATGCTCGGAGAAATTGGCCTCACCGAGCACAAACAGGCCCGGGATCGAACTCATCAAGTGGTAGTCCACCCACAGGCCACCCATGGTGTAGTGCGGCGCGGGGTAAATCCGCATCGGGGCATGCAGCGGATCATCCCCGGTGATCCGCTCATACATCTCAAACAAATTGCCGTAGCGGCTTTCGATGACCGCCGCACCCTGGTTGGCGATGGCAGCTTGGAAATCGAGATAGACCGATCGCCCGCCCGGGCCTACCCCATGGCCGGCATTGCAGAGCTCGCGAGCGCGTCTGGAGGCCACATCCCGGGGCACCATGTTGCCGTAGCTGGGGTATTGGCGCTCCAGGAAATAATCCCGCTCCGATTCGGGAATCTGATCCGGCGGCCGATTGTCCCCAGGGGTGAGCGGTAGCCACACCCGGCCGTCATTGCGCAGGCTCTCGCTCATCAAGGTGAGCTTGCTCTGGTAGGCATCGCCGCTGGGAATGCAGGTGGGATGGATCTGGGTGAAACAGGGATTGGCAAACAGCGCTCCCTGCAGGTGGGCCCGCCAGATGGCACTCCCATTCGATTTGAGGGCGTTGGTGGAGAGGTAATAGACGTTGGTGTAGCCCCCACTGGCCAGCACCACGGCGTTGGCGGTGTAGGTCTCCAAGGCACCGCTGAGCAGGTTGCGGCACACCACCCCCCGGGCCACCCCATCCAGGGTGACCAGCTCCAGCATCTCGCGCCGGGTGAGCAAGGTGACCCGCCCCGCCGCCACCTGACGCATCAGGGCCTGGTAGGCGCCGTAGAGCAGCTGCTGGCCGGTCTGGCCGCGGGCGTAGAAGGTGCGGCTCACCAGGGCACCGCCAAAGTTGCGGTTGGCCAGGGTGCCGCCGTACTCCCGGGCAAAGGGCACCCCCTGGGCGACGCACTGGTCGATGATCGCGCCACTGATCTCGGCCAAGCGGTAGCAACCGGCCTCCCGGGCCCGAAAGTCTCCACCCTTGAGGGTGTCGGCGAACAGGCGCTCGACGCTGTCGCCGTCGTTGGCGTAGTTCTTGGCGGCATTGATCCCCCCCTGGGCGGCCACCGAATGGGCCCGCCGCGGGCTGTCGTGAAAGGTGACCAGCTGCACCTGATAGCCCTGTTCCGCCAGGCTGGCCGCCGCGGCCGAGCCCGCCAGGCCACTGCCCACCACCACAATGCGCAACGGGCGCTTGCGCAGCGGACTGATCAGGGGCAACCCGTCTCTGGTGCGGCGCCAGGCCGTGGCCAGGGGCCCGCTGGGCAGGCGCGGATCGGGCAGGCCGCTCATGCCAACCAGCCCACGGCCCGCCCGTTCAACAGCAGCGTCACCAGCAGAAAGCCAGCGCCCAGCAGCAGCGCCACAGCCCGCCCGCCGGCACGGATGGCTCGGCCATTGCCCGGATGCAGCAGGCCGAGGCTGCGATGGGCCGCCTCGGCGCCATGGAACAGGTGCAGGCCTGCCGCCACACCGGCCCCCCCATAAAGCAGCGCCCACCCGGGAGCGCCCAGCAGCTCGAGCAGCCGGGCCAGCTCCAGCCCCGCTGGGGGCCTGGGCCAGCGCAACTGCGCCAGGTGCACCCCCAGAAACAGCAGCAGGGTCCCGGCGCTGAGCGGCAGGCTGCGGGCCGCCCAGGCCCCCCAGCGATCGGCGCGCCTGGAAACCAACCCAGCCCGATTGCCCGCCCGACGATTGGCCACCACCTTCCAGGCGGTCAACCCCAGATGGCCCAGCAGGGCCGCACCGAGCAGCCCTTCAGCGGGAAGCAACCAGGCGCTCTGGTGCAGGGCGGTGGCATAGGCCTCAAAGGCTGCCGGCCGCAGCACCGCCAGGCCCACACCGCCCAGGTGCACCACCAAAAACACCACCAGCAGCGCCCCTGATCCGGCAATCCAGGTTGCAACGGCAGACGGGAGCACCGGAGATCAAGCCATCACGCTAGGGCCAGGAGGCCAGTATCGCCCAAGCCCAGGCGGACGACAGCTTGGTACAGATGAACTAAGCTGATCGCCTTTGCAGCGCTTCCTTGGTCCCCGCCAGCCTCGCCTTCCAACTGATCCGCTGCCCCCGCAGCACGGTGTTGCTGCGGGTGAGTGGCGAGTCGATGCAGGGAGCCGGCATCACCCATGGCGACCTGCTGATCGTGGATCGGGGCCTGGAGCCCTGCGCTGGCCAGGTGGTGGTGGCGTTGTTGGAGGGAGGCTTCACCCTCAAGCGCCTGGTGCGTCACCGGGGCCGCTGGCGCCTGGAGGCTGCCCATCCGGCCTATCCGCCCCTCGAGCTGGCCCCTGCTGGCGGTCCCCAGATCTGGGGCGTGGCCCTGCATGTGATCCACACCCATGGGGCGTGACGCGATCGTGCTGATCGACGGCAACAACTTCTACGCCTCCTGCGAGGCGTTGCTGGATCCGGCCGTGCTCGGCCGCCCCCTGGTGGTGCTCTCCAACAACGACGGCTGCATCGTGTCGCGCAGCGCCGAAGCCCGGGCCCTGGGGATTCGCATGGGTCAGCCCTACTTCCAGGTGCGGCGCGAGCTGGAGCGGCAGGGCGTGGTGGTGCGCAGCTCCAATTACGCCCTCTATGCCGACCTCAGCCAGCGGCTGATGGCCGTGCTGGAGGAGTGGGTGGAGGCGCTGGAAATTTATTCCATCGATGAGGCCTTCGGCCGGCTGAAGCGGCCGGCTGGCAACGGCGACCTGGGCGACTGGGGCCGGCAGCTGCGCCGCGACGTGCAACGCCGGCTGGGGTTGCCGGTGGCCGTGGGCATCGCCCCGACCAAGGTGCTGGCCAAGCTGGCCAACAAAATCGCCAAAACCAGCCCAGCTGGGGGGGGCGTTTTCGATTTCAGCAGCAGCGCCGATCCGGATCGCCAGCTCGAAGCGATCGCCATCGAAGATGTGTGGGGCATCGGCCGCCAGCTCTCCCGCTGGTGCCGGCTGCGGGGCATCAGCCATGCCCGAGCCCTGCGCGACATGGCCGACGGCGAGCTGCGGCGCCGCTACGGCGTGGTGGGTGTGCGCCTGCAGCAGGAGTTGCGCGGCCACGCCTGCCTGCCCCTGGAACTGGTGCCGCCTGCGAAGCGGGAAACCTGCGTGAGCCGCAGCTTCAGCCAGCCGATCACCAGCCAGGTCGAGCTGAGGGAGGCCGTCGCCACCTACCTGAGTCGGGCGGCGGAGAAGTTGCGCCGCCAACGGCAACGGGCTGGGGCGATCACGGTGTTTGTGCGCAGCAGCCCCTTCAACGGCACGAGTTTTTACAGCAACGGCGCCACGGTGATCCTGCCGGTGGCCAGCAACGACACGGCCGTGCTGCTGCAGGCGGCCCTGCCCCTGGTGCAGCAGCTGTTCAGGCCCCATAAACCGCTGCAGAAGGCCGGCGTGCTGATGCAGCAGCTGCAGGACGAAGCGACCCTGCAGCACCACCTGCTGGCGCCGTTGCCGCCCGAGCAGCAACGGCGCCGCGCCACCCTGATGGCCACCATCGACCGCCTCAACCGTTACTACGGCAGCGGCACCGTGCAATGGGCCGCTGCCGGCCTGCACACCCCCTGGTGCATGCGCCGCTCCCAGCTCTCCGGCGCTGCCACCACCCGCCTGGACGCCATTCCGGTGGTGCGGGCCTGAGCCAACAGCAGGGGAGTAGAACACAGACAATCAGGATCACCAATGGGCACAGCGGCACGTCCGGAGGGGAAGACCTGGTGGGAACAGCAGCGCACCGGTCTCTCCAAGCTGGTGTCGGCACTGGTTTTTCTGGTGCTGGCCCTGAGCGAGAGCCGCTGGGAACTGCATCAGGAGACGGTCGCCACGTTGCTGTTCAGCAGCGGTCTGGGCCTGGCGGCCGTCGGGGCAGCAGGGCGAATTTGGTGCTCGTTCTACATCTCAGGTCGCAAGGACGGGCAACTGGTCTGCGAGGGGCCCTACTCGATCAGCCGCAATCCCCTCTACGTGTTCAGCTGCATCGGCCTGGTGGGGGTGGGAATGACCACCGAAACCTTCACCTATCCCTTGCTGTTTCTGGCGATTTTCGGGCTCTATTACCCGGGGATCATGGGCCGGGAAGAGCGCCGGCTCGAGGAGCTGTTCGGTGAGACCTACCGGCAATACCGGCAACGGGTGCCACGGTTCTGGCCCAAGATGCGGCTCTACAGCGAACCGGCCAGCTGGAGCAGCAATCCACGCTTGTTCCGGCGTCACATTTTCAGTGATATCTGGTTTGTCTGGATTACCGCGATCATTGAGTTGATCGAGGGGCTTCGTAACACGGGGGTACTACCCCATTTGCTGCGCCTCTGGTGAACGCATCACCAGCCACCCCAGAAGGGGTCACCAAACCCATCATCGAAGCCCGGTTCGATGGTCCAGCTGGGGGTGGGTCCGCCGGCCTTGGGAGGTTTGGGGGGGCCGGCAAGGGTTTCTTCGCTGATGCCAGGAATTGGCACGGATGCGCAAGGGCACTGACAGAGGCCATTGGCTCCGATCAGCCCCAGGCTGGGCTGGGCACAGCTGCAGGGACAGGCCTGGGGCTGGAGCTGGGCGAGGGCCGGTTCGGAGAGGGCCGGTTGGGAGAGGGGGAGCCAGGCCCCCGCCAGGCCCAACAGGCTGAACCAGCCGACAAGGGCGATGCGGGACGGCAAAGGATGGGGAGACATCAGGGCAAACCTGGCAAGTGATCAGGCGGCGGGCTGGGCCAGCACCTCCCCGTAGGCGGCCCGGCGCTGCAGATCGAGGTGATCGAGATGTTTGCGCTCGTTGTAATAGAGCTCCTGAAAGCGCAGGGCATCGCCATTGAGCTCGGCGAAGAGGGCCTCGATTCGCACTTCCATGTCACTGATCGGCGCCAAACCTGAGGCGGCCGCCCGAGCCTCCTGCCGTTCCTCCTCCAGCAGGCGAGAGATGCAGCGCTCGAGGGTTTCCAGCCGCTGGCTGCTCCAGGCATCGAGCAGATGGCGACACCGCTTGAGGCTCTTCTGCCGTTCCAGGGCAGCGGCGGCGCCGCGCAGTTGCAGCAGGGGCTGGCCCAGGGCCATGCGCTGCAGTTCGTTGGGCTCCAGCAGCGGGGTCAGCCGACCCAGCAGGGCGCTCTGCTCCACCACCAGCTGATCGGCCAACAGCCGGGGCAGGTCCAGATCCCCCAGGTCGAAGCCAGGATCCTTGCCCCGGTTGATCGCCTCGAGGCGGCCGGCGCCGAGGTTGTCCTCCTCCAGGGAGCTGATCGCGGCCCAAAGCAGGCGGTGGGGTTGGAGGGCAAAGTCGTCGAGTTCGCGTTGGCGCAGTTCCACCCGGATGGCGGGGCGGTGACTGGGGCAATGCAGATAGAGCCGCAGCAACTCGGCCTCGGCCCGTTCCCGCAGGCCCGCCTCGCCGGGTTGCTCCCATTTCTGGGAGCGGCCGTGCCAGCGCTGGCCCTTCACCTGCTGGCGCAGGTCGTCCTCCAGCTGGATCGCCAGGCGGGCCTGGCCGCCGCTGAGCCGCTCAGCCACCCGCTGCAGGTAGTGGCTGCGCACGGCGCTCTGGGGTAGCTTGCCCAGCAGGGCCACCAGGGCTGACACCGCCTGCTGGAACTGGTCAGGGCGGGCCAGGTCCAGGCCCTCCAGCACCTGCTCGATCTGCCAGTCGAGCCAGAGGGGCGCCTGGTCGAGCAGGGCGCGGTAATCGCCGGCCCCGTGCTCCTTGAGGAAGTCATCCGGGTCTTTACCGGAGGGCAGGTGCAGCACCCGCAGCTCCAGCTGGCCCTGGAGGGCCAGCTGCTCCACTTCACCGATGGCGCGCTGGGCGGCCCGCACGCCGGCGCCATCGCTGTCGAAATTGATGACCAGCCGCCGCCCCTCACAGCAGCGGCACAGCTGGGTGATCTGCTGGCTGCTCAACGCCGTGCCCAGGGCTGCCACGGCGTTGGTGATGCCGGCGGCATGCAGGGCAATCACGTCGAAGTAGCCCTCCACCACCACGGCCCGGTCGTCCTTGCGGATGGCGTTGCTGGCCTTATCGAGACCGAAGAGGTGCTTGCCCTTTTCGAACAACTCCGTTTCGGGGGAGTTGAGATATTTGAGTTCGCCGCCATCGAGGCTGCGGCCACCGAAGCCGATCACCCGCCCTTGGCGGTCTTTGATCGGCACCATCACCCGATGGCGGAAGCGGTCGTAAAACCCATCCCCCCCCTTGCGGGGCACCACCAGCCCAGCGGCCTCGAGCAGATCGGGCCCGAGCCCCTCCACCTGCTGCAGATGGCTGAGCAGCCCATCCCACTGGTCCGGGGCATAGCCGAGCTCGAAGGCCTCCAGGGTGGTTTCGCTGAGGCCGCGGCCGTCGCGGAGATAGGCCAGGGCAGCGGCGCCGGCGGGGCTGCGCAACTGGCTGCGGAACCAGCCCGCCGCCAGGGTGAGCACCTTGTGCAGCTGCTCGCGGCGGGAGAGCTGCTTGCGCAGGCGCTCCTGCTGGGGGCCATCGAGGGTTTCGATCGGCAGCTGGTATTTGCGCGCCAGCTCCAGCACCACATCGCTGAAACTCTGGCGCTGGTGCTCCATCAGGAACTTGATCGCATTGCCACCGGCCCCGCAGGAGAAGCAGTAGTAGAACTGCTTGGCCGGGGACACCGTCATCGACGGCGATGTGTCGTCGTGGAAGGGACAGATGCCGACGTATTCCCTGCCCTTCTTCTTGAGCACCACGTGCTCACCCACCACATCGACGATGTCGGCCCGTTCCTTGACGGCCTCGATCGTGCGGGGGTGGAGACGGGGCAGGCTCAAGGGCTGGGGGGGGAGCGTTGGGGTCTGAAGCGAGCCCCGATTCTGGCCGGGGCCGGCAAGCCGTGCTGGGCATGGTGGCCAGCGCCCTGAGCTTCTCCCTGATGGGGGTGTGCGTGAAGCAGGTGGGCGGCCGCATCCCCGCCGCCGAGGTGGTGCTGGCCCGCAGCCTGATCAGCCTGCTGCTGAGCTGGTTGTTGCTGCGGCGGGCCGGGGTGTATCCCTGGGGGCATCGGCGGGGGCAGCTGATCTGGCGCGGCATGGTTGGCACCGGTGCCCTGCTCTGCGTCTACGCGGCCCTGGTGGCCCTGCCGCTGGCCTCCGCCACGGTGCTGCAATACCTCTATCCCCCCTTCACCGCCCTGCTGGCCTGGTTGATGCTGGGTGAGCGGATCGGCAGGCGGGTGGTGGCCGCCATTGCACTCGGCTGGTTGGGGGTGCTGCTGGTCGCCCAGCCCGGCGGCAGCCTGGCCCTGGCCTGGCAACCGGTGCTGATCGCCGTGGCCGGCGCCCTGCTGACGGCCCTGGCCTACGTGAGCGTGCGGTCCCTGGGCAAAAGCGAGCACCCGCTGGTGATCGTGTTTTATTTCCCCTTGGTGGCCCTGCCCCTGAGCCTGCCGCTGGTGGCGCTCAATCCCGTGCTGCCCACGGCGGTGGAGCTGCTCTGGTTGCTTGGCGTGGGTCTGTTCACCCAACTGGGCCAGGTGTACCTGACCCGCAGCCTGATGGCCCTGCCGGTGGCGCGGGCCACGGCGATCAGCTACGTGCAGGTCGGCTTTGCGGCCGGCTGGGGCTGGGTGCTGTTTGGGGAGGTGATCGATGCCGCCACGATCACCGGAGCGCTGCTGATCTTGGCGGCCACCCTAGTCAGCCTCAGCCAACCGGCAGGGGGTCGGTGATCCACAGCTGGGCCCCGTTCTCGCCGATGGCGCCGCTGGGTCTGGCCAGCCGCCAGCTCTGGCCCTGCTCGCCCCGCTGCAGGTAGAGCGCAAAGGGGCTATCCACCCGAATCGGATCACCCGGCAGGCGCCAGTCAAATTCCCCGACGATCCGCATTCCCTTCGCCGTCCCGATCCGCACCGCCTCCTGCTCCGCCACCCGAACCCGACTCACCTCCGGTGCCCCGCCGGGCTCCAGGGCCAGGGCCTCGGCAATCGAGCCCTGGGTGAGCTGGATCTGCAGCTCGAGGGCCTGGAGCAGCGCCGAGCGGGGCGGCTGGCCGATCCCGCCACAGCCCGTCAAGGCCAGGGGCAGGAGCAGCAGCAGGGGGAGCAGCCAGCCCCCCAGCTTTAGCCGCCAGGTTGGGCTGGGCTGGGCAGGGCCGGGCAAGGCAGGCACGATGGGGAACCGTCAAGTGATCCCATGATCGGCTGGCTGCAAGGGCAACTCACCCATCCCTGGCAGCAGGACAAACGCTTCGGCTTAATGCTGGTGTGCCAAGGCGTTGGCTACGACGTGCAGGTGAGCCAGCGGCAGTGGCACCTGCTGCCGGTGGTGGGCAGTGCCCTGGCCCTGCACATCCACCACGCCATTCGCGATGATGCCTGGATGCTCTACGGCTTTGCCGAGCGCCCGGAGCGGGATCTCTTCCGCGAATTGGTGGCCGTCAGCGGGATCGGCCCCCAGATGGCCCTCGGCCTGCTGGGAATCATGGACACGGCCGACCTGGTGCAGGCGATTGTGCACACCGACCTGCGCCGGCTCTGCCAGGCGCCGGGGGTGGGCAAGCGCACGGCTGAACGGCTGGCCGTGGAACTGCGCACCAGGCTGCAGCAGCGGTTTCTGGGCCAATTGGAGGGCCACAACGACCCAGACCCGCTGGGGGAAGGGGCCACCCTGCCCGCCGCAGGGCGGGATGAGGTGCAGCTCACCCTGGCCGCCCTCGGCTACGAGGCCCTCGAGATCCACAGGGCCCTGCGGGCCGTGGCCGCCGGCGGCCTGGAGGAAGGGGCCGGGCCCGATGACTGGATCCGGGAGAGCCTGCGCTGGCTCTCCCGCCAGGTGGCCTGAAGCCCGAACTGGGCCGCCCCCTGGGCGGTATGGTGGGATCTTGCCCATCAGCTCTGGCCCAGCCTGCGCTCCACTCCCCAGCCCATGCCGCTCACCACCACCAAAAAGCAGGAACTGATCAACGGTCACCAGACCCACGGCACCGACACCGGCTCCGTGGAAGTGCAGGTGGCGATGCTCAGTGAGCGGGTCACCCAGCTGACCGGTCACCTACAGAAAAACAAGCACGACTTCTCCTCCCGTCAGGGGCTGCTGAAGATGATCGGCCGCCGCAAGCGTCTGTTGGCCTACCTCAAGGGCCTCAGCCAGGAGCGCTACAGCGCCTTGATTGCCAAATTGGGCATCCGCGGCTGAGAGGAGCGTTCTGACCATGGCCAGCAAGGGCACGCAGGGGGTTCCGGATGTGGTGGCCAACCGCATGGCCCGTCGGATCGCCATCGGCACCGGCATTCCCACCCTGATGGGCATGGGGGTGTTTGTGGGCAGCTACCTGCTGGTCAGCCGGCAGATCCTGGATGTGCCCCCCAGCACCACCCTGGCAGCATCGGGAGCCTGTTTCTTTCTGGGGGTGCTGGGGCTGAGTTTCGGCGTGCTCTCCGCCAGTTGGGAAGAGCAGCCCGGCAGCCTGCTGGGCACCGAGCAGATCGGCCTCAACATCGGCCGCCTGCGCAGCTCACTCAAGGGCATGCAGGCCGCTTCACCCAGCCCTAAATCAAGCCGCAAGAAGCGGTGAGCTGACCGTCGCTTGGAAGTCGGCGGCGGTGAGGGTGAGCAGGGCGGCCTGCACATCATCAACGCAGAACTGGGGCCCGAGCCGCACAAAGCGGGTCTGATCCTCCTGGCGAACCAGGGCAACCACCGGCACCCGCAGGCCCGCCTCATCCTGAGGGGGCCGGTGGCGATGCAGACACTCCCGCAGCCGGTGCTGAATGGCGATATCGCTGGCCTGCTCGGCCGGTAGATCGACCATCAACAGCTGGAGATCGTCGATGCTGCGGCAGTCATCCACGATCAGTTGCACCCGCTCATCGCGGCGATCCACCGTGGCCCACACCAGCAGGCGGGCATCGACCATCAGGTGGTCGGCCAGGCGGGCATAGCTCTTGGGAAACACCACGGCCTCACAGCTGCCCGTCAGATCCTCCAGCTGCAGCACCGCCATCCGGTCGCCCTTGCGGGTGGTCACCTGACGAATCTCGGGCACCATCACCACGGCGCTCACCTTCGCCTTATCGGCCAGCTCCTCGAGGTTGGCAAGGGCGATGGGGCAGAGCAGTTTCACCGGCCGGGCCAGCTGTTTGAGGGGGTGATCCGAGAGGTAGAAGCCCACCAATTCCTTCTCCAGGCGCAGTTTCTCGGTGGGTGGGTAGTCGGCCACAGGGGTCGCCTTGGGGGCAACATCGCTATCGCCGCCCCCGGCCATCAGGTCAAACAGGTTGCCCTGGCCGCTGGTCCGGTCCTTGGCCCGGGAGCTGGCCCAGTCGATCAGCAGGTCCAGATCGGCCATCAGCTGGGCCCGGTTGGCGCTGGGTTCGAGGGCATCAAGGCTGCCGGAGTGGATCAGGGCCTCCAGGGCCCGGCGGTTGAGCTGGTGGCCGGGGATGCGGTCGCAGAGGTCGGCCAGGCTGGTGAAGCCACCCTCGCCGCTGCGGGCCTCCAGCAGCTGGCGAATCGCCCCATCGCCCAGATTGCGCACCGCCGAGAGCCCAAACAGGATCCGCTGCCCCACGGGCGTGAAGTCGATCCCCGACGCATTCACATCGGGGGGCATCACCTCGATGCCCATGGCGCTGCAGTTGGCGATGTAACGCTGCACCTTGGCGCTGTCGCCGGCATTCACCGTCAGCAGGGCCGCCATGTAGGCCACCGGATAGTGGGCCTTGAGGTAGGCGGTCTGGTAGGTCACCGCGCCATAGGCGGTGGAATGGCTCTTGTTGAAGCAGTACTCGGCAAAGAGCACCATCTGCTCAAACAGGGCTTCGGCGATCGTCGATTCCACGCCCCGCTCGGTGGCGCCCTGCACAAACAGGCTCTGGTGCTTCTCCATCTCGCTCTTTTTCTTCTTGCCCATGGCCCGCCGCAGCAGATCGGCCTCGCCGAGGGAATAGCCGGCCAGGTCTTGGGCGA
Source organism: Cyanobium sp. (assembly GCA_965662115.1). Classification (GTDB taxonomy): domain Bacteria; phylum Cyanobacteriota; class Cyanobacteriia; order PCC-6307; family Cyanobiaceae; genus Cyanobium_A. The sequence continues at coordinate 25,126 of CBFIGH010000007.1, forward strand.
TCTTCATGATCTGCTCCTGGTACACCATGATTCCGTAGGTCTCATGGAGGATCGGCTGGAGCTTGGCGTGGGCGAAATCAATCGCCTCGCGGCCGTGCTTGCGGTTGATGAACTTGGGGATCAGGCCGGCATCCAGCGGTCCAGGCCGGTAGAGGGCCAGGATCGAGGAGATGTCCTCTAGGGAGGAGGGCTTGAGATCGCGCACGATCTGACGCATGCCACTCGATTCGAGCTGGAAGATGCCCTCCAGATCGCCCCGGGCCAGCAGGGCGTAGGTGCTGGGATCATCGAACGGCAGGGCATCGGGGT
>CBFIGH010000008.1:0-11305 GCA_965662115.1 Cyanobium sp.
ACTCGCAGAACTGGTTCCACGCAGAAGCGCCTTGGCGCTGCTGAATTGTGGTTGTCATGAGAACGAGAAGAGAGTGTTCCGGAGAACGGGTATGGAAGGCAAGGATCCGCAGGAGCGCAAACTGCCGGACGGAATCCCGTCAAGGCGAACTGTAACGGAAGATTGCGGGATGCCTGAGAGCCAAATGCGAAGACTTTCTAAGCTTCCCTTGACCGTCAGCGGCGGGGGCGGGAATCCGTCGTTTGGGCCCACCTGGGCCGCTAAGCCGGCCACACTGCTAAGAAGACAGTTGCAAAGGCCCTTTCCCGGTATGGCCCGCCCCCTTTCGCTTCGAGTCCTGGCCGCCGGGGCCAGCGCCGCCCTGCTGCTGGCCAGTTGCCAGCGAAAGCCCTCCGCCGAGCTGCAGCAGCTGCAACAACGGCAGGAGCAGCTTGAGGTCAAAATCCAGCAGCTGGAACAAAAGCTCAACGCCGTGGCTCCAGGCAACGGGGCCGACCCGGCCGGCAAGCCCCCCGCCGGATCCATCAAGTCGCTCACCTACCGAAGCGGCACCGCAGACGACCGCCTGCGCATCTATTGGGCTGACGGCAGCACCACCAACCTGCCCTGCAAACAGGAACAGGCCACCCTTGTGTGTGGTTGACAGGCCCCTGACGCCGCGTTGAGCTGAGGGCCCGCGTTGCTTCGATCCATGCGCCTTCGCTTGATGGGCATCACAGCTGCCGTGATCGGCTCAGGCCTGCTTGCAGGAAGTGCGCCGATGCTGGCGCCCAAGGCGGCCATGGCCCAGGAGGCGCCGGTGCCCTTCAGCGCCGTGCGGGCGCTCAACCTGGCCCGCAACACGGCCGTTCAATTGAACGGGGGCCTGAACGTCTACCGCCCCGACAAGTGCATGTTCGAAACCGCCGCTGCAGGCAACCGGTGCCTGATCAGCTCCATTGATGGGTACCAGTTCCGCTTCCTTGGCGGGGCGCCTGGTTGGCAGCAGCTGGGCTTGGCACCCAGCGTGGAAACGGAGATCCGAATTGCCAGCGATGGCAAAAGCGTTTTGGGAATTGACTACAACGGAGCCCCTCGCTAATCCAGCTGGCTCGCAAGCGCAAGCAGAGCTAGGGACCAATCGGTGCCCACGGGCCAGGATTCTCTGCACGTCAGGCTCAGGGCAATGCCCTTCTCGCCGTAGGCCGCCTCATTGACAAAAACCGGCCACACGGGGTGGTCCTCCAGGCCCTGGGGAGGCTGATAGCCGATCGTCGCCCCATCGCTGGTCACAAACACCGGGTCGCCCGGCCAAAGCGGATGCCAGTCGCGGTGCTGCAGGGCCGGATGCAGGCAGGCCCGCGGCGAACCATCCGGGTCCCGCGGAACATCGAGGCTGCCCAGGTGGCGGTGCACCACCAGCTGATCGGGCAGCTTCAGACTCCGGCGGCGGGCCGCCGCCAGCACCGCCAGGGCCGCCTCCACGCCGAGCTGGGTCTGGCGGCAGATTCGGGCCTGGATCACCCCCTGGGGCACGGGGCCCACCTCGATCACCAGGCCGCAGGGCCAGCTGGTCACCAGAAAACCCGACTGGGCCTGGTCGGCCTCGTGCAGATAGATCGGCAGGCCCAGCAGCCCCTGAACCCCCGCCGCCAGGGCCAGATCCGCCGGACGGCGGCCGTAGAGCACCAACGCATTGCCCATGGCGCTGGTGGTGCTGTGCAGATCCAGCACCACCGGACACGGCGGCTCCCCCGCGGGGCCGTGGCGAGCCAGCAACTGCCGGGCACGCTGCAGATCGGGCCCATCCAGGCGGGCATCGGCCAGCAGGGATGGGTCGAAACAGCGGTTCAGATCCCGCTCGAGATAGCGCCGGTTCTGGGCATGGGCAGCGGGGTTGCCCAGCACCAGCTCCAGCTCCAAGCCCTGGCTGTTGAGGGAATCGGGCTGACGGCGCCAATGCTCGAGCAGCCAGGGCCCATTGCGCTCATTGCCGTGGGTGCCTGCCACCACGAGCACCCTGGCCTGGCTTGGATTCGGGCTCATCAAAAGACGCTCGGGCCTGGCACTGGATTCCGGGCCCAGCCTGACGCAGATTCAGGGTTCTGCCGCCACCATGCCCATGGCTCCTCCAGCTCCCCTGGTGCGCACGGCGCGGGCGCTCTGGCACTGGCAGTGGTGCCAACTGATGGGCGGCCTGGGGCCGGCCGATGCGGACGGCAATTACCGGCGACCTCCCGGCGCCTTCACCAACCTGCCACCCCTGCCCAGCGAAGCGGCCGAAGCCGATGGCCATGTGCTGATCGTGGGCCGCAGCTGCCCCTGGGCCCACCGGGCCTGGCTGGTCTGGAGCCTGCGCCGCCTCAACGCCAGCATCAGCCTGGTGGTGGTCGATCCCGATCCCGCCGAGGGCCGCTGGCGCTTCGCTGAACCCTTCGAGGGCTGCGCCAGCTTGGCTGAGCTCTACCAGCGCTCCGGCGCCGATCCGGGCCAGCGAGCCACGGTGCCCGCCCTCTACTCGCGCCGGGACGGGCGGATCCTGGTGAGCGAAAGCGCCCGGCTGATCGAGTTGCTCAACCGCTGGCCCGCGCCCGACGGCCCCGATCTGGAGCCCGCGGCCCAACAGCAGACCACCTTGACCTGGCGCGAGCGGCTGCAAAGCGACGTCAATGATGGGGTGTATCGCTGCGGCTTCGCTCGCACCCAGGCGGCCTACGACCGGGCTGAGGCGGCGCTGTTTGACGCCCTGGCCGATGCGGATCGAGCCCTGCAGGAGAGCCCCTGGCTGAGTGGGGCGGCGTTGAGCCTCGCCGATGTGGTGCTGTTCCCCACCCTGATCCGCCTCGAGCTGGTCTACGCGCCGCTGTTTGGCTGCAGCCGTCTGCCCCTCTGGCAGCTGCCCCACCTCTGGCAGTGGCGGGGGCGCTTCCACGCCCTGCCCGGCGTGGCCGACACCTGCTGGCCGGAGGCCTGGCGCCGGGACTATTTCGGGGCCCTCTTTCCCCTGCACCCCTCGGGAATCGTCCCAGCCGGGCCACCCCTGGCCACACTGGTGCAGAGCACACCCGCCATCGCGAGGCCAGCAGCATGACCATGACGGACCCGGTGTTTGAAGGGGTCTATGGCCCTTACAGCATCGATGCCGGCGACCGCCGGGATGTGCTGGGCTACCGCCTGGCCCTGACCACGGTGGCCGTGGGCCAGGCCGGACTGCTCCTGCAATGGCGCCAGCTGGGTCCGGACCTGCTGTGGCCCTGGATGCTGTTGATGGCGGCGGGGTTGGGGCTGGCCCTGCGCTGGATTCACATCTACCTGGTGCCGCTGCACCGGGCCCTGCAACTGTTCTGGCTGCTGGGCTGTGGAGGGGCCTTGGTGCTGGCCGCCCGCAGCGGCCCCGGCGCCATGGTGACGGCCGTCGCCACCCAACCCCTCTGGATTCTGGCGATCGGCCCCTTCTTCGCCGCCCTGGCCGGGGTGGGCTTCAAGGAGTTTTTCTGCTTCCGCAGACCCGAGGCGATCGGCGTGACGCTGCTGCTGCCGATTGCCCTGCTCGGCCACCTGGTCGGCCTGCTGGACGGCCCGATCACCACCACCCTGCTGGCGCTGGAAAGTGCCCTGCTGCTGGTGCTCTGCCTGCGCAAGTTCCCGATGCCCGCCGCGGCCGATGTGGGGGACAAGAGTGTGTTCGCCTACCTCAAGGCCCAGGCCAGCGGTGCCGAGGGAGCGGCGCCTTGAGCCTGATCAGCCTGGTGGAGGCGGGTAAGGACTTCGGCATCCGCACCCTGTTTGACAACCTCAGCCTGCACATCGATGCGGGCGAGCGGCTGGGGCTGATCGGCCCCAACGGCGCCGGCAAAAGCACCCTGCTGAAGGTGCTGGCGGGCCAGGAGCCCCTGGGCAGCGGCCAGCGGCGCTGCGCCCCCCGCACCCGGGTGGTGCTGGTGGACCAGGAGCCGGAGCTCGACCCCGCACGCACGGTACTGGAGCAGGTGTTCGCCGGCAGTGGCGAGAAAATGGCCCTGCTGGGGCAGCACACGGCCCTGAGCCAGGCGGTGGCCGATTCCCCCGAAGACGCCGCAGCCCTGGCCCGGCTGAGCGACCTGCATGGCCGCATGGACCAGCTCAACGCCTGGGGGTTGGAACAACAGTGCCGCGAGGTGCTGGAGCGGCTGGGAATCAGTGACATCGGGCGCAAGGTTGGCGATCTCTCCGGCGGCTACCGCAAACGGGTGGCCCTGGCTGCGGCCCTGGTGGCCGAACCGGACGTGCTGCTACTGGATGAACCCACCAACCACCTCGACGCCAACGGGGTGGAGTGGCTGCAGAGCTACCTCGATCGCTTTGCCGGCGCCCTGGTGCTGGTGACCCACGACCGCTACGTGCTGGATCGGGTCACCAAGCGGATCGTGGAAGTGGATCGGGGCCTGGCCCGCAGCTACGCCGGCAACTACGCCACCTACCTCACCCACAAGGCCGAGGAGGAGGCCTCGGAGGCCGCCTCGGCCGCCAAATTCAAGGGCACCCTGCGGCGGGAGCTGGCCTGGCTGCGGCAGGGCCCCAAGGCCCGCAGCACCAAGCAGAAGGCCCGCATCCAGCGGATCGAGGCGATGCGGGAAGCGCCCCAGCGTCAGAGCCGCGGCCAGGTGAGCCTGGCCACCAGCAGCCGGCGGCTGGGCAAGCGGGCGATCACCGCCGAGGCGCTCGGCGTGCGGGCCGGCGAGGGTGCCGATGCCCGGCAGCTGCTGCGGGCCTTCAGCTACGACTTCAGCCCGGAAGACCGGGTGGGAATCATCGGGCCCAATGGCGTGGGCAAATCGAGCCTGCTGGAGGTGATCGCCGGCCGGCGCCAGCCCAGCAGCGGCAGCCTGGAGCTGGGCTCCACCGTGAAACTGGCCTACTTCGACCAGCACAGCGATGTGCTGCTCAAACCCGACCAGAAGGTGCTCGAGGTGGTGCAGGCCGCCGCCAGCCGGGTGTCGGTGGATGGGGAGGAGCTGAGCGCCTCCCAGCTGCTGGAGCGCTTCCTGTTTCCCCCTGCCCAGCAGCACCAGCCGGTGGCCAAGCTCTCCGGCGGCGAGCGGCGGCGGCTGCACCTCTGCCGGCTGCTGATCGAGGCGCCCAACGTGCTGCTGCTCGACGAGCCCACCAACGACCTCGATGTGCAGACCCTGAGCGTGCTGGAAGACTTCCTCGAAGACTTCCGCGGCTGCGTGGTGGTGGTCTCCCACGACCGCTACTTTCTCGACCGCACCGTGGATCGGCTGTTCTGCTTCGAGAACGGCGAGCTGCAGCGCTTTGAGGGCAATTACAGCGCCTATCTGGAGGCCAGTGCCAGCCGCCAGTCGGCCAGGCAGCCCCCAACCCCAGCCCCAAAACCCAGCCCCCTCCAGGCCAAGCCGCGGCGGCGCAGTTTCAAGGAGAGCCGGGAACTGGCCGCGCTGGAGCAGAGCCTGCCGGCATGGGAGGCGCAGCGCCGTCAACTGGAGCAGGCCTTGGGCGCCGCCGGCAGCGACTACACCGCCCTGGAGCGGTGCACCCAGCAGCTGGCCGAGTTGGGTGAACGGATCAGCAGCGGCGAGGAGCGCTGGCTGGCGCTCAGCGAGCTGCCCGACTGAGCCACCAGACGACTGAGCAAACCGTGTCCAAGCCAACACATGGGCAAAACCCAGCTGCCCGGGCCCTTGCCGCCATCGGCAGGGCTGGCTTTGGAGCACGGGGCTGTTGGTGCGGAACCCACGGCCGTAAGGTGGGCCGCGATCCGCTCCGGCCTACCCAGCCGGTTTTCGTATGAAGAACATCGACGAGCACATTCAAAAAGACCAGAGCGAAATCGAAGCCGCTCGCGCCGCCGGCGACATGGGCAAGGTTCGCCACCTCGAGGAGGAGCTCCAGGGGCTGAAGGAATTCAAGGAGCACCACCCGGAAGACAGCCACGACCCCTCCCCCCTGGAGGTGTTCTGCGATCTGAACCCCTCAGCCCCCGAGTGCCGCGTCTACGACGACTGAGGCCTGGTCGATCCCGAGCTGCTGCCACACCGCGGCCAGCAGCTCGGGCAAATTCATCGATGCCGCCGCAGAGATCGCCAATACGGGCTCCCCTCCCCTGGCTTGCACGTGGGAGTTGAGCTGGGTCAGCAGAGCGCTCAGGACGGCCGGATCAACCAGTTCGATTTTGCTGAGCACCACCAGCCGGGGCCGTTGATCGAGGCCATGGCCATAGGCGCTGAGCTCCCTTTCCACCACCTGCAGATCGGCCATCACAGCGTCGGAGCTGCAATCCAGCAGGTGCACCAGCAGCCGGGTGCGTTCGATGTGGCGCAGAAAGTCGTGGCCCAGGCCAGCCCCCTGGGCCGCGCCGGCGATCAACCCTGGAATGTCGGCAAACACCGTGCCATCGCCGCTGGGCCTGCGCACCACGCCGAGGTTGGGCACCAGGGTGGTGAAGGGGTAGTCGGCGATCTTGGGCCTTGCCGCTGACAGCACGGCGATCAGGGTGCTTTTGCCCGCATTGGGCAGACCGATGATGCCCACCTCGGCCAGCAGCTTGAGTTCCAGCTGCAGCAGCCAGTCTTCGCCCTCCCGGCCCTCGGTGCACTTTTCCGGGGCCCGGTTGCGGTTGCTGAGGTAGTGCGCATTGCCCAGGCCACCGCGGCCGCCCAGGGCCACCAGCAGCTCCTCGCCAGGGTGGGTGAGATCGCCGAGCAGGATGCCGGTGCGGGCATCGCGCACCTGGGTGCCACAGGGCACCTTGATCACCAGGTGATCGCCGCTGGCACCCGTGCGGCGATTGGGCCCACCCCGCCGACCCTCGTTGGCGGCAAACAGTCGCTTGTATTTGAAATCCAGCAGGGTCTGGAGATTGGCGTCGGCCAGCAGCAGCACATCCCCGCCGCGACCGCCATCGCCACCGGAGGGGCCCCCGGCGGGCACATATTTCTCCCGCCGAAAGGTGACGATTCCGTCACCACCGCGGCCAGCCTTGACCGCGATGCGGGCCTGATCGATGAATTGCATTGCGTCAAACCTAGGATTGCGCCGTCTGAAGGCCTGTCTTGGCAGAGGTTCGCTTCGAGCAGGTCAGCAAGACCTACCCACCCCGGCGCGGCGGCGAGCCGGTGGAGGTGCTGCGCCAGCTCGACCTCCAGATTGAGGACGGCGAATTCCTGGTGCTGGTGGGGCCCTCAGGCTGCGGCAAAAGCACCCTGCTGCGGCTGCTGGCGGGCCTGGAGCAGCCCAGCGGCGGCGAGATCTACGTGGGCAGCCGGCCGGTCAGCCAACTGCGGCCAGCCCAGCGCGATGTGGCCATGGTGTTCCAGAGCTATGCGCTCTATCCCCACCTGAGCGTGGCTGACAACATCGGCTTCGGCCTGCGGCGCAGCCGCAAGCGCAGCGCCCTGCAGCAGCTCCAGGACAGCCTGCACCTGGCCAGCCGGCAGCTGCCCCAGCGCCTGCAGTGGCGATCGCCACGGGAGGCGCGGATCGCCGAGCGGATCGCCGAGGTAGCCGACACCCTGGAGCTCGACCAGCTGCTGGATCGCCTGCCCAAGGAACTTTCCGGCGGCCAGAAGCAGCGCGTCGCCCTCGGGCGGGCGATCGCCCGGGCGCCGGCGGTGTTCCTGATGGATGAACCACTCAGCAACCTCGACGCCAAGCTGCGCACCGGCACCCGCACCCAAATCGTCGAGCTGCAGCGCCGGCTGGGCACCACCACGCTGTATGTGACCCACGACCAGGTGGAGGCCATGACCATGGGCCATCGCATCGCCGTGCTCAATGCCGGCCGGCTGCAACAGCTGGGCACACCGATGGACCTCTACCAGTGGCCGGCCAATTTATTCGTGGCCCAGTTCATCGGCAGCCCACCGATGAACCTGCTGCCGGTCACGGTTATGGGCGGCGGCCAGGTTCAGCTGGGCAGCCGCAAGCTGGCGGTGGAGGGCCCCCTGGCGGCGGCCATGGCGCCCTGGGCCGGGCAAGCTCTCACCGGCGGGCTGCGGCCCGAGCACTTCCGGTTGGCCCCCGCCACCAACCGCAACCTGCGGGCGGAGGTGAGTCACCGCGAAGCCCTCGGCAATGAACAGGTGCTCACCTGCCGTCTCGAGGAGGGCAACCACCTGGTGCAGATGCGGGTGGGCCCCGAGCAAGCCCTGCCGCCGGGCGCCAGCCTGCACCTGGACGTGGACCCCTGCGGCTGGCGGCTGTTCGATCGCTCCGGCGACTCCCTGATCCCTGGCCCTGCAGCTGAAGAGACGGCGCCGGAACTGCCCTACTTCACGTAGAACGGATTGCGGCCGGAGCTGCCATGCCGTGCCTTGTGCTTTGCATCGAAAGGCCTCGCCGACGCAGAAGCCCCCGGCCAAGGCAGCGGCGGAGGGGGTGGTCAGCGAATCATCCGGCAAGTGGGAGTTGAGATCAACAAAGACCCATCAGCGGCCAGCTCCAGCACCGCCTCGGACGTGATCCCCGACAGCGCGGCCCTTGGGTGTTGATGGTGAGCTGGCTGAGAAAGCGTTGGGGAGCGCCGGCCCCATGGCTTGGGCGATGAAGGGATAAGGCCTTTTAATCATGTTCTTGAAAAATCCTGGTGCTCACTACCAGTCAGGCCACTGAGCTTGCTTGCAAAGAAGGCACTCGCGCCTTACGGCCTGTGGCGATTGGGGAAAGACAACCTGTTGAAGGATTGCCAGAGCAGTTGCGCCACATAGGACTGCAAGCCACAAACGCTTCTGAGCCAGCTGACATCTTCTGCGGTCGGCCGAATCACTGTTAGCCGAATCTCTGGGAACGGCGCCTGGATTGGGGGGGGGCGAGATGAATGGATGCGCACAAACCTTGGTTTTGGCTAAGGTGGCATCAGCTGGTAAATAGACATGAATTTCACGCTGGAATGTGAACAGGAAGTCGACGGACGTTGGATCGCCGAGGTTCCTGAGCTGCCTGGGGTCCTTGCTTATGGAAGTTCGTCTGCTGATGCGATGTCGAAAGCCGAAGTCCTAGCGCTTCGTGTTATCGCGGATCGGCTTGAAGATGGCGAGTCCGAACCAGTCAGCATCCGGTTCTCGCTTCCACTCCCCGCATGAGTAATTGGCCGTCAGCGAAGGCCAAAAAAGTATTAGCAGCCTTGTATTCCATTGGATGGAGAGTTAAGCGTCAGTCAGGATCTCACAAGACGCTTGAACATGCAGACCATGCGGACTATGTCTTTGCGTTCCATGATAGTGATGAGATTGGCCCCAGGATGTTGTCTCGAATTGCAAAGCACACCGGCCTCAAGCCAGGTGATCTATGACGCAGGCGGGAAATCGGCTAACAATGCCATCCACCTGAGCCGCCGCCATAAGGCTCTCTACTCCGCTGATCACACCTTGCGGCAAGGTGATGACCAGCGTTAGCCAGAGCAGGGGACGCGCAAAGGCCGCCAGCGTGACTACAATGTGAGTACGTCTTCGGGATGTGGTCGTGGTTCGAGCGAAGCTGGTCAAAATCGGCAATTCGAGAGGGATCCGTCTCGCCAAGCCGCTGCTTGAGATTGCGGGGCTGGCTGACGAAGTCGAGATCGAGGCGGCTCCAGGGGTTCTGACCATCAGGCCATCGGCTCATCCGAGGGCTGGCTGGGCAGAGGCGGCATCGTCTTTCGAGCGGGAGGGACTTCTCGATGAAATGAGCGCCACTCGGTTTGATGATGAAGAGTGGTCATGGTGACTGAAGACTATGTCTCCAGAGGCGATATCTTCCTTGTCGCTTTGAATCCCACGCGAGGATCTGAAATCAGAAAGACGAGGCCTTGTGTTGTTGTGTCGCCGGATGAGCTCAATGCTCATCTTCGTACTTTTATTGTCGCACCTCTCACAACTGGGGGACATCCATATCCTTTTCATGTTCGTTGCAGCTTTGATGGCAAAGACGGCCATGCTGTGGCTGATCAGCTGAGGGCTGTAGATAGGGAACGTCTCGTCAGGCGATTGGGGAGTCTGTCGGAGACTACGCTTAGAAAGCTACTGGCTGTTCTGCAGGCGATGTTTGCCGAGTAGAGGTCTGGCTGCCACAGCCATGAACCTGACCGGCCCCCTGCAATTTCCGGAAGCCCAATGAGATCCGGAGGCAGCAGCTCTCATTGAGGCGTTGAGTGTGCTGGAGCTGCGATCGGCTGTGGTGCTAGCTCAAGGGTAAAGGCATAGCTGACGTTGAGTTCCCAGCATGGGCCGAATGGCCCTCAGGCTCCGGAAGCCACGCATGGTACCGAGACGTGGTATCATGCTGGAATGAAGCGGAAGCACCAGCGCACCCTTGAGCTGATCTTCTCTCGTCCCGCAAGCGGCAGCTTGCCGTGGAGGGACATCGAGGCCCTGTTTCAGGAGCTTGGTGGGGATGTCCGTGAGAGGGCGGGCAGCCGAGTCGCGGTTGTTCTGTTTGGCGAAGGGTGCTGTTGCTTCGATCCGCAAATGGTTTGAAGAACACGGAGTGACACCATGAATCTCATGACTGTGGATGGCTACCACGCCAAAATTGATTACGACGAGAAAACGGACCAGTTTCGCGGAGCAATTCTTGGGCTTTCTGGAGGAGCGGACTTTTATGGGTCCAGTCCTGAGGAACTTCGCCGAGAATTCAGAAAGTCATTGGACGTCTTTCTTGAGGTCTGTAAGGAGCAAGGAATCGAGCCCCGCAGACACTATTCAGGCAAGTTCAATCTTCGGATTTCACCTGAACTCCATGAGAAGTTGGCGATGACTGCGGAGGCGGAGGGAAAGAGTCTTAAGGGCACCTCGAATAATCAGCAAAAGACAGAAGTCTTGTGCACATTAAAAGGCCGCCAAGGAGGCGGCTGCGCAAGCAGATAGCGTATCGACTATTGACACATATCCCTGAGCTGCGTCACTTCTATGAATGATTCATGCAACAGCTGTTACGTGGGCAGATCGCTGGAGAAAACGAAGGAAGTTGAATGTCAGGTTCTTGAGGCCCCACCAAGCCTCGTTCTTTTCTAGCCCAATCTTTCTTGTCAGTTTTCCACCCATCGACATAGTCATGCAGCCAAAGACATGCTCGACACAAGCCCTAATTGACGACTTGACACGATTCAAATCTTTGGCTGCGTCGCTAAGCGGATGATTGCGAACACCTTTTTCGTGGATCAGGCTTTCGAAGCCGCCAAGACTCAGCAGATCCTCGAAGCATTCGCCTGAATACGCTGAATCTGCCCACACACAGTCGTGCTCATTTTCGGGATCCAGCAGGCGTGGAAGCATTTGACTGTCATGGATATTGGCAGGTGTCACAGCATATCGACGGATAAAACCATGATCAACATCAATACAGATGCTGT
>CBFIGH010000009.1:0-12488 GCA_965662115.1 Cyanobium sp.
GGGATCCTGATGGCCCAGGTCGCCACCTGGGCGCTCTGGCCGCGGCGGCCCCTGCAGCAGTTGCCTGCGCTGGAAGCCGGCATTGCCGGCCAGCTGGCCCAGCACATCAATGCCATGCAGCAGTGGTTGGGCAGCGGCGGACCGCCACCAGCGACCCTGCGCTCCCAGGACCTGCTGCCCAGGATCCAGCTGTTGCATCAGCTTCGCGATCAAACCCAGGGGCAATCCATGCCAGCCAACACCAAAACCCTCCTCTCCCGCTGGGGGCAATCGGGCAGCATTTGGCGGCAATTGTTGCGCCAGTGGTTGCTGTTGGAGCCCTTGCTGCTGCAACTCCAAACGCCCCTGCCCGCCCTGGGAGCAGACCTGCTCCTGCTCAGCCGCCTCAGGGATCTAACGCAGCGCCTGCAGAGCCCGACAACCCTGGCCCCTCTGCCCAGCGACCTCAACGAGGCCCAACTCTGGCTGGACCAGGCCACGGCCCTCGGCGCTTCGAAGCCGCTACTGCTGGCCATTGGCCAACAATGCCAAGTGCTGGAGAAGTTGGCCGCTGGCCGCGCTGTCTTAAACACCGCCGTGGCGCCGTTGACGGCAGCAGCGCGATGAGCCGCACAGGGCTTAGGGACACCCTGCGGCTCGCCGCCACCGTGACCATGGTGAACGGCTTCGCCAGCCTTACGGGGTTGCCATTCACCACCTACGCCTCCCTGGCGGTGCTGAGCGTGACTGTGGGCAGCTATGGCAACACCCTGGAACTCGGCCGGCAACGGCTGATCGGCACCGCGGTGGGAGCCATGGTGGTGTTCTTCGGCTACCGAGCCTGGGGGCACCTGCCGGTGATGGTGGCCCTGCCATTGGCCCTACTGCTGGCCCGGCTGATCGCGGGGTCCCTGCGGCTCACCGTTGGCTACAGCGTCTGCTGCTTCGTGGTGGTGATGGGCTGGCTGAGCCACGACCAGCAGCTTGACAGCTGGATCCCCCTGCGCCTGCTCTGGACTGCCTTTGGCATCCTGATGGCCCTGCTCAGCCTGCGCCTATTCTGGCCCTCTAGGGCCCGGATCCAGCAGCGTGAGGGGCTGCTGCAACTCCTGGTGGATCTGGGTCACGCCTTGCAGGAGCTCGTGCACCACGCCCCTGGAGCTAACCAGCCCCGCGGGCAATACCGCCGCGACCAGGGGCAACAGCTCCGCCGTTTGCGCAGTTCCCTGCTGGATCTGCGCGCCCAGCGCCAGGGCGCCCTGCAGGAGCTGGGGACCCAGGCCGCCCGGCACCCCCATGCCCGGATGTGGACCCTGCTCGACCAGGCCTGCGAGGCCCTGATCCTGGATCTGGATCAACTGCGGCGCTTGCCCAATCCCGACTGGCAGGCCTGGGGGCTGGAGAGCCAGGCCACCGCCGCGGAGATCTACATCACGGAAGTAGCCAGGCGACTGCTGCGCTGGCAGGAGCGGTTGCGCAGTTCGATGCAAGTGCAAGCCCCACCGAGCGAGCCCCGGCCCTCCCTCCCCCTGGGGGTTCTGCAGACGCCGGAGTCGCTGGCGGGCTACCAGCGGCTCACACCCGAACAACTGCAATGGGTGGCCTCAAAACTGATGGTGCTTAACCGCATCGACCACACCCTGGAGAGCACCGAACGGCAGTGGAAAGCCCTGGTGAGCTGAGTCAGCTTGGGCTGGCAGCTCAGGCGTCGGGCCGCGACGACCACCAGCGCTCCACCCGATAGAGCAACACCACGAGCAGCACCACCAGCCAGAACCACAGCTCCGGCGGGTTGGCGTTGAACAGGATAAGCAGCAACACCACCTCGCTGACCAGCCAGGGAAATTCCTGGCGCAGCAAGGGGTTGCGGATCTGGAAACGGGGCTTGGCGTCCACGGGGCGGGTCACGAGACGGTGTTGGGCTGGCGCAGGAAGGGCAGGTTCCAGCGCAGGTCGATCCACGGGGTGCGGAAGCCACCGGTGAGGGAGCGCAGGCCCGGAATCACGTAGCTGATCGGTGAGCGCCACTCCACGTAGGCATGGGTCGACACCGTGAGGCCGTCGCGGATCGGGAAGACGCCGCTCCCCCCCGAGAGGGTCCAGCGGTAGCCATCCACGCTGGAGGGATCCCGCTCCAGCTCGATTTCACTGCGCATCACCGGACCATTCTTGGTGAGTTCCTGGGCCAGCTGGGCGTTGCCGGTGGTGGTGGCGATGTCGTCCTGGGTGGCGGGCAGGGTCAGCACCTGGGTCACCTCGCCCACGATGCCGCCGAAGCGGCCGCGCTGGTTCCACTGCGGCACCACCTCCACCGGCAGCCCCAGCGGCAGGCGGCGGGCGTCGGCGGGCGCGAAGTAGGCCACCACCCGCAGCGGGCGGTCCTTGGCGCTGGGCTGCTCAGGCCGGCCGATCGTGCCCAGCCGCTGGCCGGTGCCCACGGTCTGGCCGGCGATCACCTGCAGGTCCAGCACGGTGCCGGCGCGGTCGGCATGCACCTTGCCGTCGTAGGCGATCTTGGCCTCGGTCACCTGGATCTGGCGCTTGAGATCGTCGATCTGGTAGCGACGCTGCAGGGCCTGGGTTTCGATGCTGAGCTTCACCTGCTGGTAGTTGGTGACCACGTTCTTCTCGTTGATCTTCACGTCATCGAGATTCACGCTGGTGCTGGTCAGCCCCTGCTCCGCTGACACCACTTCAGAAGACAGCGGAGCCACCACCTCACGCTGGGCCAGCCAATCGAGGTTGCGCAGTTTGCTGGAGTAGGTCGACTGCAGCTCGCCATAGCGGCGGCGATCGTCGGAAAACTTGGCCAGAGAGGTGTCCAGGGCCCGCTTCTCGGTGAGCAGACGCAGGGCATCGCGCTCATCGAGCTGGGCGTTGTGGCGCTGCAGTTGGCGCAGGTTGCCGCGCTGCTGATCGAGCTGGCGCTCCTGCACCGGGAGATAGAGCTGCATCAGCACCTGGCCGCGCGCCACCGGTTCACCCTCCTTGACGAACACCTCCCGCACCTGGCCGCCGGCCCGGGCATTGAGGATGCCGGCGTTGTTGGGGTAGATCAGCACGCCCATGCCTTCCACCTCGGTGGGCACGGGCCAGACCAGGGCCCACAGCACCAGCACACCGCCCACCCCCGCCAGGCTCACGCCCACCTGGTTGTGATCGCTCAGCCCCTGCCAGCGCGTCTGGATCTGGCGCCATTGGCGGCGGTGCCAGGGTTGGTCGGGGTTGGGGGTGGCCTGAGACATTCCGCCCAGCTTGCAGGATTCAGCGATCCCTGTCAGCCCCAGGGGCGCCTTCGGGCCAAACCCCGAGTTGCCGCAGGCGTCGTTCCGCCTGATCACCCGGATCCGTGCCCCCTTGGGCCGCCACCAGCTGTTGGGCCAGCAGGGGGGCCAGCACCGGCACCTGGCTAAAGCCTGCGCTGAAACCGCTGAATAGCCACAACCCTGGCGCTGCAGGCACCGGCCCCACCAGGGGATGGCCATCGGTGCAAAAGGCCACGGCCGCCTGGCGCAACCGGGCTGGCAACGGGGCCAGGTCCAGGCTCCAGGCCGGCCCTGCTCCCAGGGCCTGGCGCAATTGACGCTCCACCTCCAACGCCGCCGGCGCCAACCCGGCCTCCAGCTCCGGTTTGATCAGGGTGTGCTGGCCCAGCAGGGCGCCCTCCCCCCAGGGCGCCAACCCCGCATCGACCACCCATTGGGGTTGGGGGAGGGCTCCGGCGCGGCGCTCCAGATCTACCCGCGTAAAGGCCTGGGGCAGCCAGGCCGCCGGTGGTCCGAGCCCTGCCGGAAAGGCGGGAAGTTCCAGCACGGCCGCCCAACTGCAGCGCAACCGCTGCGGCAATGACGGCCAGAGCTGGCGGCAGCCCGCTCCCGCCGCAAGCACCACGCAGGATGCAACCAACCTGCTGCGATCGGCAAGCTGGAGCTGCCAGCCGCCAGTGGAGCAGGGCCCTAGATCCATCAGCCGAAACGGGGCCAGCTTCACCCCCGCCGCCTCGAGCACCCGGGGCAGGCGGGCCGTCAGTGCGGCGGCATTCACCTGGGCGAAGGGCAGGGGTAGCCGGAGGCTGATCGCCCGGGCTAACCCGCTGCTGACCCGCAAGCGGGCGGGCCGCCAGCCCAGCTCCCCATGCCGCTTCTGCAGGCGGCGCCACTGGCGGGACGCTCCCGCCGCCAGCCGGGCCAGGGGCGTGGGGGCCAGGGGCCAGCCCGGCAGGGCCCCGTAGCTGATCGCCGTAGCCGTATCCACGCCGGGGGGGCCTGGGGCGTCGATCAGGGTGACCGGCTGGCCCTGATCGCGCAGGGCCAGGGCCAGCAGGCCGCCGGCGATGCCGCCGCCAATGATCACCACTCCGGCAGCGGCTGAAGCCGTCACACCAACAGGGTGAAGGAGCTGACCACCTGGTGGAACATCTCCTTCACCTTGCTCCAGCGGATCTCGTTGGTGCTGGCCGCGAAGGTGTAGAGCCGGCCGCGATCGAGCACCACCGTGGCCAGTTCATGGCGGTCGCGGTCATCGAGGTGCACGGCGTATTCGAGGTCATAGAAGGTGCGGGGCCCCTCCTGGCGTTCGGAGGCTTCCACCAGCTCGGCCGCCCGGCCGCTGCCCTGCGGAGCGATCACGGTGCGGCGCAGCTGCTCACCCACGGCCACGGCGCTGCCCAGTTTCTCGAGGTCGTTGGTGGGATTCACCTCGGAGATCACCAGGCTGAGGGTTTCGTCGCTGTTGATCAGATCGTGAAACACCACCTGGGGGCCACCGCTCACCTGCACCCGGGTCCAGCCGGTGGGGTAGAGGAAGGCGTAGCGCCCATCGGGACTCTGAAAACTGTTCAGGCCGGCGGCTGAGGCGCTGCAGGCCGTCAGCAACCCGACCAGCAACAGGGCAACCAGGCGGGCGGCAAGACCAGTGCCTTTGCGGGTTTCAGCCATGGTGGGAGCGCAATGCGTGGCGCCATTCTGCTGGGCCGCCAGCATGGGCAGGATCGCCCACGACTCCCGCTTCTTCCGCTTGCTGGATCATTCCTTTCTGTTTCGCCTCACCCTTGCGGCCAGCGGCGCCTTGGTGCTGTTGCTGGTGGCGAACAGCTACGCCACGTGCCGCAATCGGAACTGGGCCCAAGGCTGCTACTGGCGGGATGCGGAAGCCCTGATCAGCGTGGGCAATGTCGAGTCGCTCAGCATCGTCACGGCCGCTTTTCTCTACGTGCTTGAGGGTCAAAAGCGCAGACAGCGGGACAACCTCGAGGCCTACGACCCGCTGAAGACCTGCAATGAATCGGGGGCGCGCTGGCTCATGGCCCGCGTTCAAGCCCTGGAGAGCCTCAACGGCGCCGGCCTGCCCCTCGACGGCCAAAACCTGGCTGGTTATGACCTCCACAACCTGCAGGCCCCCCATGGCCACTGGCATCGGGTGAACCTGGAGCACAGCGTGCTGCGCAATGCCAACCTGGCCGGCACCGATCTCACGGGCTGCAACCTGCGCGGGGCCGACCTGCGCGGAGCCAACTTGAGCGGAGCCAACCTGCGCGACGCAATCCTGGCGGGGGCCGATCTCGAGGGCGCATTGTTGGCCGGGGCCGACTGGGAGGGGGCTGACCTCAGCGGCACAAACCTGCCTAAATTTGACCCACTTGCGGCGAATCGCTGAGCGGCTTCACGCGCCCGTTGGCCCGGCTGATTGACCAGTTTGAGCGGCTGCCAGGCATTGGCCCCCGCACGGCCCAGCGCCTGGCCCTGCATCTGTTGCGCCAGCCGGAAGAGCAGATCCGCAGCTTCGCCGATGCCCTGCTGGCCGCCCGCAGCCAGGTGGGCCAATGCCAACGCTGTTTCCACCTCTCGGCCGAGCCCTTCTGTGAGATCTGTCGCAACGACGAGCGTGGCAACGGCCAGCTCTGCGTGGTGGCCGATTCCCGCGACCTGCTGGCGATGGAGCGCACCCGGGAATTCAAGGGGCACTATCACGTGCTCTGCGGTTTGATTTCGCCGATGGATGGCATCGGCCCCGAACTGCTGCAGATCCAGCCCCTGGTGCGCCGGGTGGATGCGGAGGGAATCAGTGAGGTGATCCTGGCCCTCACCCCGAGCGTGGAGGGGGACACCACCAGCCTCTATCTGGCCCGCCTGCTCAAGCCCTTCACGCTGGTGAGCCGGATCGCCTATGGCCTGCCCGTCGGCAGCGAGCTGGAATACGCCGACGAAGTCACCCTGGCCCGGGCCTTTGAGGGGCGCCGTGCCGTCGAATGAGCTCCCCTTCCCGCTACAGCGCCATCGCCCCCGAGCTGCGGTTGCCCCCATGGCTGCGCCGTCCCGTCGGCAACGCCTCGGAGCTGGAGGTCGTGCAGGGCGTGGTGAAGCAGCAGCGGCTGCACACGATCTGCGAGGAGGGCCGCTGCCCGAACCGGGCCGAGTGCTACGCCGCTGGCACCGCCACCTTCCTGCTGGGCGGCCCGATCTGCACCCGCAGCTGCGCCTTCTGCCAGGTGGACAAGGGCCAGGCGCCGGCTCCACTTGACGCCGCCGAAGCGGAGCGGGTGGCCGAGGCGGTGGCCAGCCTCCAGCTCTCCTATGTGGTGCTCACCGCCGTCGCCCGCGACGACCTGGCCGACCACGGGGCCAGCCTGTTCACAGCCACCATGGCGGCGATTCGGCGCCGGAACCCCGCGGTGGGTATTGAGGTGCTCACCCCCGATTTCTGGGGTGGCCACCGTGACCCCGCCGCCGGTGAGCGAGCCCAACGCCAAAGGCTCGCTGCGGTGCTCAACGCCGCACCGGCCTGCTTCAACCACAACCTGGAAACCGTCGAACGTCTGCAGGGGGAGGTGCGCCGCGGCGCCACCTACCGCCGCTCCCTGGGGCTGCTGGCTACCGCCCGGGAGCTGGCGCCCCGGATCCCCACCAAGAGCGGCCTGATGCTGGGGCTCGGTGAAACCGCCGAGGAGGTGGTGCAGGCCCTGCGTGACCTGCGCGCTGTCGATTGCCAACGGCTCACCTTGGGGCAATATCTGCGCCCCTCGCTCGCCCACATCCCGGTGAGCCGCTACTGGACTCCGGCGGAATTCGAGCAGTTGGCCGCGATCGCCCGGGAGTTGGGCTTCGCCCAGGTGCGCAGCGGCCCCCTGGTGCGCAGCAGTTACCACGCCGCTGGTGAGCGTGATCCTGCGTAGCACCAGGCCAGGGCGATGGATGGGGTTGTGGGTGCTGGCCGCCAGTGCCCTGGGCAACGCCGTCCGGGCGGGGCCACCCTCCCCCGAAGCTCCGAGCCCCGAGCCCCCCAGCCTCAACCGGCTGCTGAACGTGCCGGGCTGGATCGACCTCGACCTCAACCTGGTGGCCCAGCCCCTGGGTAACCCCAGTGGTGGCGCAGCCCAGCAGGCGGCCTGGATGCAGCAGCTCACCCTCGGGGCCGCGTTCAGCAGCGGCCTGGCCAAGCCAAGCCAGCAATGGATCGAGGCCGACCACTGGCAGGCCAACCTGCAACTGATGCTGTTCAGCGGCAATCCCCAGCTCAACACGGCGATTGGGGCCGCCTACCCCCTGCAGAGCACGGCCTATCCCGCCGGTGTTTGGCTGACCGAGGCCAGCATTGAGCGGCGAGCTGGTGGGGGGGGAACTGGCGGTGAAGGCCGGGGTGTTCTCCCTCAATCCGGGCTTTATCGCCACGCCGGTGCTCAACCAGTACGTCCATGGCGCCCTCAACGACACGCTCAATTTCAACCTGCCGGACTTGCCGATCAACCCTTACGTGGCGCCCGGTTTGCAGCTCGGCTGGACGCCCGGCCGCCAGGGTCGCTACGGCGAATGGCGCTACGGCGCCTTCTGGCTTGCTCCCGAAATCGCCCTGGCCAGCCTGTTCGGGGTCAATCCCAACCAGGTACCAACCAGAAGCAGCCTGCACATCCTGCAATGGACCTTCAGCCAGCTGCCTGGAGCCGAGGCCCTGGCAGCACCAATCCAGAGGCAGCGGCAGGGGCAGCAACTGGCCATCGCCCGCCAGCTGCCGCCTCCCCAGTTGCAACTCGGCGGCCGCTATGTGGCTAACGCCAGCCTGGGCGATAGCACCGGGGACATCTATGGCACTGTCAATCTGGCTTCCGGCCTGCCGTTGGGCCTCGACCATCGGTTTTGGCTCGGCTTTCACGCCAGCGTGAGCGGCAGCATCAACCCGGTGCCCCTGTTCCTGGCCGGCGGCTGGCTGAGCCAGGGACTGCTGCCCGGTCGCCCGCTTGATGTGTTGGCCCTCGGTTTCGGCCGCAGCAGCTTCAACAGCCAGCTCAACCCCGGCCTCAACCCTGAGGCCGTGCTGGAGCTGAACTACAGCTTCAACCTCAACGCCAACCTCACACTGCAGCCGGTGCTGCAGTGGGTGCTCAACCCCGGCGGGACGGGGCAGCTCAACGACATCCTGGCCGCCGGCCTGCAAGTGCAACTGCAGTTCTGATTCAGCCCACCAGCAACCGGTAGGCCGCCTCCAGCCTGTGAAACGCCTTGGCATCGCCGCCCAGATCGGGGTGGTGGGCCTTGGCCAGGCGGCGGTAGGCCCGCTTGATCATCGCCAGGCTCGCGTCCGGCTCCAGGCCCAGCTCCCGCAGGGCGCCCGAGCGGGGGTCTGCGGCCGGTGCCGGTGCTTTGGTCTGGGAGTGGTTCTGGGTGCGGGTGCCAGGGCGGCGCTGGTGGGGGCGCTGGCCGAGCTGCTCCTGGCGGCGCAACAACTCCCCCACCACCTGCAACGGCGCCTCACCCAGCCACTCCGGCGCCCGTTGGCCATAGAGGGCAAAGGCCGCCCGCACGGCCCAGCGCACCCGGCTGTGGGGCCCCCGCAGCGCCTCGGCCAGTTCGGCGCCCAGGCCTGGGGCGCGGCGGTCGAGCTCCTGCTCGAGGCTGAGCTGGGGGTTCCACCAGCGGCTGCGCAACGCCTCGATCACCCCGCGCAACCCGGCCGGCGGGCCGATCCGCAGGGCTTGCCAGTGGGGGTGGGCGGCCATCGCCTGACCCCAGCGCTCCACCTGATCCGGGCTGAGGCCGTAGGTCCACCTGGTGTGGTCATGGCCTAGGTGCTGCAGGTGCTCCAGCCGGCGCTGCAGGGCCCGCACCTCCCGGCGCAGGGCGTCGTTCTCGGCCAGCAGGGCCTCGACGTTGCTGGTGACCGGCGGGCTGCCGGCTGCTGGGCGCCAGCGACGGGGATCAAAGCCCATCCAGCCCCCCCAGACCCAGCCGGCGGGTGCTGCGGCCCAGGCCCTCCTGGCAATCGCCCCGCATCAGCAGGCCCGTCCCCCCCCACAACAGGCGGGGGGCCAGGTCGGTGACGCCTGCGGCCAGGTCGCGCAGGGGCACGAAACCCAGCTGGCGGAAGTAGCGCACCAGGCGGCGGTGCTGGGCGTCGTTGTCGCGGATGGCCAGAATCGTGGCCTGGCGGCAGGGCGTGGCCTCCAGGGCCCAGGCGAAGGTGGCGGCCCAGATCAGCGGGCCTACGGCGGCCGTGTCCTCCCCCTGTACCCGCATGGTGTCGAGGCGAAGGCCGGCGGCGCTGGGCAGGGCCCAACCCTTGAGCTCGCCCAGCAGCGTCAGGCCCGCCTGGCTCCCCTGCGCAGAGAGGGGCCTTGCCACCCCCACCCGCAGGGTCCAGCCCAGCCCTAGCGCCCGGTTCACCTGCAGGCGCAGGATCAGGCCGCGGCGATCGGCTTCAGCCGCAAGGTGGGCGAGCTTGGTCTCCTCAATAGCAATGGCAACCCTGTGCAGATTCCGATGCAGCAAGCTGTGTTGGGTTCGGGGTCATTGGGAACCCACAGGGCTTGGATTGCGGTCATTCTGCTGCAGGCTCAGCTGGGCCATGGGACTTCAAGAACGCGCCAGCTGCCGCCGGAAGCGGGCAATTTCCAGCTCCATCACGCCCTCATTGATGGCCAGGGCCTGGGCGATTGCCCGCAACTGCCGATCCTCTTCGGGCTCGATCTCGCCATCGGCGCAGGCCACACGAAAGGCGGATTCCAGGATCAATTCCCGGCCGTTGTCGTCGAGCAGCGGTAGCTCCTGACGCAGCCGCTCCAGCAGGGCATCGAATGGCCCCTCAGACTCCTGGCAACTCTGCTTGGCGGCCAGGGCCCCCAGCTCTGCTTGATCGGGCCTTTGGCCCATGATCTCGGCGTAGGCCTCGGCCATGCTGGCGATTTCCGGCTGCTCGATTTCGCCGTCGGCCAGGGTGATCGCGACCATGCAATCGAGCATCAGGTCGCGCACCTTGATGGCATAGCGATCGCCGTGGGATACGGCCCAACGCAGATCGGAGAGATCCTTCTGCTTGCGGTTGTGCTGGGAGGCGCGGGGGTCGCGCTTGCAGCCGCTCCTCCCCCCCGAGAGGCTGTCATACATGTGGAACGTGAAGCGCTCCACCAGCTGCTGGCAGAAGCTCACCCCCCGCACGGAGTTGCCGTAGTCGTCGAGCCGGGGCGAAAAGGTGGCGAATCCCATCAGATTTGGGATCACCACCAGCACTGCGCCGGCCACACCTGATTTAGCCGGCAGGCCCACCTCCAGGGTGAACGTGCCGGCGTTGTCGTACAAGCCAGACGCCTGCATCACCGAAAGGGTCTTCTTCACCACGTCGGTGCTCAGCACCTGCTGGCCCGTGATCGGGCAGACGCCGCCATTGGCCAGGGTTGCCGCCGCAATCGACAGCATTGTGGCGGTCATCTCGATGCTGCAGCACGAGAGGTAAACATCGATCATCTTGTGGAGATCGACGCCGCGGGGCAGACCCCGGCCGCCCCGCAGCAGGTAGGCGATGGCGAAGTTGTTGTCGGCAGTTTCGCGCTCCGAGAGCATCGTTTGCTCGCTGAAGCGGACAGGCGCCACCTCACCGCAGAGCCTGCCCCACACATCCATGATTGTCTGGGTGATCTCGCGGGCGGCTAACTCTGGAGCCCCCGAGGCCACCACACCGGCCATCATGATCGCCCCCGCATTGACGCAGGGGTTGAAGGGTCGTTGATCCGGCAGTAGATCAAGGGCGTTAAAGGCGCGGCCGGAGGGCTCCACTCCGACGAACTGGTGGACAAAATCCACTCCCTCCCTTTCGAGGGCAAAGGCATAGGTGATCGGCTTGGAAACCGATTGGATCGAGTGGTAAACATCCACATCACCAAGGCCCATGCGCTGGCCATCAACGCTGCAGAGAGCCACACCCCACTTCTCGGCATCAGCATCCCGCAGGATCGGGATGTAGTCGGCATTACGGCCACTACGGTCTGGCGCGACATGCTGAAAGACGGTGTGGATGTCGGAGCAGAACTCCTGCCAGTCAGGAATCACGAGCTGACGCTTGAACGTGCGGTTCAGCATCAAAAGCTCTTCGCCCACCAGGGCGGCGAAACCATCGAAATCAATCGGCTGCCCAGCCAACGCTTGCAAACGGGCTTTGGTGGTAGCCAGGCGGAAATCGCTAGCGCGAATGCC
Organism: Cyanobium sp.; assembly: GCA_965662115.1. GTDB lineage: Bacteria > Cyanobacteriota > Cyanobacteriia > PCC-6307 > Cyanobiaceae > Cyanobium_A. The sequence goes on from CBFIGH010000009.1 coordinate 11,436, forward strand.
ACTGCTTTCGATCCGTTCCAGGATGGCCGCCGCTGTTGTGAATCCGTTCTCCTCCACCAGGCTGAACAGTTCGCGCAGACGATCCATTGATGGGCACTGCTCGAATTTCGGGAGCTTAAGCCCTCAATTTGGGAGTCAAAGTTCTAACTGCACTGACGTTTCAGCCCCAGGCGTGCCGCCACGGCTCCACCCGCACCACGGCCTCCAGGGGCAAGGGGCCATACAAATGGGGGAAGAGCTCCCCACCGCCTGCCGGTTCGAGGCGCACCTCCAGACCCGCTGCCGCCAGGCGCTGCCGGTCCACAGTCAGCAGCACCAGTTCATGATCAGTTAAATCGCCAAAAAAGCGAGCCGCAGTGGCGGCCAGCTGGCGGTCCCTGCTCAGGTGGATGAACCCAACCGCCTCGAGGCCCAGGCCCCGGGTGGAGCGGCGGTAGATGCCAGCCGTCCGCGCCGCCTGCCACTCCTCCCGCAGGGCCAGGTGGTAGAGCCACTGAGGGGAGCGCCAGACCTGGGGCGGCGCCCAGGCCGCCGCCTGCACCGCCGCCAGCTCGGGGCTGGCCAGGAAGCGACCTAGCCAGTCCTGCAGGGGCTCCAGATGCGGCTCAGCATCAAAGCCCGCCGGATCGGCCAGGCGGAACTGGCGCCCAAAGGGCAGCAGGGCCCAGTCCGCCAGGCTCGGGCCCGTGCCCAGCAACCAGCCCCCCCGCTCCAGCCGTTGGTTCCAGCCCCGCAGGATGGTCAAACCGGCGAGTCGATGGTCCCCTGCGACCTCGCTGGGATAGCGATCGGGGTATTTGAAGCGGTCGAGATGGTGCTTGAAGGGGCCGTCGTTTTCGGCGATCAGCTCGGCCATCGTGGCCCGATCGGCCCCGCTCCAGCCCGCCAGCCAGCGGTGGGGATCGCGGCGCTCCAGGGCCCAATGCATGATCGCCAGGCTTTCATCCAACACCTGGCTCCCCAGCTCCAGCACCGGCACCGTGCCCTTGGCCGAGGCCGCCAGCAGCTCCGGTGGCTTGGCCTTGAGGCTGACCTCCCGCAGCTCCAGATCCA
>CBFIGH010000010.1:0-37137 GCA_965662115.1 Cyanobium sp.
CAAGGTCGCCCTGCAACCCACTCACCAGTGCCCAGCGTGCCATCAGCGCTCACACACGTGGCTGGCGTCATCGGCCCGCTCGGCGTACTCAAAGCCATGGCGCAGACGCCAGGCGAACACCGGCGGCAGTCCAACCTCAACAATCGCCCTGCAGGTGCGCTCCACGTCGTAAGGCACTTCGCGGATCTCGACGTTGCCGGTGGCCTCGTCGTGAATCACATAGGTGGCGTGGGTGTTGCCATGGCGCGGCTCCCCCACAGAGCCGGCGTTAATGATGCGGCGAACAGGCAAGGGCATCTCCCTCTCAATTGCTGCGCTCTGATCGGAAGCGGCCTGCACGCGCATACGGATGACGCCATCGCGCAGCTCACGAACGTAGGGGCGGTGGGTATGGCCGCAGAACAGGGTGTCGGCATCGGCCGTCTGCACCCGCTCCAGAGCGGCAAAGGCATCCATGTCGGGCAGCAGGTATTCGTGCTGACTGTTGGGACTGCCATGCACAAACAGCAGCCCATCGCGTCGCAAGGACATCGGCAGGCTGGCGAGGAAGGCCTTGTTCTCCTCGCTCAGCTGCTCGGCCGTCCATTGATGGGCCTGATGACCGCGCCGTTCCGCCAGCTGGGAGGGGTAGCTGCACTCACACGAGTTGAGCCCCTCGATGATGTCCTCATCCCAGCAGCCCTGGCAGCTGGGGATGGCACGCTCGCGAACCAGATTCACCACCTCATTGGGCTGGGGGCCATAGCCCACCAGATCCCCCAGGCAGGTGATCGTGTCGATACCCCGCTGGTCGATGTCGGCGAGCACGGCCTCCAGGGCAGCGAGGTTGGCGTGCAGGCAGGAGATCACGGCATGGGCCATGGCGATCAGGCGGCAGGGGATGGATGGGGCGGGGCCTTCCGTTGGCGCAGGGTTGCCTGCTGCAGCTCCAGCACCGCATCGCTGAGCAGGCAGTCGGCGAGGGTGGCCTCGATGGCGGCGGGATCGAGATCCTTACCCTGCACGACCAGGCGCGACAGGCGCTCCGGACGACCGTCGGGCGGTGCGATCGTCTGCAAGGGGAGGAACTGCGAGCCCTCGCGGCTCACCATCCAGTTGCAAAAGAAGGCCCGGCCATCGGGCAGGTTCATCAGGGCCTTGGCGCGGTAGACATCGCCGTAGGCACCGTTCAGCAGTTCGAACCAAAAGCTGCTCAGGCTGGCGGGATCCCAGACGGAGACGTTGAGGTTCAGGCTCCAGGCCTGCAGATGGCTGAAGTCCAACGTGTCCTGCCGGGGCAGCTCCGGGTCTCGGCCGAAGTGCAGATAGCGATCGGGAGTGAGATGCAGGGCTTCCAGCTGCGGCAAAATCCGCCGCTCCATCCCTGCCAGTCCGGTCTGCGCAGGTGGATGAAATTGGGGCAGTTCGATCAGCGCGAGCAGGCCGGCAGGATGGGGCGCCAGGGCCAGATCCGGATCGCCCAGATCCAGCAGCTCCGGGCACTGGTCCTGCAGGTAGGCCAGATCAATCCCGCCGTCTCTGGCCTGGGTGAGACCCTCGTCGGGATAGCCCGAAAGGCGCAGATAGCCAGATGGTCCCGAATGGCTCTGGATCTGGCTCAGGATCCAGCTGGTTTTGCCGCAGCCTGGAGGCCCTGAGATCAGGAGGGACTGGCTCATGGCGCCACGACGCAGGCCTCGAGCTGGGCCCTGAGCCCTGCCTGGTCAAGGTCTTTGCCGATCGCCACCACCTTGGTGTGGCGCTCTGAGCCCTCAGGCCAGTCGGAATCGTCGATTGTGAAGCGCTTGCCGCAGAGGTGAAACAGATGGCGGCGATTGCTCTCGCGAAACCAGAGCACCCCTTTGGCGCGGAACACGGATTCGGGCAACTGGTTATCGAGGAAGTGCTGGAAGCGGCGCAGATCGAAGGGCGCATGCACCGCCAGGCTCACAGAACTGAAGCCTTCCAGCTCCGGGGTATGGGCATGGCCGTGATGCGCATGGTCGTGTTCGTGGTGATGGTGGTGATGCTCATCGCCATGGCTGTGGTGACTGTTCTGGTGGTGATGGCTGCCCTGGTGGTCATGACTGTGAGGACCGGTTTCGTGCTGATGGAGCTGAGGCTCGTGGTGACCCAGCGCGTCGTCCCGGGCCTCCTCCTGGGCCTGCAGGGCGGCGAGCCGGTCGCTCTCGAACAGGCCCACACTCAGCAGCAGACCCAGGGGCACATCCCCGCGGCAGGCCCGCAGGATGCGGGCATCCGTTTTGATCGCCCGCAGTTCCGCCTCCACCTCGGCCAGGCGCTGCTCATCCACCAGGTCGGCCTTGTTGAGCAGCAGGATGTCGCCGTACACCACCTGGGCGCGGGCGATCGGGCTCTCCAGCGCGGTGGCGCTGAAGTGCTCGGCGTCAATCAGGGTGATGATCGAATCGAGCCGCAGCCGGTCGCGCAGGTCACCAGCCATGAAGGTCAGCGCCACCGGCAGAGGGTCAGCCAGTCCGGTGGTTTCCACCACGTTCAGATCGATCGGCTCCGGGCGCTCCAGCACGCGATGCACGGCGTCCTGCAGTTCCCCGTTGATCGAGCAGCAGATGCAGCCGTTGCTGAGCTCCACCATCGAATCGCTGGTGGCCACCACCAGCTCGTGGTCGATGCCGACCTCCCCGAATTCATTGACCAGCACCGCGCTGCGCAGGCCCTGCTGGTTGCAGAGGATGTGGTTGAGCAGGGTGGTCTTTCCAGCGCCGAGGAAGCCGGTGAGCAGCGTGACGGGGACCTGGATGGCCTGCTGGTCCATGAACCACCATCGGCGAGAACGGTTCTCATTCTGCCCGATCGGCGCAGGCCATGTAGCCGGAGCAGCCCCCTTGCTGAGGCAGAATGTGTACATGTGCACAACTCGTATCCATGTCCGCGCCTGAGCGCCACTGCACCTCCAGCCGGGAAGGCAAGGTCATGCTCTCCTGCTGGATTTCCGAGGAACTGCGCCAGGAGCTTGATCGGGCATGGGCCGAGCAGGGCCTCAGGCCCCATGGCCGCACGCAGAAAGGCATGGAACAGATGATTAGATCCTTTCTTGCTAAGCAGTCCGTAGACCAGTAGGCCTGCCACCGAATTCCATCGATACGTCTTGGAGGCACTGATCGCCTTGTGGTTGATCGATTCGCCGTTGCTGCTGAACCGCGACACTTTGAACCGGATCGCCTGCAGAGGTATCTTGAGCACTGGTCCCTGTGCGTCTGATTTCTTCAGCGTGGTTCAACCGAGCGGTTCCACCGCCTCATCCAGCACTGGTGCGGAACGCCGAGCCGGCAGGTAGATCCACTCCCCAGCCGGCAGCGGAGTGGAGGGCAGATAGCCCGGAACCAGCAACTGCATCCCCGCCGGGATGGAAGTGGTGGAGCGGTAGACGGGCAGGAGCAGGGTGCTGCCGGTGGGCAGGGGTTCGCTGCTCGGCCAGCTGCTCAACTCCGGGTTGAACTGCCGCAGCAGCGAGAGGGAGAGGTTCTGGCTCTCCGCCACGCTGCTCAGAGTTTCGCCCTCGGTGAGGACATAGGGCTCGCTCTGCTGCAGCACGGGGTTCAGGCTGCGCAGCTTGCTTTCCGTTGTGCCGTGCCGACCCGCCAGCACCGCCAGGGAATCGCCCTCAACGGCGATGATCGTCTGGGTGCTCTCCAGCTGGGGGTTGATCCGCCGCAGGGTGGCCACGGTGGTGCCGTAGCGCTCGGCGATCAGGTTCAAGGTGTCGCCATCGCGCAGCACCAGCACGCTGTGGGGTCTGAGCACCAGCTGGATCGCTTCCCCCAGCAGCGGCTGCAGCAGCAGGCCGATGCCACCGGGGCCGTAGTCCGCCCCGAAGTGCATCACCTGGCAACCGGCGAACTGGGCCCGTCCCCCCGAGGGAAGTCCGCCCTGGGGCTGGAGCAGGGCCAGGTCCCCCAGCCACATCACCCCCTGACAGGGGGCCTGCACGGTGCCCAGCAGCGTTGGGTCCCAGGGCAGCGGCGCCTCGTCGCGGAAGCCTGGGGTGGCCCAGTCCTGCTCAGCCGCCAGCCAATGGAAGGTGTTGCTGGTGCTCACCGGCAGGATCGCCGCGCGGCAGAGGTAGCCACTCAACAGAACATCGCCCGGGTCGGTGAGGGCGGTGTCGTTGTAGCCGCTGACAATCCCCTGCTGCTCAAGGAAGCAATCGATCACATGGCGGCGGATGGGGTCTGGGCTGCGGCTCTCAGGCCGGTCGACTTCAAACAGGCAGAGGCGGGCATTGGCGTAGGGCTGCAGGGCCAGCCAAAGGGGAGCAGCAACCGGCTGGGCTATTCGGCTGTCGATCGGTGGGCTGGCGGTGGGCAACGCAACGAGCTGACCCCAGAGGGGAGCACTGCGCAGGGGGTTGAGGCCCTGGTTCAGCGGTGAGAGCGGCGGCTCCATCGCTCAGCCCCGCTGCAAAAGACCCCGGAAGGGGTCTGGATTGCACTGGCGCCAGTTCTGCAGCCGCGGCAAGAGCAGCGCCAGCTGGCCGATGTGTTGACTGCGCTGTTTGCCCAGCACCACCACCGCTGATGGACCCGATGGGTCCCACTCGCTCTCGGTTTCCTCCAGCAGCAGCTCGGTGGCGTAGTCCACCACTGCCAACTTGCTCAGCGGCAACGGATTGGGCACCACGCCACCGGCGACGCCCTTGCGGCTGGTGCGCACCGGGGCATTGAGATCGGCCGGCGTCAACGCCGCCAGCTGCTGGTCCAGCTCAGCAATGGCATCGAGGTGTCGCTGGGCGGTGCACACCCCTGTGGGGTAGTGGGTCTGCAGCTGCGCCATCTCCCGGTTCAGGGCCGAAAGGGAAGCAGGGGTGACGGGGATGGACAGGGCAATGCGCAGGGTTTCGCTGTCGCCGGGGCGCCAGGAGCAAGTGAGGGGGGAGCGATCATTCATGCCCTCCGTTGCCAGCTCAGCCGCCGTCGAGCTCCCGTTGCAAGCTCTCCCAGTCCTCGGGGAGATCGCCGCGCTGCACCATCCGCGAGAACACGACAGCCGTCGCTGGCTTCCGCAGTGCGGATGGGGTAGCGCCGGCGCAGCTCGGCCAGCATGGCCCTGGAGTGCGCCACGTCGTTGAGGCGGTAGCGCTCCAGCCACGCCTCCGGCAGCGGCAGCGCAAAGCGGTGGCCGGTCTTGGTGGCCTGGCCTCCATGGCTTTCAAACATGCTGATCTGCAGGAAGGTGGGCTCGACGCTGCTTTCCCCAGGCAGCCGCTCTATGTGCCACACCTCGTGGGCCCGCAGGCCGTAGCAGGCAAGGACCGCCATCACCCAGCCCCGCAAGGGGTTTTCCTGCTGCACCTGATCCAGCCAGGCCTCCACCTCAGCCGTGGATGGGATGAAGCGCGGAGCAGGTGTGCGGACCCTGCCGCTGGAGTTTTTGAGGCCTTCGAGCTTGGCGCGCAGCTCTGGCGTGGCGATGGAGATCCCCCGCTTGGCCAGGTAGTTCACCATCTGCACCACCCCGTGAAAGCTGCTGGTGTTGGTCTTGCGGGGCACCAGCGGCTGGGAGCGATCGCGGGCCTGGGCATCGAGCGATGCCGGGGTGTGCAGACAGAAGCGCTCCAGCTCCTCGGTGCGGGCAAAGGCTTCATCAGGAAAGGAACGCCCGAAGTAACCCAGGTCGGTGAAGCAGGAGAAGGGGTTGCGGTCCTTGGCCTTGGGGCCGCCGGGGGCGATGTCGGCCTTGATCAGCGATCTGATCTCTCCCCATGTCTGCAAAGGGCCGCAATCAGCGGCGGGTTGTTCACCCGGAGGCAGGTGCAGCCGCCGCCAGTCGAGCCCAAGGCCGCCGCGCAGCAGATTTCTCTGGGCCGCCAGCAGCAGTTCTACTAATTCAGCGAGATCGCCGTCCTGGTCGATCCGATAGCCCCGAGCGGACTGGCTGCGACCACCTGCGCAGGTTTCGTACACGTAGTAGTAGGGACTGTTCCTCCCTGGGTGCAGCCGAATCCGGTAGGGACAGGCAGCAAGGCGTAAACGGCAGGAGGCCTGCTGAAGAGCACTACGGGGCTGCATCAGCGCCTCCCCGTCTCACGAGACGAGACGCGTGGGGGATCTGTACCTAGGTACAGAAATGGGTCAAATGGGGTCCGAAGTGGTCGTCTCGTGTCCCGACCTGTCGGACGTTGGCGATTCATGAGATCCAGCTCCCTGAGAGGGATCTGAATCAGAATCAAGCCTGCGACTAGAATGGGTCGCCTGAGATTCGAACTCAGGACCAATCGGTTAAAAGCCGAGTGCTCTACCGCTGAGCTAGCGACCCGCGCCCATGGGCACCTAGGGAACGTATCACCCAGCGGCGACATCCTCCAAGGGGGCTAGGGCAGCCGGGAGAATGGTCAAAACGGTTGCCGCAGACCATGAGAAGCCTGACCGGCACCATTGCCTGGCCCGAACCCCGGATTGATCCCCTGGCCTGGGTGGCTGATTCAGCCGTCGTGATTGGCGATGTGAGGCTCGCCGCCGGCGCCAGCCTTTGGCCCACCGCAGTGGCCCGCGGCGATGTCTGCCCGATTCGGGTGGGCGAGGGGAGCAACGTGCAGGACGGCGCAGTGCTGCATGGCGATCCCGGTCAGCCGGTCACCATTGGAGCGGATGTCACCATTGGCCACCGGGCCGTGGTGCATGGCGCCACCCTCGAGGATGGCTGCCTGATCGGTATCGGTGCGATTGTGCTCAATGGCGTCACGGTGGGAGCAGGGGCCCTGGTGGCGGCCGGCTCGGTGGTCACCAAGAATGTTCCCGCCGGAGCCCTGGTGATGGGAGCGCCGGCCCAGGTCAAGCGCGCCCTCACAGCTGACGCCCAGGCCGAGCAGCTCCAGCACGCCCGCCAATACCGGCAACTGGCCATGGCCCACGCCCAGGCCAGCAGGAAAAACGGATGACGACAAATCTGGAATCCAACCAGCGCCGGGCCCGGTGCAGTCCTTAAGATCGCAGAACCTTGTTTACGTGCCTTTCATGGACGCTCGGCTGGTGCTGGTTGTCGCTCCGATCCTGCTGGCTGCCAGCTGGGCCGTGTTCCACATAGGCCGGGCTGCTGTGGGTCAGCTGCAGCTGTTGCTCAAGCGGGCCCGCGCCTGAGGGTTGGATCCGGCCGATCCCCTGCCGCTGGCCGTGTCCAGGCGAGGCTCCATCCGTCTGCTCCAGAGGCCGCGCCGTCTGACCATCGCCAACCCCAAGCTGGCCGTTCTGTGTTGGCTCCTAGGGTCGCTCCAGTCGCAGCCGATCACCGGTGACCGCCAGCTCAGCCCCCGCCTGGGATGTGATTGTGATCGGCGCTGGTATCGGCGGCCTGGTCACCGCCAGCCAACTGGCTGCCAAGGGGGCCAAGGTGCTGGTGCTGGAGCGCTATTTGATCCCTGGGGGTAGCGGCGGCAGCTTCAAGCGCGAGGGCTACACGTTCGACGTGGGCGCCTCGATGATCTTTGGCTTCGGTGAAAAGGGCCACACCAACCTGCTCACCCGCGCCCTCGCCGATGTGGGCCAGCACTGCGACACGATTGGTGATCCTGCCCAGCTCGAATACCACCTGCCTGGCGGTCTCCATGTGGCGGTGGATCGCGATTACGAGCGGTTCATCGCCGAGCTCAGCTGCCGCTTTCCCCACGAGGCCAAGGGCATCCGCGCCTTCTACGACGCCTGTTGGCAGGTGTTCCGCTGCCTCGATGCGATGCCGCTCCTGTCGCTTGAGGATCCGGCCTATCTCGCCAAAGTGTTTTTCCAGGCCCCTTTGGCCTGCCTGGGCTTGGCCCGTTGGCTGCCGGTGAACGTGGGCGATGTGGCCCGTCGGCACATCAGCGATCCGGACCTGCTCAAGTTCATCGACATGGAGTGCTTCTGCTGGAGCGTGATGCCAGCCAACCTCACGCCGATGATCAATGCGGGGATGGTGTTCTCCGATCGCCATGCCGGCGGCATCAACTACCCCAAGGGGGGCGTGGGGGTGATTGCCGAGAAGCTGGTGGCGGGGCTGGAAAGCCACGGCGGCGCCATTCGCTACAAGACCCGGGTCACCCAGGTGTTGCTTGAAAACGGCCAGGCCGTGGGGGTGCAGCTGGCCAGTGGTGAAGCGTTGCGCGCCCGTCGTGTGGTGAGCAACGCCACCCGCTGGGACACCTTTGGTGGCGAAAGCTCCCCGGCTGCCACCCTCATCGATGCGGCCCACACGCCGGCGGCCGAAACCACCTGGCGGCGCCGCTACAAGCCCTCGCCTTCCTTTCTGTCGCTGCACCTGGGCATCGATGCTGCCGTGGTGCCTGAGGGGTTTCACTGCCACCACCTGCTGCTAGAAACCTGGCAGGAGATGGAGGCCGAGCAGGGGGTGATCTTTGTCTCGATGCCGACCCTGCTGGATCCTGGGCTGGCACCGGCAGGGCATCACATCTTGCACAGCTTCAGCCCCAGCTCCATGGAGCACTGGCAGGGGCTAGCGCCCAGCGAATACCGCGCCAAAAAATCGGCCGATGCCGATCGGCTGATCCAGCGATTGGAATCGATCCTGCCGGGCCTCAAGGGCGCCATCCGGCACCGGGAGGTGGGCACACCGCGCAGCCACCGCCGTTTCCTTGGCCGTGCTGGCGGCAGCTACGGTCCGATTCCAGCCCTGCGCTTGCCTGGCCTGCTGCCGATGCCGTTCAACCGCACGGCCATCCCCGGCCTTTACGCCGTGGGGGATTCCTGTTTCCCCGGCCAAGGCCTCAACGCCGTGGCCTTCAGCGGTTTTGCCTGTGCCCATCGGATTGGTGCCGACCTGGGCCTCAATCCGTGGCGGTTGCCCGACTAGCCGGGAGGGCAGGGCTCAATGCAGTTGGCGATAGACGCTGCCCAGCCCCCGCAGGATGAATTCAATGCCAATCGAGAGGGTGAACAGGCCCATGATCTTGGTGAACACGCTGAGGCCTGCCTCCCCGGCAAACCGCACAATGCGCGCACTGAAGCTGAACGCCAGATGATTTACAACGACCAGGGCGGTGATTGCACCAAGCAGATTTAACTTTGCCGCCATTGCATCGGCAAGATTGGCATAGAGAATGACGGCGGAAAAGGTTCCGGCGCCGACGGTCAGTGGGATGGCAATTGGCACCACAGCCGAAGCAAACAGTTGGGCTTCACTGCCGTGTAAGGCCTGATGCTTGAAATCAACGGCCTTGATGTCTATATCGCCGGGTTGACGTGATTTCATCATCTCAAACCCCACGCCGGCAAGCAGAAGGCCGCCGGCAATCTGAAAGGAGCTGATCGAAATCCCGAAGAAATCGAGCACGGCCGTTCCCACCACCATGAACAGCAGCAGCATTGCGAAGCAGGCTCCACTGGTGATCAGGATCATCCGTTTCACCGTGGCGCGAGGCAGGCCTTGGGTTTGGGCCAGGAACGCGCCAATCGCAGAAACGTTATTGCCGATTGCCAGCAGACCGATCAAGTAGTGCTGAAAGGTGCTCGGTTCCATCAGTGATGAAAGGCTTGCCCCTCCTGATTTGATTGGGGTAGGGGAATCGACAAGCTCTCAAACCAGGTGAGTGCCCGTCTGATGTCATCCAGCAGCTGATCAGCCATGTCACGGCTGAAGCCGGCCCGCACCACAAAGCGCAACACCGGCATTTCGGTGCAATCGACTGGCATCGTGTAAGCGGGCACCTGCCAGCCCCGGGCCCGGAGTTTTTCCGATAGCTGGAACACCGTCCAGTTCTCCACTCTGGACTTGAGTCGTACGGCAAACACTGGCAGCTGGCCCAGCGGATGGCTGACGAGTTCGAAGGCTGGCAATTCAGCAATCGAATCGGCGAGATAACAGGCGATGGCTTCAAGAGTGGCCATGCGTTGGCTAAAGCCAGAGCGGCCCAGATGTAGAAAATTAAAATATTGGGCTACCACCTGGGCGCCGGGCCTGGAGAAGTTCATGCCAATTGTTGGCATCTGGCCACCGAGGTAATTGACATTGAAGCGCAGCTCCTCTGGTAAGGATGTCTGCTCGCGCCAGAGCACCCAGCCCACGCCGGGTAAGACGCCGCCATACTTGTGCCCGCTGGTGTTGATCGACTGCACCCGCGGCAGACGGAAATCCCAAACCAGATCCGGTGAGTTGAAGGGTGCCACAAAGCCGCCAGATGCCGCATCCACGTGGATTGGAATGTCGAGCCCCGTGCGCAGCTGAAGCGCATCGAGACAGTCCTGAATCTCGCCGATCGGTTCATAGCTGCCATCAAAGGTGCTGCCCAGAATTCCCACGACACCGATCGTGTTCTCATCGCAATGGGCAGCAGCCTCCTCGCCGCTGAGATGGAGCCTTTGGGGCGTGATCGGCACCAAGCGGGGCTCCACATCAAAGTAGGCACAGAATTTGTCCCAGCAGATCTGGGTGTTGGTGCCCATGACCAGATTGGGGCGCCGGTCATCGAGTCCTGCGGCCTGCCGCCGCTTGCGCCAGTGCCACTTGAGCACCATGCCGCCCAACATGCAGCCCTCACTGGATCCCGTGGTCGAGGTGCCCAGGGTTTGGTCTGGATTCTCCGCATGCCAAAGGTCAGCCAGGATCCTTAAACAGCGCTCTTCGAGCTCAGCTGTCTGGGGATATTCATCCTTATCAATCATGTTTTTCTCGGCGCACTCCTGCATCAGCAACAGGGCCTCCGGCTCGATCCAGGTGCCCACAAAGGTGGCCAAATTGAGCCGCGCGTTGCCATCGAGCATCAGGTGGTCGTGCACCAACTGGTAGGCCAGATCGGCTTCCAGGCCCAAGTCACTCAATTGATCCCTGGGGATCTCGGTTGGCAGATTCCGCTGGGAGAGCCGATGGCCAAGTCCGGAATTCAGATCCAGCTCCGAAGGGCGATGGGGCGATGTCAACGGCTGGGTTCTAGGGGGCAACGCAACCTAGGTCGCGCTGGATAAACTGGCTTGTATGCCCGGATCCCCGCCTCCCAATTCCGCAGACCTGGCCCGCTATCTCGAACAGCGCGGCGAGCTCGGCAAGCCCTGGATGCTGCAGCTTCTGCGGCTGACCAAGCTCAAGGAGGCCAAGCACAGCATGGATCCCGACGCCTACCTGGCCAGCCTGCGGGAGGCCCATGCAGACCTGATGCGTCTGGGTGAATTCTGGAAGGGCCGCGAGCAGGAGGTGTTCAGCGGCACCTACCAACCGCCCGAATTGATTGAACCGCTGCCCGGCTCCGCCGAGGATCGATGAGTGCCGTTGGGGCCCTAGGCCCGACCCGCTACCCGATGGCACCGCTGATCCGGCTCACCCTGATTGGCCTCTACCTTGCCTTGGTGGCGCCCCTGCCGCTGCTGGCGGCTGGATCGGTGCGTTTGGCCCTCTGGGGGGCCCTGCCCCTTGGACTTGCCCTGGTGTTCGCCGCCACCAGTGAGCAGGTGGAGCTCAGCGAAGGGGGCATTCGCGTCGGCCATCCGGCCTGGTGTGGCTGGCTGCTACGTCGTGGCTGGAGCCTGAGCTGGAGTGCGATCTGTGCGCTCACGCCGGTGACGACCAGCCAGGGCGGCCGGGTGTTTTATGTCAGGGCGACGGATGGCTCGGCCTACCTGCTGCCCCAGCGGGTGGCTGGCTTCGATGCGTTTCTCGACCGCTTCAGCCAGGCAACTGGCCTGGACACCACCGCGATCGGCCGGATCAGCCCACCCTGGACCTACCAGCTGCTGGCGGCCCTGAGTGGGGCCATGCTGGTGGGCGAAGTCGCCGTGGCCATCGCCCAGCGCTGAATCAGGCCAGGCTATTGAGTGGCTGGCGGGCTGGATCTTCTTCGACAGCTGCTTCGGGCAGGGTTTCGAGGCTGAAGCGATACCCCTGCTGGCGCATGGTTTCGATGCCGCCGCCCTCACCAAGACCGGCCTGTTCGAGCTTGCGTCGCAGGGTGAGCACCTGGGTGTCAACCGAACGGGGCCCACCGCTGAACGGGGGCCAGGCCATGCGCAGTAGTTCCTGGCGACTGCGCACGACTCCAGGCGGCATCAGCAGTGCGCAGAGCAGGGCAAATTCGCGCGGGCTCAACTCCACCGGCTGATCGCGCAGGGTCACCTGGCGCAACAGCACATGCACTTCAAGGGGCCCGACGCAGACCCGCTCCTGCAAACCGCTACCGCTGCGCCGCAGCAGGGTGCGGCAACGGGCAGCCAATTCTTCCAGGCCAAAAGGCTTGCGCAAAACATCTTCAGCGCCCGCATCGAGCAGGGTGACCACCGGCTCGGAGCCGGTGCGGGCCGTGAGCACCATCACCGGGCAGCGCAGCTGGGCAGCCAGGCGCAGGGCCGAACTCTCATCCAGGAGTTCAGCGCTGATCAACAGATCGGGCGACTGGTCTTGGCAGACATCAACCGCTTCCCTGGCGGTCGCCACGGCCGCAGCCAGCAAACCATCTTGACGCAGGCGCTGGGCCAGCACGGTGCGCAGGGTGGCGTGGGGATCTACCACAAGCACCCGTTGGGGCTGGCTTCCAGCCTGGGGAACCTGCTGGCTGGTTGATACCGGCGGAGGTGTTGAGCTGATGGGGAAGGAACTGTGCTCAGCCACGATAATGGAAGAGTACGGAGAAGGCGCAGATCAGCCTGGTGGGATGGTTGCAACCCATCACCGTCGCAGCCGCTGGCCGCAAGGGGCAGAATGGAATCAGGGTTATGGACCCCATGACAGCGCTCCAGCATCCAGACGCCATTCGCCACTTCCAGTCCCTGTGTGATGCCTGCCAGGATCTGGCCCATCGCTTCCACAGTCCAGCTGAGCTGAGGCTCTACGCCGACGGCTACTTGCACGCCCTCAGGCGCACGGCCGTGCTCGATCCGATCAGCCAACGGCGTCTCGAAGAGCTGATCGATCGCTGGATTCTCGATCCATCCAGCTTTGTCGGCCCGGATGGCGATCTGCGCACGCTCTACGAAACTGGCCGCCGCTGAGGCCTGGTCAAATTGCTAGGGCCTGGTCCAATTGCTAGGGCCCCCTCAACTGGCGAGGGCCACCTCAAGGGTTTCGCGCAGCTCACCGGAGTTGTACATCTCGATCAGGATGTCCGAACCACCGATGAATTCACCTTTTACGTACACCTGTGGGATTGTGGGCCACTCAGAAAATTCCTTGATGCCCTGACGAATCTCCGCATCCGAGAGCACATCAAATGTTTCAAACGCCACCCCTACGGAGTGGAGGATTTGCACCACGTTGTTGGAGAAGCCGCACTGGGGCATCAGCTTGCTGCCCTTCATGAACACAAAGACTGGGCTGGTGGCCAGCAGCTCTTCAATGCGTTGACGGGTGGGGGCGTCCATGGACTCAGGAGGGGGTGGATGTTTGCAGGGCGAGGGCGTGAATGGCTTCGCTGGCCAATTCTTGGCGCAGGGCCCCGTAGACCAGTTGATGCTGCCTGACGCGGCTGAGGCCACTGAAGGCCATGGAGACCACGGTGACCTGAAGGTGATCGCCGCCTCCAGTGAGGTCTTCCACCTCGACGGTGGCATCAGGCATGGCCACGGTGATGGCGGCCTTCACCTGGTCGGGATGCACCATCGGGTGATCAATGCAGTGAAGATCTGGAATCTAGAGGCCTCAGCCACCGGGTGACGCGGGGGCTCCAGCCGTGTAAGGACTCGAGGCAAAGCCGATTTCCACCAGGTTTTGGTAGGCCTTGCGCCCCTCTGGATTGGCGGGGGTCATCACCTTGACAACCTCCACCAACAGGGGCACGGCGACCTCGGGCTGGTTTTGGCGTCGGAACACCGCGGCAAGGCGCAGGTTGGCCTGGGCCATGGTTTCCAGGGTTTCGCGCCCCTTTTGGTCCATCTCCCGGGGGATGCGGGCATCGAGGCCCCGGAACGATCCGCTCAGGTCGCGATAGAAGCCCAACAGCCGGCGGGAGGCGTCCCTGGCCTGGTCGTAAAACTTGCGTGCCTCGGTGAGATTGCCGCTGGCTGCTGCGGCGTCACCGCGAGCCAGGAGGGCACGAACCCCATCGAGGCTAAAGGGACTGCCCGATGATTCCAGGGCCTTCTGGGGTTCCTGTTGGGCTTGCACCGCAACTGGGGCCAGGGGAGTTCCCAGGGCAGCTAGGGCCAGGCCTAGAACGCAGAAGAAGTGAGACGATCTCCGCACAACCAGCAGACACAAGCGGACTCACTCTAGGTGGCTTGTTCCAGGGCGCCGAGCGCCTGGATCTCGGCGGCCTGCATGGCCTGGGCTAGCGCGTCGCTGAAGGCGATCGCCGCAGAGCGACCACCGGCCCGAATCACCATGGGGGGAGCGAAGGCCAGCGCAGCCCGATCCCCCCAACGGGGCGGCCCGTGGTCGTAGGCGATCCCCACCGGTAGGACCGTCACCGCCACCCCCTGGCCGGCTGCCAACTGGGCCAGACGGGCCAGGCCAGGATGCAGCTGCAGGGGAGCGTTTTGACGCTGGATCTGGCCCTCAGGAAACACCACCAATTGTTGGCCCGCTGAGAGCAGATCCAGCGGGTAGCGCAGGCTGGCCATCGAGGGCCGGCCCTGGTGGACCGGAAAGCAGCCCAGGCGATGCAGAAACCAGCCCTGCAGTCCGCGCATCTCGTCCACCGTGACCATGAAGCGGCAATCTCGGCCCGTGATCCGGCGCCCGGCGGCATGGGGCAGCAGCAAGGCATCCCAGCGGGATCGGTGGGTGGGGGCCAGCAGCACCGGGCCGGCATGGGGCAAATGGTCGCCCCCCAGAACCAAGATCTGACGGAAGAACAGCTTGAGGGCTAGGTCCTGGCTGGCCACCATCGCCAGGGGCGCCAGCCAGGGATTGATGCCATTGCACAGGCCCCGTTCCCGGGGGGAACCCAATCGAGCCGACTGCGCCGCCAACAATGGAAGGGGGAAATCAACACAGACGCTACGGGGGGTCTTCGGTGTCTTCAGCCGGCTGCGGGCAGTTGGAGCGGCGTCCCGCAGAATTGGCCAGGGCAACCGGGTGTGGCGTCCATAGGATTTCGCCAGGTTTTTGCTTGAACCACCCCCTCCACCATGGCCAGCCTCGGCATCAACATCGATCACATCGCCAACGTGCGCCAGGCCCGTCGCGGCGAGGAGCCCGATCCGGTGAGCTATGCCCTGCTGGCTGAGCTGGGCGGAGCCGATGGCATCACCGTGCACCTACGCGAAGACCGGCGCCACATCCAGGATCGCGACCTGGAGCTGTTGCGCCAGGTGGTGCGCAGCCGGCTCAACCTGGAGATGGCCGCCACGGCCGAGATGGAGGCGATCGCCCTGCGGATCCGACCCGACATGGTCACCTTGGTGCCGGAAAAGCGCCAGGAGGTCACCACCGAAGGCGGCCTGGATGTGGCCAGCCAGCGGGGGGCCTTGGGCGAGCTGGTGGGAAGGCTGCAGGGAGCAGGCATTGGGGTCAGCCTGTTTGTGGACGCCGACACCGCCCAACTGGAGGCCTGTGCCGCGACCGGCGCCCGCTGGGTGGAACTGCACACCGGCGGCTATGCGGCAGCCCCCTGGCAGCAGCAGCCCCCCGCGCTAGCCCGGTTGACGGAGGGCAGTTTCATCGCCCGTAGCCTCGGCTTGCGGGTTAATGCCGGCCATGGCCTGACCTATCAGAACGTCGAGCCGGTGGCGGCGATTGAGGGCATGGAAGAACTCAACATCGGCCACTCAGTCGTGGCCCGCGCCTTGGCCGTGGGTCTGGAGACGGCGGTGCGGCAGATGAAGGTGCTGATCCAGAATCCGCGCCGCGACCCCCTGTTCGGCAGCCGCCAGCCATGAGCACCTACCACTTCATCGCCGCCAGCGAAGCGTTTCTCACCGTGGAGGAGCCGCTCGCCGAGGTGCTGCGGGAGCGGGTGCGCCATTACGGCGAACAGAACAAGCCGATTGACTTCTGGCTGGTGCAACGGCCGGCCTTTCTTGAGGCCCCAGAGCTTGAACCTGTGGCCCGTACCGTTCCCAGGCCAGCGGCGGCGGTGGTGTCAACCGACAAAAAGTTCATCACCTTTCTGAAGCTGCGGCTGGAATTCGTGGCCACGGGCGGCTTTGAAGCGCCCAGCGCCTCGATCCCTGACGCCTTGGCCAGCGCGGCTTAGAACAAGCCCAGGAAGCGCTTGGTTGGGCGCCCGTCCTGCTGGTGGCGGGGTTTGTCGTCGCCGATGGTGAGCAGGGCCTCCTTGTTTTTCCACCACACCCAATCGCGGATCGGCGGCGTGTTGGCGAGTTGCTGGCGGGTCAATCCGAGCCCGAGCTTGCTGGAGGCATCGAGCAGCACATCCAGCATCTCCTCGCCGTTGCTGCAGCGGGCCAGGGCTTCATTGGTGCGTTTGGCTCCATTCAGGGCCTTGACCAGGGCATTCACCCGCTGGCCCACCGACAACGCTGCTGGGTTCATCGAGCCGGGCTGATCCTGCTGCGACCGTACCAGCGATGGCCGCAGGGGGGGGGCTGACAAGAAGCGGGTGGGGAGGCAAGACTGGCCATAACGCGATGGACCGATGACGTCCCCCTCACGGACCTGCCACCACTGGGTGATCGGGGACGTCCATGGCTGCGCCGATTCCTTGCAACGGCTGGTCGAGCGATTGCCAAGCGGCGATCGGCTCGTTCTTTGCGGGGATGTGATCAACCGCGGCCCCCAGATCCGCAGCACCATGGAGCTGGCTTGGTCTCTGGTGGAAACCGGTCGGGCGGTGTGGTTGATGGGCAACCATGAGGCCGATCTGGTGGCGGCCCTGCGTCGGGGCGACTGGTCGGCCCAGTGGGCCCTGGCCGGTTGCGACACCTACCGCCAACTCGGCGATCGCCATTGCCGCCTCTGGCAGGAGCGGCTCGACCAGCTGCCCCGCTCTTACGCCAGCTCCGGCTGGCTGGCGACCCACGCCGGTTTCGATCCGGCCAGCTGGCAGATCGACCTCAGCATCCGGATGCCGTTCTGGCAGGCCTATGACGGCCGCTTCGGTGAGGTGGTGATCGGTCACACCCCTGGCCCCCATGTGCGACGCCTCGGCCAGATCGTCATGGTCGACACCGGGGCCTGCTACGGCGGCGAGCTCTCCGCCTACTGCCCCGAAACCGGCGCCATCCTGTCTGTGCCAGGTCTGCAGCAGCGCCAGGCCACCAGCTTCAGCCAGCAGCTGCAAAGCTGCGTGCCTTGATCGTCCACCCCTGAGCCAAGCCCTTGCTCACCGTCTTCCGGGGCAACCGGGCCGAACACCTGGCCGAACTTCTGGCCACCCAGCTGCGGCTCAACCCGCCGGGGCCCTTCGAGGAGGTGCAGGTGGTGGTGAACACCTGGCCCACCAGCCGCTGGCTCGGGGAGCAATTGGCCCTCAACCTGGGGGGCATCGCCGCCCACATCCGCTACCCCTTCCCTGGCAGCCAGCTGCGCCGGATCGTCAATGGCCTGCTGGCCGATGCCCCCGGCGATCAGGATCCCTGGCGGGCCAACCAGCTGGTGTGGCCGGTGCTGAATCTGCTGCCCGCCGTGATGGAGCAGCCTGAGGGGGCCGCCCTGCGCCACTGGTGGAGCTGCCGCCAGGGCCCCAACGGTGAGCTGGATCGGGCCCAGTGGCAGTTGGGGCGCAGCATCGCCGACGCGCTCGACGATGCCAGCCTCTACCGCCCAGACCTCCTGTCCAGCTGGTGGGCAGGGGAGCCCGGTGCGCCCGAACAGGCCTGGCAGCGGCTGCTGGTGCTGCAGCTCCGGGATCGCCTTGGGGTGAAACCGTTTGGATTGCGGGTGCTCGACGCCATCGCCCTGCTCGAGCAGGGACCGCCAGCGCCGGCGAGCCTGGCCAATCCGCTGCGATTTTTCGGTCTCAGCAGCTTGGCGCCGATCCAGGTGCAGCTGCTCCAGGCCCTCAGCCTCCACACCCAGGTGGATCTCTATCTGCTCACGCCTTGCCGCGACCTGTGGCAGCGGTGCACCGGTCGTCGCCAGCTGCTCAGCGATGCCATCGCGCTGCGCCAGCCCCTCGATGGCGACTGGTTGTTGGAGGCTTCCGGGATGGAGGCCCGCTTCGGGCGACTGGGGGGGGAATTTCAGCAATTGCTCGAGGGCAGCGGCGAGAGCGAGCTGGGCCAGGGGCAGCAGAAGGATCTGTTTGTGGCCGCCGCCGCCGGCCATCGCGGCGAGGGGCCTGCCCCCCTGTTGCATCAGTTGCAGCAACAACTGGTGGATCCGGCCGGCCATCCCCAGCTGCAGCTGGCCGCGGTGGACAGCTCCCTGGAGTTCCACCGCTGTCCGGGTCCGCTGCGCCAGGTGCAGATCGTGCGTGATCGCATCCTGCAGCTGATGGCCGCCGACCCCACCCTCCAGCCCAGGGATGTGCTGGTGATGACGCCCCAGGTGGATGCCCTGGCGCCGTTGGTGGCGGCCGTGTTTGGCGATGGTGATGCCACGGGGGTGACGTTGAAATGGCGTCTGACCGACCGCAGTCAGCAGAGCGAGGCCAGCCTCAGCCGCACGCTGCTGGCGCTGCTGGTGCAGGCCGGAGAACGGCTCACCGCATCGGCCTTGGAGGCGCTGCTGGAGAGTTCCGCCTTGCAGGCCCACTTCCAGCTCACTGGGGCGGAAACGGCCGCGTTGCATCCGCTGTTGCAGCGTTGCGGCTTCCGTTGGGGCTTGGATGCCCAGGAGCGCGGCGGCCTGGCCAGCGGCAGCCTCGCCTGGGCCGTGGATCGGCTGCTGCTTGGCCTGGTGCTGCCTGAGCAACCCGGCCTGGCCCCGGCTGAAACCGCCCCGCTGGCCTGCGGGGTGAGTGTGGAGCTGTTGGGGCGCTGGGTGCATCTGCTCACCCGGTTGCGCCACTGGCTCCAGGACCTGCGGCGGTCCCGCCGCTGTGAGGCCTGGAACAGCTGTCTGCGGGCCCTGCTGGTCGACCTGTTTGGGGAGGGCGGCTCCCAGGCCTGGGAACTGCCCCTGGTGCTCGCGGCCATCGACGACTGGCAACAGGCCGCTGCGGGTTGTGATCTGAAACTGCCGGCGGCGGTGGTAGCCGCCGTGCTCGATGAGCGCCTGGCCGCCGATTCGGGCCGTTTTGGGCACCGCAGCGGCGCCCTCACCATCAGCGCGCTGGAGCCGATGCGGGCGATTCCGCACCGGGTTGTGGTGCTGATGGGGCTCGATGCGGGTGCCTATCCACGCCAGCACCAGCGGCCCGGCTTCCACCTGTTGGAGCAGCAGCGCCGCTTGGGTGACCCCAACCCCGCGGACCAGGACCGCTATGTGTTGGTGGAGGCGCTGCTCTCAGCCCGTGACCACCTGCTGGTGACCTGGAACAGCCGGGACCCCCGCAGCGGTGAAGCGCTGCCGCCCGCCACCCCGGTGCGCCAGTGGTTGGAGTGGCTCCAGGGCCAACTGGCCTGCCGGGGGAAGGGCTTGCTGGTTGACCATCCCGCCAACCCCCTTGACCGGGCCAATTTCCAGCCCATGGCTGGCCGGCCCCCGGGCAGCTGTGATCGGCGCCTGCTCCAGGCCCGCCAGCTCTTGGACCAGCCGGCCGGTCTGGCTCCCCCCCAGCCCCTCGCCGGCTCCGAGCCCCCACCCGAGGCCCAGAGCGACCAGGGGGATCCCTATGGCGACCTGCGGGACTGGTTGCTCGCCCCCCAGGCCAGCTGGCTGCAAGCGCTGGGGCTGCGGCCGCGGGAGTGGGCCGAGCGGCTCGACGACCTCGATGCCCTCAGTCTGGACGAGCGGGGCCGCTCAGGCCTGCTGCGCCAGGCCCTCCCCCAACCCGATGGGATGGCCCTGGCCCAGCCGGCTACCTGGCTGGAGCGGCACCGGGGCCAGGGGGTGTTGCCGCCCCTGGCGGCCGGGGAGCTTGAGGCCAGTTGCCTCAGCCAACGCTGGTTGAGCCTCCACGCCAGCCTTGGGGCCCTGGGGCCCGAGCACCGCGACCTGGCCCAGTGGCAGGAATGGCAACAGGAGCTCCTGTGGCGTGGAACCTGCCTGGTGGTGCTGCACACGGCCAGGCCCCGCAGCCGCCACCGACTGGAGCTCTGGCTGGCGCTTTTGCTGGCCGCAGCCGCCGGCCAGGCCCCCAGTGGTGGGGTGGTGATCGCCCGGGGGGAGCGTGACTTTGGCGTGGCGCTGCGCCTGTTGGCTCCGGAGCAGGATTTCGCCCAGCAGGAACTCCAACGCCTGGCCACCCTGCGTGGCCGCTGGCGCCAGCGGTGCTGGCCGGTGCCGCCCGAAACCGGCTGGATCCTGCTGGAGAAGGGCCAGGAGCGGGCCATCCAGACCTGGGAAGGCCACAGCCAGCTGCGGGGCGAACGCCAGGAACCGGAACAGGCCCTCTGTTTCGGCAGCGACCTCAGCGGTGCCGCCCTGCTGGCCAGTGGGGTGGTGGCGGCTCAGGCAGGCGAGCTGCTGGCCCCGCTGCGGCAGCGACTGCCATGAGGGTGGCTTCGAAGGCAGTGGCTCTACTGGCCGAGCAGCCCTTTGAGGCCAATGGCTTTCCCCTGGAGCCGGGCATCCGCCTGCTCGAGGCCAGTGCCGGCACCGGCAAGACCTTCGCCCTGGCCCAGCTGGTGCTGAGGTATGTGGCCGAGGCCGAGCTCAGCCTGCGCCAGCTGCTTGTGGTGACCTTCACCGATGCCGCCGCCGCCGAATTGCGGGACCGCATTGGCCAGCGGTTGCAGTTGGCCCTGGCCTGCCTGGAGGACCCGGAGCTGGCTGCCCCCGATTCCACCCTGGCGGACTGGTTGGAGCGGCTCCGGCCCCGGGCGCAATTCCTACGGGCCCGGCTGCTGCTGGCCCTGGAGGAGCTCGATGCCGCCGACATCACCACCATCCATGGCTTCTGCCGCCGCAGCCTGCAGCGCCAGGCCCTCGAGGCTGGCCTGGCTCCGGCGTTGCAGTTGGACAGCGACAACGGCACCTTGGTGCGCCAGGTGGCCCATGACTACTGGCAGCACCAGGTGCTGCCCCTGGGCAGCTCCCTGCTGGCTGGGCTGCAGCAGCGTCTGGGCGGGCCGGAGCTCCTGGAAGATCTGCTGCGGCAACTCGATGGGGATCCGGCGCTGCAGCTCGAGCCCCTGCCGCCCGACCTGCAAGGCGACGCCCCCCTGGCCCCCCAGCTCGAAGCCCGCTGGGCCGAGGCCTGGCATCGCTTTCAGCAGCTCTGGGCCGACCATGGCCGTGCCCTGGAGGCGGCTTTCTGCAGCTCCGCTGGCCAGTGGCGCTCCCTGGGGCTGAAATCCACCACCCCGTACAGCGCCAGACCCACCAAGGACCGTTGCGGCTTGGTGGACGGTTGGATCGCCGCCCAGCCCCCCGGCGGTGACTACGGCGCCACGGCCGGGAGCGGCGGCGGCGCCGGCGGGTTGTTGCGGGACTACTTCCACCCCGGTGCCTTTCTCAAGGTGGCCCGTGGCCTCGAAGGCGAGCGGCCATCCCTGCCGCAGCGCCCCTTGCTGGAAGCCATCGCCGAGATGATCGAGGGGCCGGCGGAGGCCCTGTTGCTGCACGCCTGCCACTGGGGCCGGGCCGAGTTAAACCGGCGCCGCAGCCTGGCAGGCAGGCTCGGCTTTGCCCAGCTGCTCGAGGGCTTGGATCCAGGCGAGCAAGCCAGCACCCCCCTGTTGGCAGCGGTGGGGCAGCGCTACGCCGTGGCCCTGGTTGATGAATTTCAGGACACCGATCCGATCCAGTGGCGGATCCTCGCGCGGGCCTTCGAACCCGGGCGGCACCGGCTGGTGCTGGTGGGCGACCCCAAACAGGCCATCTATCGCTTTCGCGGCGGCGAGCTGGCCACCTACCTGAAGGCTCGCCAAGCGGCTGTCGACGGCGGGGGCATCAGCAGCCTCAGCGACAACTACCGCTCCAATGGGGCCCTGGTCGCGGGGCTCAATGGGCTGATGCAGCCTGGCCTCCGCCGCAGCGGCCTGCCCGTTCCCCCGGTGCAGGCCAAGCTCGGCGATGGCGGCTTGGTGCTCCCAGCCGGCCAAGCTGCTCTGCAATTGCTCTGGCTGGGCGGTCAGCGCCAGGCCGGGGAGAAACCGCCAAGCCGCTCCAGCCTGGAGCGGCAACTGCCTGGCCAAATCGCGCGTTACACCACGCTTCTGCTCAACCGGGGTCTGGACGCCAACGCCATCTGCCTGTTGGTCAGCACCCACCGTCAGGCTGAAGCCCTGCGGGGAGCGCTTGAGGGGTGTGGCATCGCCAGCCGGCTGGTGAGTCAGGGGGATGTGTTTGAAAGCGCCGGGGCCACGGCCTTGCAGCGCTTGTTGGATGCCCTGGCCGAGCCGGGCCGGGCCCAGCGGCTGAGGTTGCTGGCCGCTTCGCCCCTGCTGGGCTGGAGTGCGGCCCAGATCGCCCAGGCCAGCCCGGAGCAATGGGGTGGCCTGGCCGCTCGCCTGGCCCAGCTCGCGGCCCAGATGCCGCGGATCGGCCTGTTGGGCGTGCTGGCCAACCTGCTGGAGCAGCGCCAGCTGGCCCGGCTTTCGTTGGGGGGGAGACTGCTGGCGGATCTGCAACAGGGCGGCGAGCTGGTGGCGGCACGAATCCACCAGGACCAGCTGGGAGCGGCGGCGGCGGCCGACTGGTTGCGACGGCTGCGGCTGGATCCCGACCGCTCCGTATCCGATGCCCACCAGCCCCATAGCGACGGGGTGGATGCGGCGGTGTCGGTGGTGACCGTGCACCGCAGCAAGGGACTGGAGTACCCGGTGGTGATCTGCCCCTACCTCTGGCAGGCCCCAGGGGCTCAGGGATCCCCCCGGCTCGGTGTGCGCTGGACGCCGCCCGAAAGCGACGAACCCCTGCTCGACCTGCACCTGAACAGCCATTGGGGCCGCGGCCATGAGGCCAGGCAGCACCAGCTGCAGGCCGAGCTGCAGGAGCGCGAGCGCCTGGCCTATGTGGCCGCCACCCGTGCCCAGCACCTGCTCGTGCTGGCCTGGGGCCCGGCCCAGGGACAGCAGGGCAACCCCCTCCACCCTTGGCTGTTCGACCAGGACAGCCCCCCCGATGTCCAGCAGGACCCCTACGCGGGGCGCAGCGATGCCGAGTGGCGGGAGCTGGTGGAGCAGGGGATCGTCCGCAGGAGCCTGCCGCTCACCCTGGTGGATCCCCCCGCTACCGCCACCCTGCTGGCCGCCCCCGCTGCCGTGGCAGAGCCCCTGCAGCGGGGGCCTGTGCCCCTGGAGCCTTTCGATCCAACCTGGGGGCGCAGCAGCTACACCAGCTGGACCCAATCAAGCCACGCCGCCGCCCCCGAAGCCCTTGAGGAGGGCCGCGAAACCGATGCCCAGGCCGAGGAGCTCGAAGCCCCACCCAGGGGCGATGCTGGCCCCGAGGCCTGGCCCGAAGACGGCCCCCTGGCGAGCTTCCCCAGGGGAGCCCAGGCGGGGGATTGCCTGCACAGGATCCTTGAGCAGATCGATTTCCGTCAGCCCGTTGCCGACCAGGCTGGGGTCTGCGCCAGGGAGCTCCAGCGGGCCGGCATCGCCCCGCTCCACCATGGCGCGCTGCTGCTCGGCCTTGAGCAGCTGAGGGCAACCCCCTGGGGCGGAGAGCTGGGAACCTTCCAGCTGGCCCAGCTCGAGGCGGCCGAGCGGCTCAACGAGGTGAATTTTGACCTGCCCATTCCCCTGGTGCGGGCCCGCTCCCTGGCCCAACCCTTCATCGACCATCCCCAGGGCTGGTTTGGGGGCGCCTATGCGGAGCAGCTCGCCCGGCTGGAGGTGGCCAGCCAGGGCTTTCTCACCGGCTCGATCGACCTGGTGTTTCGCCATGGCGAGCGCTGGTGGGTGGCCGACTGGAAGAGCAACTGGCTGGGCGAACGCGATGGCCAGGGTCAGCCCCTGCACTGCGGACCGCGGCACTACGGCGCCGACGCCATGGCCGCGTTGATGGCGGCCAATCACTATCCCCTGCAGGCCCACCTGTATCTGGTGGCCCTGCACCGCTACCTGCGCTGGCGGTTGCCGCAGTACAGCCCCCAGCGGCACCTCGGCGGCTATTCCTATGTGTTTTTGCGCGGGGTTCCAGGTGCCACCGAGGTGGATGCCGTGCCGGGGATGTTCGTTGAGCGACCGCCCTTGCTGCGTTTGCTGCAGCTCGACCGGGCCCTGGGGGGTGCCCCATGAGCCGCCAGGCCCCTCCCCAGGATCAACCGCGCTGGCTTGAGGCCCTGGTGGCGGCGCTCAGCGAAGCCCTGCCGCGCCTGCATGGCTGCAATCCCGATCCCCTGGTTGCTGATCTGATCGAGGCGCTGGTCGTGGCCCTGGCCGAGGGCCAGCTGGAGATTGCCGTGCCCAGTGCCTTGCATCGAGGGGCCCTGGCCCGATCGCCCCTGACCGCCGAACCCGATGGCCCGCTGGTGATGGTGGCCGGGCGACTGCAATGGCGCCGCTGGCACGGTCACCGGGAGGGGGTGCTGCAGCAGTTGATCGAGCGGGCCCAGCGGCCCATGGCGTCCGTCAGTGAGGCCGCCGCTGTCCCGCTGGATGGGCTGGATGCCGATCAGCAACGGGCCGTTAGGGCTGGGCTGCAGCGGGGACTGGTGCTGCTGGAGGGCGGGCCAGGCACCGGCAAAACGAGCACCGTGGCCCGCATGTTGGTGGCGTTGGTGGCCCAGCAGCCGGACAGCCGTATCCAACTCGCCGCCCCCACCGGCAAGGCCGCTGCCCGGTTGCGGGCCGCTTTGGCGGGCACCGAGCTGCAGCTGCCCTGCAGCACCCTGCATCGGTTACTGGACAGTCGGGGCGACCGCTTCGGCCGCAATCGCCATCACCCCCTAGCCCTGGACCTGTTGGTGGTGGACGAGGTGTCGATGGTGGATCTGCCCCTGATGCAAGCCCTGCTGGATGCCCTGCCCCCCACCTGCCGGCTGGTGTTGGTGGGCGATGCAGCCCAACTGCCGCCGGTCGGTCCAGGGTCGGTGCTGCTCGATCTCCAGGAGCCCGGCCGTCGCCAGGCCTTGGGCAGCGCCGCCATTGAGCTGCGCACCACCTACCGCAACAACGGCACCATCGCTGCTGTGGCGGCGGCCCTCCGCGACGGCGACCAGCCGCTTGAACCCCTGTTGAGCAGCATGGTTGACCCCAATGCTGCCGACGCAAACCTCACCTGGCTGCAGGCGCCTTCCCACACCCTGCCCCCAGCTCTGCTGGCGCGGTTGCGGCGGCACCAGCTGGATTTGAAGCAGCGCTGCAGCCAAGGCGCTCGCCACGATTCCGCCACCGCCCTTTCCCTGTTGGGTGCCCTCGATCGCTTCCTGGTGATCTCCCCGCTCCGCCGCGGCCGCTGGGGCGTAGCGGCCATCCACCAGGCCCTGTTGGGGGATGCCGCCACCCGATCGCCCCACCATTGGCCGCTGGGCACCCCGGTGCTCTGCCGCCACAACCTTCCGGAGCTTGGCTTGGCCAACGGCGATGTGGGGCTGGTGGTGGAGAGCGGTGGAGATCGCCGGCTGCTGTTTGCCAACCCAGGCAGCCCCGAACCCCTGTGGATCCATCCAGCCCAGTTGGGCGATGCCGAGCCCGCCTTGGCCCTGACCGTGCACAAGGCCCAAGGCAGCGAAGCGGCGGAGGTGTGGGTGCTGATGCCGGCTACGGGCCGCCCCCAGCAACGCCTGCTCTACACGGCCCTGACCAGGGCAAGGCAGCAGGCAACCCTGATCACGCCGCAGATCACCCCCTTGCCATCGCCGCTTGGCGCCGCCAGCCTGGCGGGGTGAGCACATGCCAATTCCCAGACCAAGTGGAAGGGTCGAGCGTCCCTGGGGTTGGTACGAATCGCTCGCCAATGGAGAGCACTATCTCGTCAAGCGCCTGCTGATCCGCCAGGGTCAACGGCTCAGCTTGCAGCGGCACCGGCATCGCTGTGAGCACTGGGTTGTGGTGGCGGGAGATGGGCAGCTGCAGGTGGCCGATCAGCAGATCGCTGCAACGGTTGGAACCAGCGTTTTTATCCCCCAGGGAGCCCTGCATCGAGCCAGCGGTGGCCAGGCGGATTTGGAGATCGTCGAGGTGCAGCGGGGCGCGTTGCTGAGCGAAGACGACATCGAACGCCTGGCTGATGACTTTGGGCGGCTCTGATCTGTCGGCCTCGCCAGCGGGGGTGGTGATAGAGTTGCAATCAGCCTTTTTCAAGGGCAGGGCAGTTTTATTAATTGCAGGCGATTCGCACTGAAAGGTTTGAACAAGTTGGCTAGCCGTGAGCAGGCCAGTTCGGGATTAACAGCTCAGTCATCATTGCCTCCATTGGGTTTCTGCCGGCCTGCGTTGAAGGATTGTTCCAGCCAGAGCTTCCCCAAGCCCTGCTTCACCAGGCCCAACTGAATCCAGTGACTGAAAATTCCAGCGGCAGTGATTTCTCCTGCTCCGCCAGCCTTGAGCTGCCGATCAACGCTGATCTGCCGGTCCAAGCCGACCAGCCCAGCAACAGCGCCACACCGACGAGCTCCTCTGCCGCCCCGGGCTTTGCCCACTTCGGATTTGGCCCTGAACTTCTCCAGGCCCTCGAAGCGATCGGCTATCAGGAACCCTCGCCGATTCAGAAGGCCGCCATCCCCGAGTTGATGCTCGGCCGCGATCTGGTTGGGCAGGCCCAGACCGGCACTGGCAAAACGGCAGCGTTTGCCCTGCCGATGCTGGCCCGCCTCGATCCGGACGAGCGCAAGCCCCAGGTGCTCGTGCTGGCTCCAACGCGGGAACTGGCCTTGCAGGTGGCGGATGCGTTTAACAGTTACGCCGCCAAGTTGAACGGGGTGCGCACCCTGGCGATTTACGGTGGCGCCGATTTTCGTGACCAGATTCACCAGCTCAAGCGAGGGATTCAGATCGTGGTTGGCACCCCCGGCCGGGTGATGGATCACATGCGCCAGGGCACCCTTGACCTCTCCAATCTGCGGGCGTTGGTGCTTGATGAAGCCGACGAGATGTTGCGGATGGGTTTCATCGACGACGTCGAATGGGTGCTGGAGCAACTCCCTGAACAACGCCAGGTTGTGCTGTTTTCAGCCACCATGCCAGCCGAAATCAGGCGGATTTCGCAGAAATATCTCAACAGCCCCGCTGAAGTCACGATCAGGCAGAAAGCGGCTGATGCCAGCCTCATACGCCAGCGCTATCTGATGGTGCATGCGCCCCACAAGTTGGCCGCCCTCGAGCGCGTCCTTGAGGCCGAAACCAGTGAAGGCGTGATTGTTTTCGCCCGCACCAAGGCGATCACGATCACGGTGGCCGAATCCCTGGAGCAGCATGGCTACGACGTGGCGGTGCTGAATGGGGATGTGCCCCAAGCCCAGCGGGAACGCACGATTGAACGGCTCAAAAGCGGTCAGGTGGATGTGCTGGTGGCTACCGATGTGGCGGCCCGCGGGCTCGATGTGGAGCGCATTGGCCTGGTCATCAACTACGACATCCCCTTCGACGCGGAGGCCTATGTCCACCGGATCGGCCGCACCGGTCGAGCCGGTCGCAGTGGCGATGCGATTTTGTTCCTGACCCCGAGGGAGCGACGCTTTCTGGGCGGGCTCGAGCGGGCCGTTGGCAAACCGATTGCCGAAATGGAGGTGCCAAGCAATGCCACCATCAACCAGAACCGGCTGGACCGCATGCGCGCCAAGCTCACCGGTTGCCTGCAGACCCCGGCCAGCACTGAGCAGGAACGGGCCCTGCTCAGTGAAATTCTGCAGCGGGTGGCCCAGGAGCAGGGGTCCAGTTCGGAGCAGCTAGCCCTGGCGGCCCTCGAGCTCTCCCTGGCTGGCAAACCCCTGCTGCTCAAGGGTGAGGACAACTTCCATCAGGTTCGCCAGAGCGGGCCCGGCCGTGACCGGGAGCGTGGAGACCGCGATCGTGGAGACCGCGATCGTGGAGACCGAGATCGTGGAGACCGTGATCGTGGTCCCCGGGGCGAGCGGCCTTCCGGCCCGCCCGAAGACCATATGGAGCGTTTTCGCGTTGAGGTGGGCTGGCGAGATCGAATCAAGCCCGGCAACATTGTCGGAGCCATTGCTAACGAAGCCGGCCTGAATGGTCGTTCAATCGGCCGAATTCAGATTTTCGACACCCACAGCACCGTCGACCTTCCCAAGGGCATGCCCGACGATGTGTTCCAGGGCCTGCGTCAATTGCGGGTCATGAACAAGCCCCTGCAACTTTCGCGACTGCAGGGTTAGGAGCACGGTTTCGGGCAGCCTTCCACCCTGAGCCCAACCATGCGTCTGCCCGTCTTGCGATCCCTACCTCTGGCATTGCTGGTGCTCGGGTTGATCGCCTTCGAGGGCGAGGCTAGAGCCGCCAGTTTGGCTGAGGTGGTCAAAGCCTTCTGTCTCTCGGCCTATCAGGCCGATCTCAAACAGCAGGGCAAGACGCTCTCCCTGGCTTTGATCGACCGCACCTGCGACTGCGTTGGTGGACGGGTCGCCCAGGGAAGTGATGTGGAAGACGCCAACGAAGCCTGTGGGCGCCCTCCAGACCTGCGCTCGGTGAGGAAGCCCTCACCGAATCCCGCCCAAGGGGCGATCAACTAAGCCCACAGCCCCGTGACGCTGCCCAGGCCTATTGGGGACACCTCAGCGACGGGTAGCCGCTCCACGGCCGCGATCAAAGAGCACTGGGCCGTGGGGCTTTCAGTGCTCACCAAGCTTTGCAGCAGGTCGAAGCGATCCTGGATTGCCAGTTCGCCATCCTCGCGCCAGGCGAGGCTCCAGGGGACAGGGGCGGGCATGGGGAGGTCGTGCTGAATCAGGGTTCGCTGACAATGGAGCACGATCGGGCCGCGGCGGGTGGCCTCAAGGGTCTCTTCAGAACTGCTTCACGGTTCTCCATGAAACCTCCCATCACTGGGGCTGGGCGTTCTGCAAGCCGGTAGGATTTTGGATGATTTGCAGTCGTTCTGGCTCCATCAGGTGCGCCCAGTCCTCACTGGAGCGCCCCCACGAACTGGAGCCTCGGCCCAATCAGTTCCAGGATTTTGCTCCATTAATGA
Source organism: Cyanobium sp. (assembly GCA_965662115.1). Classification (GTDB taxonomy): domain Bacteria; phylum Cyanobacteriota; class Cyanobacteriia; order PCC-6307; family Cyanobiaceae; genus Cyanobium_A. Next base: position 28,912 of record CBFIGH010000010.1, read on the forward strand.
CCATCTACGTTGGCAACCTCTCGTTCCAGGCTGAGCGTGAGGACCTGCTCGATCTCTTCGGCCAATACGGAGAGGTGCGCCAGTGCAGCCTGCCCCTCGACCGGGAAACTGGCCGCAAACGCGGCTTTGCCTTTGTTGAACTGGCTGATGACGCCGCCGAACAAAAGGCCATCGACGACCTTCAGGAGGTCGAATGGATGGGCCGCATGATCCGCGTCAACAAAGCCACCCCTAGGGAAGGCGGTGGCGGTGGTGGCGGCAACCGCGGTGGTGGCGGCGGCGGCTACGGCGGCGGTAACCGCTGGTAAGCCTCGCCGTTTCAAACCCCAGGGTCTCACCCTGCCATGACTCCCCGGCCTGGATTGCCTCCAGTTCCGGGGAGTGGGCTAGCTGATTGGCCAGCCCTGCCATGCCGCGGTTGATCCATGCCCTGCGGCCCTACCGCTCCCGGCTGGGCCTGGCGATGGCCTGCTCGGTGTTGAACAAACTGTTTGATCTGGCTCCGCCCGTGCTGATCGGCCTGGCGGTGGATGTGGTGGTTCAACAGGACAACGCCTGGCTGGCCCGCTTCGGATTCACCACCGTGCCCACCCAGCTGGCGGTGCTGGCGGTGCTCTCCTTTGTGGTCTGGAGCGCTGAGTCGAGCTTCGAATATCTGCTTGGGCTGCTCTGGCGCAATCTGGCCCAGACGCTGCAGCACCAGCTGCGGGTCGAGGCCTATGACCACCTCCAGCAGCTGGAGATGGGCTTTTTTGAAGCCGGCAGCAGTGGCCGCTTGATGGCCGTGCTCAACGACGACATCAACCAGCTGGAGCGCTTCCTTGACCACGGCGCCAACGAGATTCTGCAGCTGATCACCACCGTGCTGGCGGTGGGCACGGCGATGGTGCTGCTCTCGCCCGATGTGGCGGTGGTGGCATTCATCCCGATCCCTTTGATTCTCTGGGGCTCGCTGCGTTTTCAGCGGCGCCTGGCCCCCCTCTATGCCGCCGTGCGGGAGCAGGCTGCCGCTTTGGCCAGCCAGCTGGCCAACAATCTCGGCGGCATGCTGACGATCAAGAGCTACTCGGCTGAGGGCTGGGAGCTGGGTCGGCTGGAGCAGCGCAGCGAGGCTTACCGCCAGGCCAATCGCCGGGCCATTCGCCTCTCGGCCGCCTTTGTGCCGCTGATTCGTTTCGCGATTCTGTTTGCCTTCATCGCCATCTTGGTGATCGGCGGTCTGCAGGCCTGGCGCGGCGCGATCGCCACTGGCAGTTACGCCTTCCTGGTGTTCATTACCCAGCGTCTGCTCTGGCCGATCACGACCCTCGGGCGCACCCTCGACGACTACCAGCGGGCCATGGCCTCCACCAACCGGGTGCTCGACCTGCTCGACACGCCGATCGCGATCGCCAGCGGCGAGCTGGCCCTGCCGCTGGTCGCGGTGCGCGGTGCGCTGAGCTTTAAGGGTGTGAAGTTTGCCTATGGGGGCCGGGACGCCCTGTTCAGCGCCTTCAACCTGGAGGTGCCGGCCGGGAGCACGCTTGGCATCGTGGGGGCCACGGGCTCCGGCAAAAGCACGCTGGTGAAGCTGGTGCTCAGGCTCCATGAGATCCAGGCAGGCAGCATCTGTCTCGATGGCATCCCCATTCAGCAGTTGCGCCTCGACCACCTGCGTCGGGCGATTGGTCTGGTCAGCCAGGAGGTGTTCCTCTTCCACGGCACGGTGGCCGAAAACATCGCCTACGGCAGTTTTGAGGCCCCCCGGGCCGCGATAGAGCGGGCAGCCCAGCTGGCCGAAGCCTCCGCCTTTGTTGAAAATCTGCCCCACGGCTACGACACCGTGGTGGGGGAGCGGGGCCAGCGCCTCTCCGGCGGTCAGCGTCAACGCATTGCCCTGGCCCGGGCCCTGTTGAAAGACCCACCGGTGCTGATCCTTGATGAGGCCACCGCTGCGGTCGACAATGAAACCGAAGCGGCCATCCAGCGCTCCCTTGAGGCCATTACCGCCGGGCGCACCACCCTGGTCATTGCCCACCGGCTTTCGACTGTGCGTCACGCCGATCGGATTGTGGTGATCGATCGGGGCCAAATCGTTGAAAGCGGCCGCCATGACCAGCTGATCGGAGCCGACGGGGCCTATGCCAATCTCTGGCGCGTGCAGGCCGGTCTGCGCAGCGGGGAGCCCCTGGTGTTGTAGGGCCCTGATCGTGCAATAGCTTTTGGCGGATGAGACCCACCCAGAACCATCGACCCCGCAGACGGGGTAGACGCGGCTCCGTGTTGTTGGCGATCGGGATTGGGCTGGGTGGGGGCCTGCTGTTGGCGGCCCCGCTTTCCGAGCTGCTCTCCGATGGGGGCTCGGGCAAGAACCCGGCCATCACGAATCCTTTTGCGGCCTGGAGCGGCATCACCAACCAGGACATCCTGCTGCTCGGCACGGATGTGGGCGGGGGCAACACCGACGTGATCGCCAGTTTGAGGGTCGATGGCGGGACCACCCGGATCACCCAGGTGCCGAGGGATACCTACATCGAGGCGGAGGGCTATGGGCCCCACAAGATCAACGCGCTGTACAGCCTTGGCGGCACAGATCTGCTCAAGCGCGAACTCTCACGCAAGTTGGGACGTCCGATCACCCACCATGTCGTGGTCAATTTGTCGGCCATCCGCAGCATGGCCGACGCCTTGGGGGGCATCGATGTGGATGTGCCCAAGCGGATGGTCTACAGCGATCACAGCCAGGGCCTCTACATCGATCTGCAGCCGGGGCTGCAGACCCTCAAGGGCCGCGACCTGGAGGGCTTCCTGCGTTTCCGCCACGATGAAATGGGTGACATCGGTCGGTTGGAACGCCAGCAACTGGCCCTGCAGGCCCTGTTTCGCAAACTCACCCGACCGGAGCATCTCGTGCGTTTGCCGGTGCTGCTGGCTGCGGCGGGACAAAACCTGAAAACGGATCTGGGCCCGATGGAGCTCGGCGGCTTGATCACCGCCATGGGCACGACCCAGCTGGAGACCAAACGGTTGGGTGGGCGGCCCTTCTACCGCAATGACATCAGCTACTGGGACGCCGAGTGGCCCCAGCCGGCCCTGGATGCCAGCGGCGATACCGGTCGCTATCGCTTTTTGTTCTGATCGCCATCCTGCACCGATCCGCCGTTGCTCCCTTGGGACAGGGTGATCAGGGCAAGCCCGAGGGCCACTCCCGCTAGCAGCGGCGTCGAGGCGGCCACCGTGACCCCAAGGGCTGCCGTGAACCAGATCGAGGCGGCGCTGGTGAGACCGCGCACCTCGGGCAGCCCCGCCTTGCCACCAGCCGGGGGGACGAGGATTTCGCCCGCCCCCAGAAATCCCACGCCGGTGGCAACCCCCTGAATCACCCGACTGCGGGCATCGGAATCCTCACCGGCTGCCAGCACCATCAGGCAGGCGCTGAGGCCCACCAGCACATGCACGCGCAGACGGTTGGGATGGCTGGTGTTGCCGTGGTGGGCGCGGTTGATGCCGACGGCCAGGCCACACAGGACCGCTAAGCCAAGGCGCAGCAGGATCAGAAGATCCGGACTAAAAGCTGGCAATCCGCCCATGGCTACAAAGCGAGCTTCTGCTGGTGCCCATAAGCTCCTGCCAGCTCAGCGTTGCCGCAGGCCGTGCAAAACCAGCTGCTGCGCAACAGCCTGAAGCTCTTTGTGGCCGCGCTGCTCACCGCAGCCATTGCCGTCTGGACCGAACGGATTCAGTTTGTCTGGTACCCACTGCTGGCGGTGGTGATGGTTGTGGACGATAACGACGACCACACGCTGCAGGCCGCCAGTGGCCGCATCCTGGGCACGGTGGCGGGGGGCCTGATCACCTTCCTGGTGCACACCATCCTCGGTGGCTGGATTGGCGTGCTGGTGTCGTTGCTGGTGATGATTCCGGTGCTGCAGCTGCTGGGCTGGCAGAGCGCCCTCAGCACGGCCTCCTTGATCGCCGTGATGTTTCTGATGATTCCCAACCATGCGGCGCTCGGCTGGGACTACGTGTTCAACCGGGCCCTCGACACGGTGGTGGGTTGCGTCGTGGCGATCCTGGTGGGCCTGCTGTTCTGGCCGCACAACAGCATCAGCGAACTCAACGCCGCCGATGGCCGCCTGCGCCGGTTGCTGCAAACCCAGCTGCAGGCCTATAGCGACTGGTTGGCCCAACGGCGATCCAGGCCGAAGCCGCTGGATCCCGCCCCGCTCAGCAACGACCTGCAACGGATGGAGCAACTGGTGGCCCGGGAACGCAGCGGCCCCCGCCACCAGGCCCTGAAGCGCAGCGGCTGGGAGCAACGGCTGCGGCTCTGGCAGCTGGCCCACTTTCACTGGATCGCCTGGGAGCGGCTGATGGCCGGCCTGCCCGAGGAGAAGATCCTGCAGGCCGATCTGCTGCGGCACGCAGTCGGAGAGCTGCAACGGCAGCTCAGTGGGGATCCCACACCCACCCCAGGGCGTCAGCCCCAGCGTTGGCAGCAGCTGGCCCAGAAGCTGCAGTCGCCCCTGCTACCGCTGCTCGCCCTGGCCGAGGAAGGGCGGCCCCTGCACGCCTGCCTCGGGGGGCTGAACAGGTTGGCGCCGCCGTGATCAACCGCAACGGCCTGCGCACCGCCTTCACCGCCGGGCTTGGCAACGCCTTCGCCAGCCTGTCAGGGGTGGGCGACAGCATGTATGTGGCGCTGGCGGTGTTGGCCGTATCCACGGGCACCTACGGCGGCGCCATCGCGCTGGGGCGCCAGCGCTTGCTTGGCACGGCGCTCGGGTCGGTGCTGTTGCTGATCGGCTACGAGGGGTTACGGGGGATGCCGATGCCCCTGGGGATCGCCCTGACCCTCGGCGCCCTGCGCCTGCTGGGCGGGCTGCTGAAGCTGCAGGTGGGCTACAAGGTGGGCGGCATCGTGATTGTGATGGGCTGGCTGGTGCACGAAGGCGGCCTGGCCGCCTGGATTCCGCTTCGCTTGTTCTGGACCTGTTTCGGCGTGCTGATTGCCTTGCTGGGCTTGAGATTGTTTTGGCCGGCCCGGGGATTCGACAGCAGCCTGGCTCTGGTCGCCGATCTGCTCGGCCAGCTGCAGAGCTGCTTTGGCGATCTGGCGGCGCGGGTGGATCCGGCCAGGGCGGGGCGGGTGGCCGATCCGGTGGGAAACGACCGCTACCGGGCGCTGCGCAATCAGTTGATCGCCATTCGGCGCCAACGGCCAACCCTGCTGCAGGAGCTGGGCACCCTGCCGGAGCGCCATCCGGCGACGCTGCTGATGGCCAACTTCGATGCCACCGTCTCTCGCCTGATCACCCTGGTGGGCGGCCTGGGGCGGGAGAGCCCCCCCCACCAGGATCCCCTGCTGGTGGAGTCACTGCACCGGGCTGAAGCGGAATTGCTGCAGGCCATGGCTGGCCAACTGGGCCACTGGGAACGGCAGATTCGCTGTCGCAGGGGGTTGCCCAAGCCGCCCGATGCCGGGCTGCAGCTGCCGCGCAGCTGGCAGGAGCTGGGCCAGGAGCTCAACGATCCCACCGCCAACACGGCTTCCCTGGAGCGGCTGGCGCGAATCGCCAGCCGGCTGATGCTCTGCAGACAGGCCGAGCAGGCGATCCGCAATGCCGAAGCAAACTGGGCGGCAATCTTGGGCAGGGCCTGATCCCCCCGATGGCCGAGCTCAGCCGCCTGATCCAGCAACGCCACACCTTCTACCGCTGTCTGCTGGCGGTCGAGGTGATCTCCCTGGTGGGTCTGCGGGGCCTGCAACAAGCCCCGCGGCTGGTGAGCTTGGTCTATCTGGCCATCTCCGCTGTGGCGGTGTTGGCGGATTCGCCGCTGTTGCCCCAAAACCGCCTCAACCTCTCAGCCATGAAGGCGATGCCAGAGGCCCTTTGGCCCCGGATTCAGACGATGCTGGTGCGCCGCAAGCTGGTGATGATCAGCTGGTTTCTGGCGCTGGCCATGGAACTGATCTGGCAGCTGACGCTGGTGTTGCGTCCGGCGCTGGCTGTGCAGCTCAGCGTCATCCATCTGGTGATCTGGCTGACGCTGATGCTTTCCCTGCTCTGGAGCCTGGTGAACGCTCTGGCTGCAGAACCGGTGTTCAGCGGCGATCTGCTGATGGGGGCTGCAGCTGGATACCTGCTGGTGGGATTCACCGGCGGCATCGTGCTCAACTCCCTACTAGTGCTCGACCCGTCGGCTTTCACCCTGCCGGCCCATGGCCACACCCTGCCCGATGGCATCGGCCATGCGCCGGCCATGCTGGGAGCTGCCTTCGCCAGCCTTACGACGATTGGCAGTCCGATGCTGAATAACGGCAGCCTCACGAGCCTCACCGCCAGCGTCGCCATCACAATCGTGGGCCAGCTCTATGTGGCGATCATGATCGCCGGCGTGCTCGGCAAACCCAGGCAGCTGGTTAAACCAAGCCAGAGAAGTCAACCAAGCCAAACCGCGGCCGCCCCTGCAGCTGAACATCCCCAGGGCCGAAAACCCCGTTCTCCGATCGGAGTGCGACGACCCAGGCGCTGATCCCTTTTTCCCGTGGCACTCCGCAACAGCGTCGTCGCCCTGTTGTGGCTGGGGCTGATCCCCGCCCAGCTATCCCAGGCGGCGCTGTCGGCCCCACGGCCTGCCCCGCCTCCAGCCCAACCGAGGCCAAAGCCAAGCACCGAACTGCTGGAGCGCAGCTGGCAGCGGCTGGATGCGGAGCTGCGGGCGCTCGATCGGTTGCTGCCCAGCGAGCCCGAGCCCCCGGTGGGCAACGTGCTCAGCACACCGGAGCTGCCCGCCAATTTGATCCGGGCCAACCAACCTGCCGCAGGCCCAATCCAACCTGCTGAAACGGTTGCGGGCCCGCCGCTGGATTTGCCCACCCCCGAGCAGCTTCAGGCCAGCGGCGTCGCCAGTCTCAGCCTGGAGCAGGGCGTGGCCATCGCCTTTGCCAACAGCGCAACCCTGCAGGCCCAGCGCGAGCAGGTGGCCTCTGCCCTGGCCAGCGTTCAGGCCACCATGGGCAGCTACTGGCCCACGATCAGCGCCTTTGCGACCGGCGGCTACGAGGGCAGCCGCAGCACCGTCACCTCCAACAAGCCCAACGACAACCTGGGCTTTGGGCCGAATTTCGATCCACCGGATGGCCCCTTCTATGTGCCCGACGGTGGGTCGGTCGCAGCCACGTCTGGGGAATGGGGTGTTGAGGGCGGGCTACAGCTCAACTACGCCCTGCTCGACTTCGCCCGCACACCCACGGTGCGCGCGGCCCGGGCCAGCCTGGAGCAGCAGCGCAACACCTATGCCAACCAGCTGCGCTCCCTGCAACTGCAGGTGAGTGAGGCCTATTACCAGCTCCAGCGGGACGAACAGTTGGTGCGCGTCTATGACGCCAACCTGCGCAACGATCTGGTGATCCTGCAGGACAGCCTCGATCTCAAGCAGGCCGGGCTGGTGCCCCGGCTGGATGTGTTGCGGCGCCGGGCGATTCAGGCCTCCGATGAAGAAACCCTGATCCAGGCCCTGGCCGATCGGGCGGTGGCGCGTCGGCAGCTGGCGGTGCTGCTCAACCTGCCTGCCACCGTGACCCCCAGCCCCAGCGACCCGATCGTGGTGCAGCCCCGCTGGCCCCTCGATCTGGAAGCCAGCCTGCTGGCGGCCTACCGGGGCAATCCCGAACTGGAAGCGATCCTGGCCACCCGCACGGCCCTCGCCCAGCAGAGCCAGGCCACCGCGGCAGGTCTGTTGCCGAAACTCTCCCTGTTTGCCAGCGGTGGTGGCAGTGGTTCCCAAACCAGCCTGGGCAACTTCGATGTCGGGGGTGGGGGCTGCTGTGGCGCCACGGCCCTGCCCCTGAGCACCACCAACGGCTGGGACTGGTCGGTGGGACTGACATTCACCTGGCTGCTGTTTGATGCCGGCACCACAGCAGGCCAGGCGCGGGCCCTGGCCAAACGGGAAGCGGCCACAGCCCAGCAGTACGCCGCCACGCGCAACGACATCCGCCTGCGCATCGAGCAGGCGTTCTTCAACCACGAAGCCAGCCTGGCCAAGCTCAGCTCGGCCCGACGCGGAGTGGCCGCGGCCCTGGAAGCCTTCCGTGATGTGCGCCTGCGTTATCTCACCGGCCTGGACAGTGAGCTCAATCTCTCCAACACCCAGGACCGTCTGATCAACTCCCTGGTGCAGCGGCTCAATGCCACGGTGAGCGTCAACATCACCTACGCAAAGTTGTTGAAGGAGCTGCTG